>JBGSOR010000311.1:0-10841 GCA_041738985.1 Chromatiaceae bacterium | reverse complement strand
GCGAGCATCGCCGAGGCGGAGCGCGACGCGCAGCTCGTCGCCTGGGAGCGGTTGGGTGGCCGCTGGCCCGGCGGCGATGCGGCGCTGGATGCGATGGTCTCGGACATCTACGACGCACGCACCGAGGGCCGCGAGGTCGATCTGTGAAGGTGCTGGACACGGACGTCTGCGTTGAGATCCTGCGGGGCAATCCGCAGGTACTGCAGTGGCGTCGGCACACCAGCGCACGGGTCGTCACCACCTGGATCACGGCCTGCGAGCTGGAATACGGGGCCGCCAAGTCGGCGCACCCCGAGCGGGCCCGCGCGCTGGTCGCGGACCTCTTGAGCACACTCGACATCGTCGAGATCGATCGACCGGCCGCCCGGCAGTTCGGCCAGCACAAGGCCGCCCTGCGCGGTGCCGGCGAGACGCTGGCCGATGCCGACCTGATGATCGCGGCCATCGCCTTGGCCCGCGGTGCGGAGCTGGCAACGGGCAACCTCCGGCACTTCCGTCGGTTTCCGGACCTACCCCTGGAGGACTGGATTCGCCAGCCGCCGCCAGAATCGGCGGGTCGAGGCGACGCCCCGCCATGAACCGCCCCATCGACGCACCGACAGCTCCACGCATCGAGCCCTTCGCGCTCAAGGATGCCCCGGCGCTGATCGAGGCGGTGTTTCCAGCACAGAAGGTCTCGTTTGAGGCGCAACGCGAGCGCAAGGCCGGGGCAGGGCAGACGCTGACCGCACTGGGTTCTTATTGGAAGGGACGTAAGCCGCTGATTCTGGTGCGGGCCATCGTGCTCGGGAGCCTGTTGCCGCAGACCGATGACCCGGAGAAGGACCTGGCGATCTTCGAGAAGCTCATGGCCTTCGACGAGGGGGGCCTGGCGCGGCGGGAGCCGAAGATCAGCCCCAATGAGATCGCCGAGCGGGTCACGCTGCCTGACCCTTGGCGCTATTTCGCCTTTTCACATCGGGGCGACGAGGCGGACGGAGAAGAGATCGCCGGCGCCCAGTTCCCGCTGGACCTCGACGCCTGGCCAGGGCTGCGCATCCGCTGGCGCCGGGACATCGACGAGGCGGACAAACTTGACCTGCTGACCCGCGCCCTGGCGACCTGGCCCACCTACGAGGAACGTGCGGGACTCTGCAAGCGCCCGGAGGAGCTGGATCAGACCGCCCTCTACGCCCCGATCTGGCCGGCCGTGAATGACCATCTGGGACACCTGGGGATCGAAGCCCATTCCCATCAGCAATTGGTCGAGCAATTGGGCATCCTGCGTTACGGCCATCGGCCGCGGGTCGGCGACACCTTCTGCGGTGGCGGCTCCATCCCCTTCGAGGCCGCCCGGCTCGGCTGCGATGTCTATGCCTCGGATCTCAACCCCATCGCCTGCATGTTGACCTGGGGGGCGCTCAATATCATTGGCGCCTCGCCGGAGAAGCGTGCCGAGATTGAGCGGGCGCAGCGCGAGGTGGCCGAGGCGGTGGATCGGGAGATTACGGCGCTGGGGATCGAGCACGATAGCCACGGCAACCGGGCGAAAGCGTATCTCTACTGCCTGGAGACGTGTTGCCCGGAGACCGGCTGGATGGTACCGATGGCACCGAGCTGGGTCATCTCGAAAACCAGCAATGTTATTGCGAAGCTCGTCCCCGACCACGCAAACAAGCGTTTCGATTTCGAAATTCTCACCGGTGTCTCCGCCAAAGAGATGAAGGCTGCCGAACAGGGCACTGTGCGCGAGAATAATCTCGTCTATGAACTGAACGGAAAGTCCTATCGGATCCCAATTAAGACCCTGCGCGGCGACTATCGTGATGCCGATGGTAATGCCGCTAACCGGCTCCGGCCCTTGGAGAGGCACGACTTCAAACCACGCCCAGGTGATGTCTTTCAGGAGCGGCTCTACTGCATCCAATGGATTACTCGCAGCTCATTGGCGAAATCTCGTCAGGAAACATACTTTTGCTCTGTAACGCAAGAGGATATGAATCGCGAGCGCCACGTTGAGGTAATCGTTGCCGAGAATCTCGAGAGTTGGCTGGCCGATGGTTTTGTACCAGATATGGCAATCGAGCCTGGCGACAAGACTGATGAGCCGATTCGCACACGTGGCTGGATGTATTGGTATCAATTGTTTTCGCCACGGCAGCTACTGCTGCTGTCAACAGTAGCGGCAAAGATGCGAGGTCAAGCCTGGGCTGCTCTATGCTTTTCCAACTTGCTGAATTATTTTTCCAAACTTGTCGGGATTCACTCTCGGAGTGCTGGCTCTGGGCGAGAGATGTGCCTTGATCGCGTTTTCATCAATCAAGCGTTGAACACACTGTTCAATTGGGGTGTGCGTTCTTTTGCCTACTTTCCAGACACTGCCTTCAAATTGCCGACTGATTTTGTCCCAGGAGCGGGGCTTGATGCTGCGCAAGCGCCCGGCCGGCGAGCGCCCTGGCTTCAAACAACGCATCCTCCCAGAGGTCAAACGGGAGGTCGACGCCCAGATCAAGCAGATGATGCACCTGAACACCGAGACCGCGGCCAAGATGGGCGCCCCGGTCTTCAACGATTCGGACCTGCAAATGGCCGGCTACGCGGCGGCGCTCAAGGTGCTGACCGGCTACACCAGCATCGGCGGCGAGGATGTGACCGCCTTTGCCCTGCGCCCGCGGCGCAAGGGCGAGACGACCGTGGTGGACGAGATCGTCGAGCAGGCCGCCGAGACCGCCAACAGCCTCTTGGTCCCGGAGGGGCTCGACCGCGAGACCTGGGCGGCCATCGGCGGGATGCAGCGCTTCTATCTACGTATGCTGGACATGGAGACCACCGGGGCCGCGAAGCTCGACAACTACCAAAATTTCGCCAAGGCATTTCGCGTCGCCGACTACGCGGCGGTGATGGCGAGCATCAAGCCCAACGCGGCGCGGCTCAAATCCGTCACCGAGTTCAAGCCCCGGGATCTCACCGACCGCACGGAGATCGGCCCGACCCCACTGGGTGCCCTGATCGTCGCCATCCAGGAATTCCTGGCCGAGAAGGACCCGGCGGTCGTCATGGCCAACCTGCGCGACGCCCTGGCGGATTATCTGGACAAGCGCCCGGTCCTGATGGACATGGCCGACTTCATCGCCGCCAAGGCCCGCGGCCCTGAGATTCGCCGCGCCGCCGAGGCCATCGCCAGTCGCATCCGCAACCAGCGGCTGTCGGCCGGTTAGGTGGGCACATGCAGGATCTCGCTTGTTCCAACGGCCCATTTGCACGCCGCCACCCACGGAGCGGTGCTTGGCATTGTGTAAAATACATCGTATTCGCTCAATGCAGATTCACGGACCAACCTTGACGGCCTGATTTGGCCCCGGCGGTAACATGCGACACGACCTCACCGAGAGCGTAACGACGACTGAGCTGGTGCGTAATCTCTCGGTCGTGATCGACCGGGTGCGGCTGACGGGTCGACGACTGGCCATCACCAAGGGCAGTCAGACCGTCGCTGAGCTGAGTCCGCCGGCGAAGGGCGGCTACCCCATTGCACGACTCGGCGAATTGCTGGCCTCCCTGCCCAAGCTGGATCCAGACGACCGAGCCATGGCGGACGATCTGACGCTGATTCGCCAGGCGGGCGAGCTGCCGGATACGCCATGGGACTCGTGATCGACACCAATGTCTTCATCGATGCACAAAATGGGCACTTCGCACTGGAGCGCCTGGCGGATTTTGCGCACTACGGCGAGGGCTACATCGCCGCCATTGGCTGGAGTCCACTTGGCCGCAACACCGGCCCAACGCGTGCAACGATCCGCCTTCGTCGAGGGGCTGATCGGAAGTCTGCCGGTGCTGGACTTCACGGAGGCGGTCGCCAGGGTCTACGCGGAGTTGTATGCCCACTTTCTGCGGCCACGCGGGCAGATGAAGAGCCGCGTTCATGATTTGCAGATCGCTGCGACGGCCATTGCCCATGGGTTTCCGGTACTCACCAGCAACCTGGATGACTTCAAGCAGATCCCCGGGCTGCGGGTCGAGTGCCCGTTCGGATGATCCGCCGCCTGTCCTCGCGCACCGATCGGCTCGATCGGAGTTTCCTCGCCGAACACCTCCAAGGCGCGCGCAGCTACCGGCGCATCGCCGGCTACTTCACAAGCTCGCTATTCGAGGTCGCCCACGAATGGCTGGACTCGGTGGCGGACGTGCGGATCGTCTGCAACGTGGACCTGACCCCGGAAGACCTGAAGGTCGCCCAGGTGCGCGAGGCGCGGATGCTGGGGCTCTGGAACGAGCGCTCGATCGAGGCGGAGTCCCTGCTGAACCGGGAGCGTTACCAGCGGCTGGACGCCTTCTTGGCCCGCCGCGGCCAGGTGATCCGGGTGGCGCCGGACAGCATTTGCGGCTTCGTGCACGGTAAGGCCGGGGTCATCGAGCGGGCCGACGGGCGCCGGGTCGGTTTCATCGGCTCCATGAACGAGACCCGCCACGGCTGGCAGGACCACTACGAGATCCTCTGGGAGGACGACTCCCCCGAGGGGGTGGCCTGGATCGAGGCGGAATTCGAGTACCTGTGGAATGCGGCGCGCCCCCTGCCGGAAGCGGTCTGCCGCGAGGTCCGACGCCGCGGCCGGCGCACCGAGGTCGGGCTTCCGGCGATCGAGACCGAGGAGACCCTCGCCCCCGCCGCGTTGATCGAGTCCCCCCTGTACCGCGAGGGCATGGCGCTGCAACCCTGGCAACAGGGATTCGTGACCGAGTGTCTGCGGCATTACAACGACCACGGCCAGGTGCGCCTGCTGCTGGCCGATGAGGTCGGCCTGGGCAAGACACTCTCGCTTGGGACCGCGGCCCTGACGCTCTGCCTCTTATCCGAGCGGACGGCGCGCCGCCGCAAGCCCATCGCGATCTTCGCCCCGGCCACCCTGTGCGAACAGTGGCAGACGGAGATGATCGACAAGCTCGGGATTCCCTGTGCCCGCTGGCACTCCAGCCGCAAAGTGTGGCTCGATCCCGAGGAGCGGGCGATCTCCCCGAGCGGGCCGGAGCACATCGCCCGCTGTCCATTGCGCATCGGGATCGTCTCCACCGGGCTGATGGTGCAGCCATCGAAGGAAAAGGAGGTCCTGACCGGACTCGCCTTCGAACTGGTCATCCTGGACGAGGCCCACAAGGCGCGCTCGCGCCAGGGCTACGGCCAGAAGGCCGGTGAACCGAACGAGCTGCTGGCCTTCATGCACGCGATCGCCAATCGGGCGGACCACGTCCTGCTCGGCACCGCCACGCCCATCCAGACCCAAGCCGAAGACCTGTGGGATCTGGTGCGGGTGCTGCACCGGGGTAGCAACGGCTTCGTGCTCGGCAACGAACTGGCTACCTGGCACAACCCGGGACGCGTACTGCCCATCCTGTGCGGGGAGGAGCGAGTCCTGGATCTCGACTATGGCTGGCGCTTGCTGCGCTCGCCGCTGCCGACCATGGAGTCCACCAACGAGCCCAACGCCCGCCGGTTGTTGCGTAACCTGCGCGAAGAGCTCGGGCTGCGCCGGACCGAGCATCTGGCGGGCGCGTTGCCGTTGCTGTCCACGGAGCTGCGGGACGATCTGGAGACCGAGTTAGAGCGATCGATCGACGGCGCTTCGTTTTTCCAACGCGAGAACCCCTTCGTCCGCCATGTCGTTCTGCGCAAGCGTGCGACCCTGGAGGCCCAAGGGCTGCTCGATAGGATCGCGGTCAACGTTCATCCGGAAGGGGGGCTGGTCAAGGACCCGCACCGGTTCAACGCCCTGTTCCAGGCGAGCGCGTTGCGCAGCACCCCCGACTTCGATCGGGCCTACCAGGAAGCACGCGCCTTTGGCCTTGTGCTCGCCAAGCGCGGCAAGGGCGGTGGCTTCATGAAGAACCTGATGGAGCAGCGGGTCTGCTCGAGCCGCGTGGCCGGCATCAACACCGCGACAGCGTTGCTCGCAGGGCGCCAGATCCAAGAGGAGACGGAAGACGCCGAGACCGAGCTGGAGATCCAAACCGATGCCGAGCGCGCTGCACTCGAAGGCCTGATCGCCGCCCTGAACGGCATGGACGACGATCCGAAGCTGCGGGCGATCCGTTACTACCTGAAGGACGAGGGTTGGCTGGAGCTCGGCTGCATCGTCTTCAGCCAGTACCACGACACGGCCAGGTGGGTGGCCGACTCCCTGGCCGCGGAGCTGCCGGGCGAGATCGTTGGACTCTATGCCGGCGCAGATCGAAGCCGGCTCTACCGGGACGGCGAGGCGGTCGGCATCGCCCGCGAGGCCCTGAAACGGATGGTCGCCGACCACGCTATCCGCATCATGGTCGCCACCGACGCCGCCTGCGAGGGCCTGAACCTCCAGACCCTGGGCACCCTGATCAACGTCGATCTACCCTGGAACCCGACCAGGCTCGAGCAGCGCATCGGCCGCATCAAGCGCTTCGGTCAGGCACGCTCGACGGTGGACATGCTGAACCTGGTCCACCAGGGCACGGTGGACGAGAAGGTCTACGAGCGTCTCTCCGAGCGCATGCGCAACCGCTACGACCTGTTCGGCGGTCTCCCCGATACGATCAAGGTCGATTGGATCGACGACATCGAGACCTTGGGCGAGCGGATGGACCAGTACATCGAAGAGCGCCGCCAGGCCACCGGCTTCGACCTGCGTTACAACGACAGCATCAAGCCCAGCGACAATGCCTGGCGGGACTGTGCGGCCGTGCTGGCGCGGCGCGATCTCGACAATCTGATGCGGCAGGGTTGGGGCGGCTGATTCGTCGTGTCGACGCAAAAGCGGCGATCGCTCATGTCGGCCACCGCCTCACTGCAACGCGTTCTCGAAGAGCTGGAAGACCTCCTGCGAGATGCGCTCGTTCATTTCCTCCGGCAGATCGAGCCGGTCGTACGAGCTTGGCGCCTTGGCGCGAGAACCGCTCCGTCTTGGGATCACCCCTTCACACACACCACCTGCTTAAGGGTGTGCACCACCTCGACCAGGTCCGCCTGGTTCGCCATCACCTGGTCGATGTCCTTGTAGGCGCCCGGAATCTCGTCCAGCACGCCCTTGTCCTTGCGGCAGACGACCCCCGCGGTCTGGGCCGCCAGGTCGGCGACGGTGAACCGATGCTCGGCCGCGGTGCGGCTCATGCGCCGGCCCGCACCGTGGGCGCAGGAACAGAAGCTCTCCGGGTTGCCCCGACCGCGCACGATATAGCTGCGCGCCCCCATGCTGCCGGGGATGATTCCCAGGTCGCCCTCCCGCGCCCGGATGGCCCCCTTGCGGGTGACCCAGACGTTCTCGCCGTAGTGGTGCTCCCGCTCCACATAGTTGTGGTGGCAGTTGACCACGGACATGGTTGGCTGGAAGGACGGCAGGTGGCGGGCGAGGGCGGCGAGAACCAGGGTCATCATCCGGTCGCGGTTCTCCCGCGCATAGGACTGGGCCCAAGAGACCGCCGCCACATAGTCGTCGAAGTGCGCGCTGCCCTCCGGGAAATAGGCCAGGTCCCGGTCCGGCAGCTGGATGAACCAGCGCTCCATGTCGCGGCGGGCTAGATCGATGAAATAGGTGCCGATGGCATTGCCGATGCCCCGGCTGCCCGAGTGCAGCATGACCCAGACCTGGTCCGACTCGTCCAGGCACACCTCGATGAAATGGTTGCCCCCGCCCAGGGTGCCCAGCTGATTGACCCAGTTGGAGAAGCGTCCGAACGCCTTGAGCAGCTGCGGGTGCTTCTGCGTCATCGCCTTGAGCGGGGCGTCGAAGGGGAGGGCGGCCGCGGTCAGTGCCCGCTCGTCTTTGTGCTGGGCACGGCCCACCGGGACGTCCCGGCCGATCTGGTCGAAGACCTTCTTCAGGGAGCGCTCGTCGATGTCCTCGGCGCTCAACGAAAGGCGCACCGCCGCCATGCCGCAGCCGATGTCTACCCCCACCGCGGCTGGGACGATGGCCTTATGGGTGGCGATGACGCTGCCGATGGTCGCACCGATCCCGCCGTGCACGTCGGGCATGGCGGCGACATGGCGGTGGATGAAGGGCAGTTTGGAGACGTTCACCAACTGCGCCCGCGCATAGGCGTCCAGCTCGTCGGTCCAGACCTTCACGGGCTTGTCGCCCTCGGTGAGCACTTGTTTGATGGGCATGGGTGCCTCCCGTGGCCCCGGAGTGGTGAGTCCTCTGCAATCGGGTGTCGGTTGTACCACGTTCCATAGCATGGACGACCTCTTGGCCGATCGCTGCCGGCCGGGAACGCTCGGCGGTCCGCGTACACCGAACACCGGAGCCGACCGAAGCGGTCAGTGGGGCTGCAACGATGACTGGCCGTTGTCGCGAAGTCAGCCGACATTGACAACCGGCTCGTCTCGCCTCAGTTGCAAGAGGAAAGTCGGAACCATGTCCGGTACTCCGGGGGTCCCTCCGGGCTGCCTGGGCGACTCGGAGATGCCTTGGCGCAAACCACCCGCAAACGACCCTCACTGGGCGGGAGGCTCCGCGAACGAGACGCAGCGGACATCCCGGACTACGATGCTATCGCCGGGGCGCGCAGGCAGACGATCCGCGGGTCCAGGGACCAGCCGCCTTGAGATCCGTGCCGCGCTACCGCGGCGGTCGTGCAGACCCGGAGTCGGACCATCCGCTGCGGCAGTTGCTGGGCAAGATGGCGCTGGAGACCGCCACCGCCAAGCTGGCGGCGATGAAGGCGCACTGCGACGGCTGGGCGGCGGTCAGGATCGCCGCCGATGATCCGGAAACGGAACAACAACGCACGGACCAACTTCACCGGGAGCATCTACCATGAATTCGGAAGCGCTCTATCTCGATCTTGCCGAGGACCAGGTCATCACCATGGCATTGCTGGCAGACAAGGTCCTCCCAGTCGATGCCTTCGCGGAAAAATACGCCGCATTGATCCAGGAACGTTACCAGGCGCGCGGCCAGGATCGCGACGATGAAGCGGCGTATCGAGAGGCCGAGGAATTGCACGCCTATCTGATGGGACTCTGACCCGGTGGTCTCGGTCATAGCGCCACTGGTTTTGCGCCGCGATTCGAGAGATCGAACATCCGTTCCTCAGCCGCGGGGGTAGGCGTTCGACTTAGACGCCTTTTCGACCGTGAAGGAGCTGATTCAGCAAGGCAAAGTCAAGCACTTCGGGCTGTCCGAAGCCGGTTGGACAGCTCCGACTATCGCAGCACCCTCCCGCGCTTCGCGCCGGAGACGGCGGGCCACTGGCGGTGGCCAGTTGGTGCCCGGCACCGGGGACGGGAGTGCAACGTGGACTTGATCGAGCGCCTCGCCGAGCAACACATCCAAGCGGCCATCGAACGCGGCGAGCTCAGCGGCCTGCCTGGCGAGGGTCGGCCCCTGCCGCACGAGGACCTGTCGATGGTGCCCGAGCACCTGCGCGCCGGCTATCGGCTTCTCAAGAACGCGGGCTACCTGCCGCCCGAGCTCGAGGCCCTGCGCGAGATCAAGGACGCCGAGGCGCTCTTGGCGCGTATCCGGGACCCGGACCTGCGGGACCGCCAGCTCAGGTGCCTGCGTCTGCTGGAGCTGCGTCTTCAGGAGAGCCGCGGACACGGGCTCGGCGATGTCGTCCAACAGCAGTACCAAGACCGACTCGACCGAGCCTTTGCACCGGAACAAGACTCGACGCCAGACCGATCGGTTACGTAGCGCGGGCGGCCTGGAGCCAGCTCCAGCCGAGCGGACTAAAGCCCTTGAAAGAACCTGTCACGCAAGCCGTTCGCGTCCTTCGCGCCGCCCGGATCCCCTTCGAAGGTCACCTGTACGAGTATGTCGAGGGCGGCGGCACCGGTCACGTCGCACGCGCATTCGGGGTAGACGAGCATTGTGTCGTCAAGACGCTCGTCATGGAGGATGAAATAGCGAATCCCTTGATCGCGCTGATGCACGGGGATTGCCAGGTCTCTACACAGGCGTTGGCGCGAGCGATCGGGGTCAAGCGCATCGCGCCCTGCGATCCCAAGGTGGCGGACAAGCACACGGGCTATCGGGTCGGCGGCACCTCCCCGTTCGGGACGCGCCGCCGCATGCCCGTCTATTGCGAGCGAGGAATCGCGGAGCTGCCGCGGATCTATATCAACGGCGGCAAGCGCGGCTACATCGTCTCGCTCGCGACCGCCGACGCATTGCGACTGCTCCAACCGACCCTGGTCGACATGGCGGTCTGACTCCTTGCTCGTCCGGGCTCGCCGGGCCCTGAGCTCCAGAGGGCCCGTTCGCGCCATTCAGCCGCGAAAGAGGAATCGAGGATCAGGGCGCCAGCGGCAGTCGTTGCTTAAGATCTCCGGTCGGCAATGCCCGAAAAGCCGATGCGGGCGCCCAGGTTCTCGCCATTGAGCACCTCCTGTACGCTGTCTACTGCCGTGACCAAGGGTAGGTGACGACCCAGACCGGTCACTGGCCGGACCAGGACCAGTGACTCTTCCGTCCCCAGGAACTGCCGTTCAAGCGCGGCCTATCGAGCGGCGGATCTGCGCTTTGCGGACGCTGGCGGTCGCACTCCGGAGAGGCCGGTTATGACCCCGTTCCGGTCACCGAAGACTCAGGGTCGGGATTAGGCCGTTACGACGTGCCAGGGCTGCCTATGGCTCGCGTGACACATCCCGCTGGCGCACGCCGAGCCTTGGAGCGCAACAAAGCGGTGTTTCAAAGTGCCCAGCCGCGGCTGCTCCACCAACCTTCGGCTCGAATAAAGGATAGGCCGACGTCGGTTCCGGGCATGAACAAGGCCGCGGAATGCTTGGAGGGCTCGCTTCGACCGGGGCACCGTTGTGGCAGGACAACGACCGCCGTTCAAGCGAGCGGCGCCATGACGTTTATCAGTAACGATAGGGTTTCTCG
>JBGSOR010000026.1:0-6141 GCA_041738985.1 Chromatiaceae bacterium | reverse complement strand
TGGCGAGCAGACCGCCCGCGGCGGCGCAGCCGCTGGCCAGCGGGAGCCAGCGTCCCGCAAGGTGCCGCTGGGCGTCGAGCCAGCGTTTGGGCTCCAAGCGGTGCGCGCCTGTCTCAGGCGGCGCGCCGATCGTCCTCAGGCTCCCCTAGACACTGCTCCGACTCGTACCACATGACATTGATGATGCCGAAGGCGAGGGCGAGCAGCACGCCCAGGATCCACGCGAAGTACCACATAGCCGTCTCCAGTGAGGAATCGCGGGCCGCACCGCAGGGTGTGGCCCCGGTTCGGTCAATACGCCAGGTGGTCCTGGGCGCGGATCTCCGCCACCGTCACGCGCCGCCACATCTTGCGGTAGGTCCAGGTGGTGTAGCCCAGGATGATCGGCAGAAAGATCGCCGCGGCCCAAAACATCACCGTCAGCGTGAGGTGGCTCGAGACCGAGTCCCAGGCGATCAGACTGTGTCCGGGATGGGTGATGGAGGGAAGGATAAAGGGGAACATGGCGGCACCGGCGGTCAGGATGATTCCGGAGATGCCCAGGGAGCTGGCGATCAGTGCCCAGCCCGATCGGCCCTTCATGGAGAGCCGGACCGCAAGCCCCAGTCCGCCAAGTCCCAGGAGCGGGAAGGCGAGGGTCCAGGGATGCAGCGCATAGTTGGCAAGCCAGGCCCATCGGGCGATCTCGACCGTCTTGCCAAGCGGGTTCGCCACCGCATCCAGGGGCGGCATCTCCACCACCCGGAAGCCGTCGATTCCGAGGATCAGCCAGATCCCCGCCAGCGCGAAGGCCGCCATGGTCCCGAGTCCGACCCATTTGGCCCAGACCGCCGCGCGGGACGCGATGGGCTCCTCCGTGCGCAGCTGGAGCCAGACCGCCCCGTGCAGGGTTAGCATCCCCAGGCTCACGACCCCGGCGAGCAAGGCGAAGGGGTTCAGCAGGCCCCAGAAGCTCCCGGTGTAGTAGGGTCGCAGAAACTCGTCCAGGTGGAAGGGCACCCCTTGCAGCAGGTTGCCGAAGGCGATCCCGAACACCAGGGCCGGCACCGCGCCGCCCACGAAGAGCCCCCAGTCCCAGGCGCTACGCCAGCGCGGGCTCTCGATCTTGCTGCGGTAGTCGAAGCCCACCGGCCGGAAGAAGAGGGCGAAGAGCGCGAGCAGCATCGCGAAATAAAAGCCGGAGAAGGCCGTCGCATAGACCAGTGGCCAGGCCGCGAAGATGGCCCCGCCGGCGGTGATGAGCCACACCTGATTGCCGTCCCAGTGGGGGCCGACCGTATTGATGATGACCCGCCGCTCTTCGTCGTTCTTGCCCAGGAAGGGCAGGAGGGCGCCCACGCCCATGTCCATGCCGTCCGCAATGGCGAAGCCGATCAGCAGCACGCCAACCAGCACCCACCAGATCAGCTTCAGGGTTTCGTAGTCGAGGATCATGGGTCAGGTCTCCTGCCGTTGCGGTGCCGTTGCCGGGGCGACGCCGCCGCCCGCGTGGCCGGTCTCGTGCCCATGGACAGCGCCAGGCTCGTGATGATAGCGGCCGGTATGGAGCGAGCTCGGCCCCAGGCGGGCGAACTTGAACATCAGAAAGATCTCGATGGCGAAGAGCAGGCTATAGAAGACCGCGAAGCCGCCCAAGCTGATCATCAGGTCTCGGGGAGTCAGGCTGGAGGCGGCGAATCCGGTGGGAAGCACCTCGCCGATGGCCCAGGGCTGGCGTCCGAACTCGGCCACGAACCAGCCGGTCTCGGCCGCCATCCAGGGCACCGGGATGCTGAGCAGGAAGAGCCAGAGCAGCCAGCGTTTGTCCTGAATGACCCGGCGGGCGTTGTAATAGAAGCCCAGCAGGAAAAGCATCAGCATCCAGAAACCCGCCCCGACCATCACACGGAAGGTCCAGAAGAGGGGCGCCACCTGCGGGATCGAGTTCTTAACCGCCAGCTGGATCTGCTCCTCCGATGCCTGGGATGGGTCCTCGGTGTATTTCTTCAGCAGCAGGCCGTAGCCCAGATCCTTCTTATGCTCGTCGAAGCTTGCCCGATTGCCCGGGGTGTCGTTGCCGCCGCGTAACCGCTGGAGATACTCGTAGGCGACCATGCCGGAGCGTATGCGGATCTCGTGCTCTTTCATCAGGTCCTTGAGCCCAGGTACCGGCTCGTCCAGGGAACGGGTGGCGATGAGCCCCATCAGGAAAGGAATCTTGACGGCGCCATGCGTCTCCTGGTCTTCGTTGCTGGGGAAGCCGAAGATTGTCAGGCCAGCCGGCGCGGGCTCGGTCTCCCATTCCGCCTCGATCGCCGCGAGCTTGACCCGCTGCACGTCGCCCACCTCATAGCCGGACTCGTCCCCGAGCAGGATGACCGACAGGATCGAGGCGAGCCCGAAGCCAACCGCCACGGAGAAGGAGCGCTTGGCGAAGGCCAGGTCGCGACCCTTCAGCATGTACCAGGCGCTGATCCCGGCCACGAACATGGAGGCCGTCACATAGCCGGCGGCCACCGTATGAACGAATTTTACCTGCGCCACGGGGTTCAGGAGCAGCTCCGCGAAGCTCGTCATCTCCATGCGCATCGTCTCGAAGCTGAACTCCGCCCCCACCGGATTCTGCATCCAGCCGTTGGCGATCAGGATCCAGAGTGCCGAGAGGTTGGAGCCCAGGGCGGTGAGGAAGGTGACCGTGAGGTGCTGGAGCTTGGTGAGGCGCTCCCATCCGAGGAAAAAGAGCCCGATGAAGGTTGACTCCAGGAAAAAGGCCATCAGCCCCTCGATGGCGAGCGGGGCGCCGAACACATCGCCGACATAATGGGAGTAGTAGGACCAGTTGGTTCCGAATTGGAACTCCATGGTCAGCCCGGTGGTAACCCCGAGGGCGAAGTTGATCCCGAAGAGCTTGCCCCAGAACTTGGTCATGTCCTTATAGATCTCGCGCCCAGTCATCACATAGACGCTTTCCATGATGACCAGGATCCAGGAGAGTCCGAGGGTCAGGGGCACGAACAGGAAGTGGAACATGGCCGTGCTGGCGAACTGCCAGCGCGACAACTCGATCATGGTGCTGTCCAGCATGGTCGTTTTCCGCAAGCGGCGATGGGTTGGAGGGGCGGGCGCCCGGCGGCGGTCCGAGCTACCCTTGGACGGTTCGTACGCAACTGTACGCCCGCGCAGGGCGATCGCGCCATGCGATCCCGCAAATCCGAGCCTGGACGTGGGTCTGGTTGCGGGGATTGGCCCACCGATCGGGGCCTATGCCGCATCGATGGGCGGGTCGGTGGGGCACCCGGGGTGCCGCGATCTCACAGCGTCGGGGCCGTGGCAATAGGCTCGCCTCGGCATTCGCCGGTGCCTCTCGCGGCTTGATCGGCGAGCGGCGGGACGACGGAGTAGGGGGCCGGGAAACAACCGGCCCCCATCCGCCGGCTCAGCGGGCGAAGACCTCTGTGAGGAAGTCCTGCATGGTGGCCCAGGAGCGCGCATCCGCCTTGGCGTCGTATTTGAGTCCGGGCACGCCGGAGCTCCCCGCGTCCGGGTTGGTGAAGCTGTGCTCGGCTCCGCCGTAGGTCACGAATTCGTAGTCGGCCCCGGCGGCCTCCAAGGCCTCCTTGAAGGCCGCCACCCGCTCCGGCGGGACGTGGGAGTCTCGTTCGCCGTGGGCGACGAGAATGCTCGGTTTGATGTTCTTCCGTTGCTCCGCGGTCGCTACCGGCAGGGCGCCGTGGAAGCTGACGACGCCGTCCAGGTCCGCGCCCGCATAGGCGAGCTGCATGACGGTGGCACCGCCGAAGCAGTAGCCAATGGCGGCCAGCCGTTCGGTGTCCACCTTGTCGTTGGACTTGAGGGCCTCCAGGCCCGCGAGGGCACGCTGCTGCCAGGCGGCCTGGTTGTCCGCGATCTGCATCATCCAGCCCTTGGCGTCTGCGGCGTGGGTGGTGACCTTGTTGTCGCCGTACATGTCGGCAGCGAAGGCGACGTAGCCAAGCTCGGCCAGCATCTCGGCGCGGCGCTTGGCGTAGTCGTTAAGGCCCCACCACTCGTGTACCACCATCACCCCCGGGCGTTTACCGGGGATGGCGTCGTCATAGCTGACGTAGCCGTTCAGGATCTGGTCGCCATCCTTATACTGGACCGCCTCGGTCTTGACCGCGGCGAAGGAGGCACCGGGGAGGGCGAGGGTCAGGGCGAAGGTGAGAGCGAGGGCGAGGGGGGTTGAGACCGTCTGCTGCATGATTCCTCCATATCTCGGGGTGGTGGACCACTCTTCGGGACGCAAATGCACCGACCCTTGGACCACCGAGCGGGTCGAGGAGCGCGCCCCGTAGCGACGCTGTTTCGGCGCCCGGTTAGGTTTGGGGTCCGATCGGCGTCTGCAAGCCCGGGGGAGGTTTGGTCACGGCGCCCCGCTCAGGCCAGGGGCTGTTTGAATGCCGCCCCGGGCACCTCCCGAACCAGCCGCGGGACCAGATACCCCGGCAGCCGTTCCCGCAGATTCTCCACCAGGGCGGCCGCGCGGGTGTCCGGCACGGCGAAATGGGCGGCTCCCTGGACCGGATCGAGCTGGTGCAGATAGTAGGGCAGCACCCCACACTCGAAGAGGCGCTGGCTCAGATCCGCCAGTGTCGCGACGCCGTCGTTGACCCCGGCGAGTAGGACGCTCTGGTTGAGCAGGGCGACGCCAGCCCGGCCCAGGTCCGCCAGTGCGGTCTGCGCCGCGTCGCCCAGCTCCCGGGGGTGATTGGCGTGGATGACGAGGACGGTCCGGAGGCGCCGTCCACGGAGGATGGTGCAGAGCCGCCCGGACACCCGGGATGGCAGGACCACCGGCAGGCGACTGTGCAGGCGCAGTCGACGCAGGTGGGGGATGGCGTCGAGGCCATCGAGCAGCCCCGCGAGCGATCCGTCGTTCAGCATCAGAGGATCGCCGCCGCTCAGGATTGCCTCGGAGAGGGTCTCGTCGGCGGCAATCCGGGCCAGCGCCTGCCCCATGCGTGCCTCCTGCGCACCCATCTCCGCATAGGGGTAATGGCGGCGAAAGCAGTAGCGACAGTGGACAGCGCAGGCCCCGTGGGCCATCAGCAGGGCGCGCCCCCCGTATTTTTGCAGTAACCCGGGCAAGCGGCTGGCCGGGCCGTCTCCGACCGGGTCCGGCACATAGCCGGGGGTCCGGGCGTGCTCTGCCTTCAGGGGCAGGACCTGGCGGAGCAGGGGGTCCCGCGGATCGCCGGGGGTCATCAGGGCGGCGAATCCCTGGGGTACGAGCAGTCGGAAGCTGCCCGGCTTCGGGTCCAGCTCCGGGACCTCTCGGGCATCGATCCCAAGGTGCGCGAGCAGGGCTGCCGCATACCTGTAGGCCAGGGCGAGATCGCGCTGCCAGGCGTCGGTCTGACAGGTGCCGGCGCTTCGCGTTAACATTGTTCGATTAAGCTCCACTGTTAACGAGGACGGCATGGCAACCTTCAGCACCAACGAGTTCAAGGGCGGGCTCAAGATTATGTTGGACGGAGACCCCTACAGCATCGTCGAGAACGAGTTCGTCAAACCCGGCAAGGGTCAGGCGTTCAACCGCGTACGTGTACGCAACCTGAAGACCGGCCGGGTCGTCGAGAAGACCTTTAAGTCGGGCGACACGGTCGAGGCGGCGGATGTCCATGATACCGACATGCAGTACCTCTATAGCGATGGGGAGCAATGGCATTTCATGGACCCCACGAGCTTCGAGCAGATGACGGCCGATGCCGCCACGGTGGGCGAGGCGGCCAAGTGGATCAAGGACCAGGACATGTGCAAGGTCACCCTGTGGAACGGCCTGCCGCTGTCCGTGGAGCCGCCGAATTTCGTGGTGCTCGCCATCGTGGAGACGGATCCGGGCCTTAAGGGCGACACCTCCGGCGGCGGCGGCAAGCCCGCCACCCTCGAGACCGGGGCCGTGGTGCGTGTGCCGCTCTTTGTCCAGGGCGGCGAGCTGGTCAAGGTGGACACCCGCACCGGCGAATACGTCTCGCGCGCCAAGGAGTGACCGGGGACCGCCCGCGGGGCGGCGCCTCGGACCGTCACCCGCACTGGCCGCCACCCCGTTCCGTTTCTGCGGCGAGCGGTCGGGGTCCCGAGACGGACTGGACCCCATGCGCCTCGCTCGACGCCATCCGCGCC
>JBGSOR010000301.1:0-16619 GCA_041738985.1 Chromatiaceae bacterium | reverse complement strand
GAGGGCTTGACCGGCTCGGGAGTCTGGGGCGCGGCCGGGACGGCCGCCGGACCTTGCGCGGCCGCAAAGGTGACCCGCGCCTTGCTGGGCTCGTCCTCGAAAGCTCGCAGGACTCCCGGATCGCGGCCGTAGATGTCGCGCCGGAAGCTCACCCGACCCTCGGCGTCCGCGGTAGCGGTGAGGTAATAGAGGATGACCGGAAGGTGGTCGTCCAAGTGGACGTAGCGCGTGCGGTTCGTGGCGACGACGCGGTTGATCTCGGACTGGTCCCAGTTGGGTTGGTCGAGGATGACCTCGGCGAGCTTGAGCGGATTCTGCACCCGCACGCACCCGTGGCTGTAGGCCCGCACGGGATGGCTGAACAGGGCCTTGCTGGGGGTGTCGTGGAGATAAACCGCCTGGCCGTTGGGGAAGATGAACTTGACGCGGCCCAAGGCGTTATTGGGTCCCGCGGCCTGGATCAGAGAGTAGCGGCGGTAATCGCTCGCGTTGCCGCCGCTCACGGCGCGGCCAGTGCGCCGGTCCACCATCTTGAAGCGGCCCGCCCCACGCATCTTCTTCTGTATCGACGGCGGAACCGTCCATGTCGGGTTGAAGATCACGTGCTCCATCTCGTCCCGAAAGCTCGGAGTCTGCTGCTCGGGGGTACCGACCACGACCCGGGTGCTCCAGTCGACCTTACCTCCGCGCACCACGTGGACCATGAAACCGGCCACATCCACGAGCACATAGTCCTCGGGTAGGCTGTCGTAGAACCAACGCATGCGCTCCAAGTTAATGCGAATCTGCTTCACTTTGGACGCATCATGCGGCGCGTTCAGTGCGGCAATGGTGGCGGGACCGGCGACCCCGTCTGGGTTCAGGCTGAAACGTGCCTGAAATGCCTTCAAAGACTCCCCGAGCGCCGCGTCGAAGAGAACCGGCTCCGCGGGAGGCGGGTCCGGGTGGTCGCCGAGGAGCCTCAGTCGCTCGCGAATCTGCAGTACGCGGGTGTCCCGGTCGCCTGGGGCGAGGTGCCGCCCGGCGGAGATCGGCTGGAGATCCTCAAGCTTGCCGCCACCGCCCAGGTTTCCCAGGGCGCGCTTGAGGTTCTCGTAGAAGAACGGTCTAGGGGCCAAATGTGCGAGCCGCGTTTTGGGGTCTTCGGCGCGGAGTACGGATTCCATGTCGCGCACCAGAGTGTCCACAGGGACCGGAGGGCGATGATTCCAACCACGATTGACCTGCGTCGGGTCAAGTCTGCCGAACCGAATATGATGGACGTAACGCAGTAGGATGTCGCTCAAGGCGATGTCGGCCGCCAGGCGCTCGGCCCGACCTAAACCGTCCAGGACACCCTCTTTGCTCAGCTCGCCGACGGTCGACGGATCGAAGTCCGCGGGGTCGAGACCATCGGCGGGACTCGCCGCGATCGCTTGCAGCAGCGCGTCCAGGTCCGCCGTGCGGGTCCAGGCCAGCTTGTAGTCCCGAGAACGGTAGAACTCGGCCAGTACAGTGCCGGACCAAAGGGTTACGCCACCAAGGACCGGAGAGTCAGCCTCCCGGATCGACTCTACAGTGCCACGCAGCAGCCCATCCGCTTGGGCGACTCCGGGAATCAGCGCCACCCACAGCCAGCAACGCCAGACGAAGCGTCGGGACCACATCCTCGCACCCCCAGTAAACGAGCAGAAAAAACGCGCGACAGAACGCGACCGCCGCCTTAACTTGTCCGGGCCGACCGAAGCCGATTGGCAGCCCGGCGAGAGACCGACCTCGGTCGGATCCCCGCCACCATGACCGAGTGCAGCCTTTCTGCGCAGCGATCAGGTCTCGGCGACCAACTGCACCCTCCCATGCTCGTCCACCGCCTCCAGCCGAACGGCAAAACCCCAGAGCCGGCGGATGTGCCGCAGCATCTCGTCCACCGAATCCCCCAGTGGCCGCCGATTATGCCGGTAATGGCGAAGCGTCAGAGAACGGTCCCCCCGGCGGTCCACATTGAACACCTGGATGTTGGGTTCGCGGCTCCCTAAGTTGTATTGCTCCGCAAGCGACTGACGTAACGCCCGATAGCCCGCCTCCTCGTGGATGGCAGTCACCTCGATGGCCTCTTCCCGGTCGTCGTCGCGAACGGCGAAGAGGTGAAAATCGCGCATCAGCGCAGGCGACAGATACTGGGCAATAAAGCTCTCGTCCTTGAAATTGCGCATGGCGAAGTCCAAGACTTTAAGCCAGTCCCCGCCGGCAATATCGGGAAACCAGTCACGATCCTCCGCGGTCGGGGACTCGCAAATCCGACGCAGGTCCCGCATCATCGCGAATCCCAGGGCGTAGGGGTTGATCCCGCTGTAATAAGGTGCGTCGAACGGCGGCTGGAACACCACGCCGGTATGGGATTGCAGGACCTCCATCATGAAGCCGTCGGTCACCATGCCGTCGTCATAGAGGCGGTTGAGTAGGGTGTAGTGCCAAAAGGTGGCCCAGCCCTCGTTCATCACCTGGGTCTGGCGCTGGGGATAGAAGTACTGACTGACCTTGCGGACGATTCGCACCACTTCCCGTTGCCAAGGCTCGAGTAGCGGCGCGTTCTTCTCGATAAAATAGAGTAGATTTTCCTGGGGCTCCGGCGGCCAGCGGGTATCCTTTCGCTGCTCCTCATCTGGCCCGTGGGTGGGGATGGTACGCCAGAGGTCGTTAACCTGCGATTGAATATAGTCCGCCCGCTCCTCTTGGCGCCGCTGCTCTTCCGACAGGCTGAGCGGTGCAGGCCGCTTGTAGCGGTCCACCCCGTGATTCATCAGTGCATGGCAGGAGTCGAGCAGGAGCTCGACCTCGGCTTCGCCATAGCGCTCCTCGCAGCTTGCGATGTACCTTCGCGCGAAGACCAGGTAATCGATGATAGCGTCGGCGCTGGTCCAGGTACGAAAGAGGTAATTGCCCTTGAAGAAGCTGTTATGTCCGTAGCAGGCGTGCGCAATCACCAATGCCTGCATCGGCAGGGTATTCTCCTCCATGAGATAGGCGATGCAGGGATCGGAATTAATGACGATCTCGTAGGCGAGCCCCATCTGCCCACGCCGGTAAGTCTGCTCGGTGGCGACGAACTGCTTACCGAAGGACCAATGATGATAGCTGATGGGAAGGCCAACCGAAGAGTAGGCGTCGATCATCTGCTCGGAGCCGATGACCTCGATCTGGTTGGCATAGGTATCGAGGCCGTAGACGTTGTGGGCGAGGTTGCCAATCTCCCGGTCGAAACGCTCCAACAGCGGGAAGGACCACTCGGAAGAGTCCGAGATAATACATCTGGTCATGCAGCCTGCCTCTTGAACAGATCCCTGAAGACGGGAAAGATGTCCTCAGCCCCATCGATCTCGCGGATGGCGAAATGCCGGTGCACACCCGCCACCTCCTGGTAGGCATACCAAAGGCTTTGATGCTGGCGGGGAGTTATCTCCACGTAGGCGTAGTAGCGCATCAGCGGAAGGAGCT
This sequence comes from Chromatiaceae bacterium, assembly GCA_041738985.1. Classification (GTDB taxonomy): domain Bacteria; phylum Pseudomonadota; class Gammaproteobacteria; order Chromatiales; family Chromatiaceae; genus Thiodictyon. The sequence goes on along the minus strand of JBGSOR010000301.1, from coordinate 13,145 downwards.
TGTCCGCCAGAATATCCCGGCACACGGCTGAGTCCGAGTCCCAGTTATCGCCGTCCGAGGCCTGAGCGCAATAGATATTCCAGACGCTGGAGTCATAACGCTCGCGCAGCACATCGTAGGCCAGATTGAGCGCACTGGAGACCACAGTCCCGCCGGTCTCCCGCGAATAGAAAAACTCCTGCTCGTCCACCTCTTGGGCAATGGTGTGGTGGCGGATAAACACTACCTCGATCCGGTCGTAATTGCGCTTCAGAAAAAGATACAGCAGAATGAAGAATCGTTTGGCCAGGTTCTTACGCACCTGATCCATGGACCCGGAAACATCCATGATGCACAGCATCACGGCCTTGCTGGTGGGCTCCGGCAGGCGCACGAAGCTCTGATAGCGCAGGTCGAAGGTGTCGATAAAGGGCAGTGCCGCGATGCGGGTCTTCTGCCGATCGATCTCCTCGCGTAGCGCGAGTACCCGCGGGTCGTCGTCTGCCGCACCCTCGGCGAGCAAGGCTTCGAGCTCAGCCTCCAGGTCCCGGATACGGGCACGATAGGGCCCGCCGAGGGCGGTGCGCCGTGCGATCGCGCCCTTCAGGGAGCGCACCACATCGATATTGGACGGCGGACCGTCCGTCTTGTAGCCGGCGCGTACCGTCTTGAACTCGGTGGTACCCATCAGTTGGTTGCGCACCAGGTTCGGCAGCTCCAGGTCGTCGAAGAGGAGGTCCATGAACTCCTCGCGGGAGAGCTCGAACATGAAGTCGTCCTCCCCACGACCCCCCTTCCCCGCCTTACCCTGACCCGAGCCGCCCCCGCCGCCCTCGGGCCGGCGAATGCGGTCCCCGGACATAAAATCCTTGTTGCCCGGATGCACCATGTCGCGGGTGCCGCCCGGGCCATGATGGAACAAGGGCTCCGAGATATCCTTGGATGGGATACCGACCTGCTCCCCAGAGTCGATATCGGTGATACTGCGCTTGTTGACCGCATCGGCCACCGCACGTTTGAGCTGGGTCTTATAACGCTTGAGAAAGCGCTGGCGATTGACCGCGCTCTTGTTCTTGCCGTTCAGGCGCCTGTCGATAAAATGAGACATAGGGGCGTTCTACTCAAGCTTGCTTGCACGCATGATCGAATCTGACCGACCTCCGAACGCCCAGCCGGGAGGCCGGGGATTCGACGCCCGGCCCCGCCGCCCCAACCGTGTCACTGCGCCTTGCGCACCCGCAGATACCACTCGGAAAGCAGCCGCACTTGCTTGGCGGTATAGCCCTTTTGAGTCATGCGGTCGACGAACTGCTCGTGCTTCTTCTTGTCGTCCACCGACGCCTTGGCGTTGAACGAGATGACCGGCAGCAGATCCTCGGTATTGGAGAACATCTTCTTCTCGATTACGACCCGCAGCTTCTCGTAGCTGGTCCAGCGCGGATTGGCCCCGGCGTTCTGGGCGCGGGCGCGCAGGACGAAGTTCACGATCTCGTTGCGGAAGTCTTTGGGATTGGAGATGCCGGCAGGCTTCTCGATCTTCTCCAGCTCCTCGTTCAACGATGCGCGATTCATCATCTCGCCGGTGTCCGGGTCGCGGTACTCCTGGTCCTGGATCCAGTAGTCCGCATAGGTAACATAGCGGTCGAAGATGTTCTGGCCGTACTCCGCGTAAGACTCTAGGTAAGCGGTCTGCAGCTCCTTGCCGATAAACTCCGCATAGCGCGGGGCCAGATACTGCTTCAGATAGCTCAGGTAGCGCTCCGCCACCTCTGGCGGGAAATGCTCACGGGCGATCTGCTTTTCAAGGACATAGAGCAGATGCACCGGATTGGCCGCGACCTCCGTGTGATCGAAATTAAAGACCTGAGACAGGATCTTGAAGGCGAACCGGGTCGAGATCCCGCTCATGCCCTCATCGACCCCGGCATAATCCCGATACTCCTGAACCGATTTGGCTTTGGGGTCCGTGTCCTTGAGGTTCTCCCCATCGTAGACCCGCATCTTGGAAAAGATGCTGGAGTTCTCCGGCTCCTTCAAGCGGGTAAGGGCAGAGAACTGGGCCATCATCTCCAAGGTACCCGGGGCGCAAGGGGCCGCGGCGAGCGAGCTGTTGCGCAGAAGCTTCTTATAGATCTGAAGCTCGTCGCTCACCCGCAAGCAATAGGGCACCTTGACAATGAAGACGCGGTCGAGGAATGCCTCGTTGTTCTTGTTGTTGCGGAAAGACTGCCACTCGGACTCGTTGGAGTGGGCCAGGATGATACCCTGGAACGGAAGTGCGGAGAGCCCCTCGGTGCCGTTGTAATTGCCCTCCTGGGTTGCAGTCAGCAGAGGGTGCAGCACCTTGATGGGTGCCTTAAACATCTCCACAAACTCCATGACGCCCTGATTCGCCCGACACAGGGCACCGGAGAAACTGTAGGCGTCCGCGTCGTTCTGGGCAAAACGCTCGAGCTGGCGGATATCCACCTTACCCACCAGAGAGGAGATGTCCTGGTTGTTCTCGTCCCCGGGCTCGGTCTTGGCAATAGCCACCTGCTCCAGGATGGAGGGATAGAGCTTTACCACCTTAAATTGGGTGATGTCGCCCTTGAACTCCTGCAGGCGCTTCACCGCCCAGGGGGACATGATGGTGCGCAGATAGCGCGAGGGGATGCCGTAGTCCTCCTCCAGGATGGGGCCGTCCTCCTCCGGGGAGAAGAGCCCCAAGGGGGACTCGAAGACGGGCGAGCCGTGGATGGCATAGAAGGGGACCAGCTCCATCAGCTCCTTGAGCTTCTCGGCGAGAGACGACTTGCCGCCACCCACCGGGCCTAGCAGATAGAGGATCTGCTTCTTTTCTTCCAGGCCCTGGGCGGCGTGCTTAAGGTAAGAGACCAGGTGCTCGATGGACTCCTCCATCCCGTAGAACTCCGAGAACGCCGGGTAGCGCCGCAGCACCTTGTTCTGGAAAATACGGGAGAGTCGGGGGTCGTCGCGGGTGTCCACCATCTGCGCCGGGCCGATGGCCAAGAGCAGGCGCTCGGGCGCCCCGGCGTAGGCGCTGGGGTCGCGTTTGCACAGTTGCAGGTACTCGTCCAGGCTCAAGACCTCCTCGCGGGAAGCCTCGTAGCGGGCCTGGTAGCGCTCGAAGATCGACATAGACGCACCTCGCTCGAATTCTGCTGTCACGCGCCGCCGCGGACAGCGCGACGGCATTACTGAAGGGTATTGCTCGGGGCAATCGGGGTAAAGACAAGCCTTACCCATCACGGCTGCAAGGTCCGGGCCACGACCCACACCCTGCCAGGACTCCAAGGCGCGGTCTCCAGCGCGCCGAAACCGCACTGTGCCTCCTTACTGGGCCCGGCCGCTCGCACCGCAACGGTGCAATCTCTACCCACGCGCTCAGGGACAATCTTGAGCCACGGCGCGATTGATTGCCAACGCTTACGGCGCCTTTAGAACGCGTTGCGTGAAATCGGTTCATCCCCTCGCCCGCCACGTGCGCACCGAGCGCGTGCAACGATGCTGGCGAGCGGCTCACCTTGAGATTAGCAACAAGGCCGAGGCTGTTGCCAGTAACGGCAGGGGCCAGGCGGCCAACGGAGCCCTTGACGCGATGGATGCCGACTGCGACCCGATAGCCCGACGCCCGCTTGCCTGGCACAGGGTCCGCCACCGACCCGCGGATTCCCCCCGACATCGGGAAACCGCCATAATCGGCGCTTGGCGGAGTCGCCCACTCGAACGGTGACGGCGGATGTCCGAGGCAGTCAAAACCTGATATATGAGCGATTCATCGTTAGAGTACATGGTCTCGGACGGGACCGGGGTCGCAGATATCGAAAACCTCGCACAGCGACGACTCGCCCACACCTTGCAGGCGGCACATCTGCGGGAGCTGCCCCAGCGCATGCGCGACGAAAGCCAAGCGGACACCGACACCCTGCTCGCCATTGGCGCCTTGATCGGCAACTTGCTGAACCGCCAGGAGGAGGCCAGGAGGGCCTTCGGCGAGGTCTTCGCCGGGTTCTTGAAGGAGGAGCACCACCAAAGCTTCCGCACCCCCTTAGCCGCCGCTCCGGACGATGGGTGGCCAACGTGAAGATATTCGCCGTCTACAGCATCAAGGGTGGCGTCGGCAAGACCACCACTGCGGTCAACCTGGCTTACTTGAGCGCCCACCAGGGCAGTCGCACCCTGATCTGGGACCTGGACCCCCAAGGGGCAGCCAGCTTCTACTTCCGCATCAAGCCCCGGGTCGAGGGCGGCGGCAAGGCCCTGGTGAAGGGACTCAACCCGCTGGAGAGCGCGGTCAAGGGGACAGACTTCGAGCGGCTCGACCTCCTCCCTTCCGACTTCTCCTACCGCCACATGGACCTGCTGCTCACGGACGCCAAGGGTCCGACCAAACAGCTCCTGCGGCTCCTGCGACCCCTCGCGCAGGACTACGACACCGTCTTTCTGGACTGCCCGCCGAGTATCACCCTGGTCTCGGAGAACATCTTCCGGGCCGCCGACGCCCTGCTGGTCCCCATTATCCCGACAACCCTATCCGACCGAACCCTGAGCCAGCTCCTCGAATTCCTGGAGCACCACGGCCACACCCCAGACCTGCGGGTCCTGCCCTTCTTCTCGATGGTGGACCGGCGCCGACGCCTTCATCTTGAGCTGATGGAGCGCCTGCCCCCCCAATACCCGGGTTTCCTCAAGAGCAGCATCCCCGACTGCGCCGAGGTGGAGCGCATGGGCGTCTACCGCATGCCGCTCCCAGCGCATTCCCCCGGTAGCCGGACGGCCGCCGCCTACCTAGCGCTCTGGCGCGAGGTCTGTCAGGCCCTGACAGCACCGGCGAGACCGGCGGGCGCACCGCGGTGAAGGGCGCGCGCTTCGATCATCCGTCGCGCAGCCTCGGTCGGCCTCGAGCCTGAGCGCGACTCTCCATTCGGAGGTATCCATGACACCCCCGCCCCTACTCGCCGTGCTGCTCTTCCTTGGACCAGTCTTCGCCAATGCCGCAAACCCCCAGGACGACGTCTTCGATCTGGAGGATCTCCGCGTACGGATCGCCGAATCCCTGCCCTATGTCGAGCTGGGACAGGGGGCCTCGAAGACGCTCGTCATGCGTCATCAGGACCCGGAGCACCGCATCGAGGCGCCCTACGACAAGACCTCCCGGGACTGCCCGCCCTACTGCATCCAGCCCGCACAGATCGCCCCCGGGGTCGAAACCGTCGCAGAGCTGGAGGTCATCGACTGCCTCAAACGGGCCGCCGCCGGGGAGGAGATTCTGATCGTCGACTCCCGCACCCCGAGTTGGACAGCCGGCGGGATCATCCCCGGCGCGACCCTGATTCCCTATACAAGGCTCGACCCCGCCCAGGCCCAGCCGACCGCCGTCGCGGAGCTCCTGGAGCTGGAGCTTGGGGCGGTGCGGCGGGAGGGGATCTGGAGCTTCGGCTCGGCCAAGACCCTGGTCCTCTACTGCAATGGACCCTGGTGCGGCCAGTCCCCCACCAACATCCGCGCCCTGCTCGATCTGGGCTACCCCGCAAACAAGCTCAAGTGGTATCGGGGCGGCATGCAGTCCTGGGAGCAGCTCGGGCTCACCACCGTCAAGCCGCCCATGGCGGCCCACTGAACCCGAGGGATCCATGCAGCACACCGAGCTCGTCCTGCTGATCGACGCCCTAAGCTTCGCGGCCGAGCGCCACCGGGGCCAGAGGCGCAAGGACCGGGCCGCCTCGCCCTACATCAACCATCCCATCGCACTCACGCGGGTGCTGAGCGTGGAGGGAGGCATCCTGGACCCGGTGGTCCTGTGTGCCGCCCTGCTACACGATACAGTGGAAGACACGGGCGCCAGTCCCGAAGAAATCGCGGCCCGCTTCGGCGAGGAGATTGCTGCTATCGTGTTGGAAGTCACCGACGACAAGCGACTACCCAAGGCCGAGCGCAAGCGACTCCAGGTGAAACACGCCGGCCAGGTCAGCGAGCGAGCGCGACTCGTAAAGCTGGCCGACAAGATCTGCAACCTGCGGGACGTGGCGGACAACCCGCCGGTGGGCTGGGACCTGGATCGCTGCCAGGCCTATTTCGATTGGGCACTGGAGGTCGTCGAGCAGATCCGCGGAACCCACGACCGGCTGGAGTCGATCTTCGACGAGGCGTTCGGGCGCAGGCCTGTGGCTTGAGGTCGCAGACGCACTAAGTAACAGTTCACTAATGAGCTCAACGAGTCCATTAGAGAATGCTTTTGGCGCCATTGTCGTTGTCGTTGTCGTTGTCGTAGTCGAGGTTATCGTAGCGCCTCGGATTCTCTCGAACCTCGTGGCTTCGCTGTCCGAGCTTGGTAAGCATCGCGACGATCCGAATCGACTGACGGTGCCGGGTTTTTCAGCATGAGCGGGTGCGCCACTGTAACGGAAGAACGCTCGCCCTGAAGGAGCAAATGACCCGGACTCCCGGTCAGCGACGCGATCAAACCGTTGCCATCACACGGTTGCGGCCCGAACGCTTCGCCGCGTAGAGGGCATCGGCAGCTTGATGGTACAAGCTGTCGATATTCATCCCTGGCCTATAGGCCGCGACGCCGATGCTGGCACTCACCCTGATCGATTCGTCGTCCTGCGTGGGGATTGTGCATGTCGCAATCGCTAGCCGGATCCGCTCTGCACAGTCTATCGCGTTTATCAGGTCCGCACCCGGCAGCAGCACGGCGATCTCGCTTCGGCCCATGCGTACACAGAGATCCGATATGCGGATATTGGCGCGCAGGGTATCGGCGATCCCGCACAATAGCCGGTCGCCCAGGGGATCTTCGAAGCTGGCATCGATAACATCGAAGTCGTCGAGATCCAACGCCAGCATGGACAGCGGCCGGTTCTGGCGACTAGCGTCTGCCAGCCACTGAACGCCTTGCCGCGATAGGGCGCGACGATTTCCGAGACCGGTCAGGGTATCGCGCTCCAAGAGGTTCAGCACGGTCTGATAGCGCAAGGCGTTTTTCAGTGCCGGTGTAGCGAGACCCAGCAGCGCTTCCACGCGCATCTGCTCGTCTTCCGAAAAGCGGCGGCCACGCATGAGCGCCAAGACGCCAACTCCCTCGCCGCTCAGGGTTAGGTTGTATTCGAGACGGTGGCGATCGGGCTTCCCCCCCTGCAACGCAATATCCATCCCCGCATTTCGATATTCCCATCCGCTGTGACCAACCGCCCTTTCGAGATAGCCGGTCAGTGCCTCCAGAACCTGATCCAGGTCCAGCGACGCGGTGATCGCCTGCAAGAATCCAGGTGGCTCGATGGGCTCGACCGGCTGACGCAACGGTTTGTGCACCGCGGCGACAAGGGCAAGGCGCGTTGTATCGGCTGCGATCATGCTGGTCACTGTCCGTCCTCGGAGATAAAGGGCTTGGGCGCCTGTAATGCTGCGAGAACCATGCCAGCACAAGAAATTAAATAGAAATAATATCTTCCGCGGGCCCTCCTCCAGACAGCGACAAGTTCTTGACGCCCAGCTGTGAACGAGGCCCCAAAGACCCGGGACCCTCCCGTCTGGCTGGTCCAGAGGTCGAGGCGGCGTGCGCGGTGAGACTGAAACAGCGGCTACCGGTATCGAAGCAGCGCCACGATCTTCACCCGCCGGAGGCGGACGTCGCGCCCTGGTGCGGGACCTCCGGGGTGCGGAACCACGAGAGCTTATCCCGCAGCCGCACCACCTCGCCCACAATGACCAGCGTCGGCGGCTTGGGTGGATCGGCCTCCACTTGCGCCACGATGGTCGCGAGGGTTCCGGTGTAGACCCGCTGCATGTGGGTGGTGCCTTGCTGGATCAGGGCCACGGGCATCTCGGCGGAGACGCCGTGAGCTTCCAGCTCGCGCACGATCACGGGCAGGCCCACGAGCCCCATGTAAAAGACGACAGTCTGGCCGGGCTGGGCGAGCTGCGGCCAGTTGAGGTTGATGCTGCCGTCTTTCAGATGCCCGGTGACGAAGGTGACGGACTGGGCATGGTCCCGATGGGTGAGCGGAATACCCGCGTAGGCAGCGCAGCCGGAGGCCGCCGTGATGCCGGGGATGACCTGGAAGGGAATGCCCTGCTCGGCCAGTGTGTCGATCTCCTCCCCGCCGCGCCCGAAGATGAAGGGATCGCCTCCCTTGAGCCGCAGCACCCGATGGCCCTCCTTCGCCAGATCCGCAAGTAGCCGATTGATCTCTTCCTGGCGCATGACGTGATGGTTGCGCTCCTTGCCCACGTAGATTCGACGGGCGTCCCGGCGAGTCAGGTTGAGAATCGGGTCGGCCACAAGCCGGTCGTAGACCACCACATCGGCCTGCTGCATGAGGCGCAGGGCGCGGAAGGTGATGAGATCCGGGTCCCCGGGACCCGCCCCCACCAGATAGACCTCGCCCATGTCCGCATCCAGCCCTCCGGGCTCGAGCTCCCGCTCCATGGCGGCTTCCGCCTCTTCGAGCTGGCCGGCGAAAATGCGCTCGGCCACCGCACCCTCCAGGACCCTGTCCCAGAGTCGGCGGCGGTCGCGCTCGTCGACGAAGCGCGCCTTGACCCGCTCCCGGTAACGCCCGCAGAGCTCGGCCAGACGCCCGTAGCCCGCGGGGATCACGGATTCGAGGCGGGTGCGCAGCAATCGTGCGAGCACCGGGGAGGCGCGGCCGGTGGAAACCGCCACCACCACCGGGTCCCGGTCCACCACGGAGGGCAGGAGGAAGGTGCAGGCGTCCGGGTCGTCCACTACGTTAACCGGGATATCCTGCTCGCCGGCCAGGCGGGCGATCTCGCGGTTTACCCCCCGATCGTCGGTGGCGGCGATGACGAGCTTCATCCCCAGGACGTCCATTGGCTCGAAGGGCCGGGCCAGGTACCGTATCTCCCCCCTCTCGGCCAGGCGGGCGAGCCCGTCGTCCAGGGTCGGGGCCACGACGGTCACGGCCGCGGCGGCGCGAAGGAGGCTCTGTATCTTGCGTCGAGCGGTCCTGCCGCCACCGGCGACTAGGCAGGGCCGGCCGGCGACCGACTGAAAAATGGGGAGAAAGTCCATGGGTCGGGCCTGCTGGGACGACTGCGTCGTTGAGATAACATTCGAAACACTTTAATATACTTAAATACTTAGGTTTGGGGTAAGTCAAGCGTGATCGCCGAGATCGATTCCGAGTCCCTAAAGGCGCGTCTGGACGCCGAGGAGGACTTGCTGCTGGTAGACATAAGGACCGCGGCGGAGGTCGTCCAGGGCGCCATCCCGGGGGCGTTCGCGCTCCCGATGCACCTGATCCCCTTGCGACTCTCCGAGCTCCCCCGAGATCGGGATCTGGTGCTTTACTGCCGCAGCGGTGCCCGCTCTTACCAGGCCTGCGCCTTTCTCTTGGACCAGGGCTATCGGAACGCGATCAATCTGCGCGGGGGGATCGTCGCCTGGGCCCGGCACGGATTTCCTATCGACTTCCCCGGGCACTGAGGACGCGCAAGCCAGCGCCCGGCATCTTTGCCAAGGCCACGGAAGCGCCCATACTGCCTTGCGTTTTTCCCAGGATTGGCCTGAAAATAGCCTTTCCGGTTGTTGCTCATATTCTTAAACAGACCATAAACTGACCAGTTGCGGAGGTTTTCCCCATGGGTTTCGATCAAGAGCTCGACGCCAGCGGACTTAACTGCCCCTTGCCCATCCTGCGGGCCAAAAAGACCCTCAACGCCATGGATTCGGGCCAGGTGCTCCATGTCATCGCCACGGACCCGGGCTCGGTCAAGGACTTCGACGCATTTGCGAAGCAGACCGGAAACGAGCTCATGGAATCGAAGGAAGAAGGCGGCAAGTTCCACTTTCTGATCAAAAAGGCCTAAGCCCTACCGGTAGGCAACCCACCCCCACACGATACGCACGGGCGCACGCCCGCCGGAGGACCAGATGGAACAAAAGAAGCTCGCCATCATCGCCACCAAGGGCTCGCTCGACTGGGCCTACCCCCCCTTCATCCTCGCCTCGACCGCCGCCGCGCTCGGCTATGAGGTCCAGGTCTTTTTCACCTTCTATGGCCTGCAGCTGCTGAAAAAAAAGCTGGCCCTCAAGGTGACGCCCTTGGGCAACCCGGGCATGCCCATGCCGGGGGGTATGGAAAAGTTCATGCCGGTGCTGGTCACGGCGCTGCCTTTTATGGAAGGCGTCATGACGGCCATGATGAAGGCCAAGATGAAAAAGAAGGGCGTGGCGAGCATCGAGGATCTGCGCGACCTATGCCAGGAGGCAGAGGTCAAGTTCATCGCCTGCCAGATGACCGTGGATCTGTTCGACCTCGAGCAGGCGGAGTTCATCGACGGGATCGAGTACGCGGGCGCTGCTTCGTTCTTCGAGTTCGCGGGCGAGAGCGATATCTGTCTCTATATCTGACCGCGCTGGCCCTTCCGGCAGCGAAAACGCCGCCCCTAGGGCGGCGTTTCCGTTGGCGGACCTGCCGGCCCCGCGCGGCAACCGGCGTCAGAACGTCTTGATGACCTCGATGCCGATGACATTGGCATCCATCTCGTAATCGCCGTTAATCGCGGAGGTGCCATTGACCTCGTCGCCGAGCCGGTAGGGGATGGTGCTGCGGTACTTACGCTCGTTTCCAAGCACGTACAAGTAGCTCGCCTCGATCGAATAGCCGCTACCCAGGTCTTGCGCGACGCCCAGACTGAAGAGCTGCCTGTCGCCGTCCGGCACCCGCGGGCTGTAATGGGCGTCGCCCTGACCGGTCTCGTCGTACGCATACCCGAAGCGCAGCTGAGTCGCCGGCTGCACGTCCCAGGTCAGCCCAAACCGGTAGGCGCTGGCGTCGCTCCAGTCTTCGGTCTCCGCCGAGATCAGCGCCCCAGTGGCCTCGCCGGTGACCTCGAGGCGATCGAAGTCGCTCCATCCCGTGTAGGTCCAGTCGAATTCGGCTGCCAGGGTGTCGGTCAACGCGTAGCGCGCCCCGAGCTGTATCCGCCACGGCAGGGTCAGATCGACGCTGGCGTCCTGGGCCGGCTGGAGCCTTCCCAATGCCAGCAAGGTGCCGTTCAAAGGCTCGTAGCTGCCGTCGATCCCGATGGTGGACGAGGAGTGGAAGCTGACCCCCAGGGTCAGCGCATTCACCCGATACATCGCGCTCAGATTGAACCCGAGGCCGGTACCGTCGCCGCTCATCGCGCCCAGGTTGGAGTCAAGCTGCGCGGACTTGACCCAGTAGATATCCAGTCCGGCCGCAAGACTTAGCGAGTCGTTCACCCGCAAGGCCGCGGCGGGCACGAAATCCAGGATCTCCAGCTCGCTCGCGGTGGGATGGTTTCCGTTCGGAATATCGACGGTGGCCGTTCGCGAGATGCGTACCGGCGTGGAGCCGGTCAGGCGGGGGAAGGTCCCATAGGGCCAACGCGTCTCGAGACCGAAGGGAGCATTGATACCGAACCCGATCCTCCACTGATCGTTGATCTTCAGCGCCCCCTGAAACAGCGGCGCGGCGAGCCAGTCCGCCCCCTGGCTATGGTTCTTGCCGCTCCCGGTTGTCGCCGTAAAGTTCGCTCCGATCATGATCGCCCCCAGCGCGACGCTGGAGTCGTGAAATCCCATGGCTGCCGCATTGTACGGGATGGCGCCGATCTCCTCGGGGTTGGCGACTATGGCATTAGCGGTGGCCGTGCCGGCGGCAGAGATCTCCGGCAAGGCAAATCCGGAAGCGGCTGCGTTACCGGCAGCGCCGAGCGCCCCGGCCGCGAGGGCCGCGGCGACCGCGCGTGCGATCTTGGAATGCATTGGGTTTCCCCCCTTCTGTTGTTTGGATGCGTAGTCAGAGGCCGAAAAGCCAGGCTCGACCACCTGCGGCGACGCCCGATGACGGACCTCGGTTGCTTGCGGGCGACAGGGCATAGACGCCGCAGCAGGCTCGGCCGGGACCTCGTGTAACCGAGTAATCAGCACGGTTTCCTAACGGATTTTTGCATGAGTCGAGACGACCGGCAGCCGGGCTCAACTGTAGGCCAAGCGCTAGTCGATTTCCACCAAATTGTTGCGGCGATATATCAGTTGCGTTAACGCAACATTCGGCTAACCCTGAGGCCGAATGATGGCGATCAGGAAAACCCTTTGAATCCGAAGAGAAACTCACCGAGCATCGGGATTCTATGATATAAGCGCAGTTTATTTAGGCATTGACTGAGGTCGATCCGGATGGCAGACCGCCGACTCCAGGTTTTCCATACCGTTGCGCGGCTCCTGAGCTTTACCAAGGCGGCCGAGACCCTGCATATGACCCAGCCGGCAGTGACCTTTCAGGTGCGCCAGTTGGAAGAGCACTTCAATACTCGGCTCTTCGACCGTACCCACAACCGCATCAACCTGACCGATGCGGGCCGCCAGGTATTCGCCTATGCGGATCGCATCTTCGAGCTCTATGCCGCGATGGAAAGCTCGGTGCGTGAGATTACCGGCGAGATCCGCGGTACACTGACCATCGGGGCCAGCACCTCCATCGCCGAGTACATGCTTCCCCCACTGCTCGGAGACTTCAAGGAGCGCTTCCCGGCCGTGACCATCCACCTGAAGGTTGCTAACTCCGAGGGCATCGTCTCCATGGTGGAGAACAATGCCATCGACCTGGGGGTCGTGGAGGCCCCGGTAGGCAACAAGAACCTGGTGGTGGAAACCTGCAAGCTGGACCGACTGGTCGCCATAGTCCCGACGGACCATCCGCTCGCCGGACGGGAGAGCGTCGACTTTTCCACCCTGCTGCAGTATCCCTTCATCTGCCGGGAGGAGGGCTCGGGCACCCGCGAGGTGATTGCCGACCACCTCGAGCGACAGGCCGGCTGCGGCGCGGCCCTCAAGGTAGCCATCGAGCTAGGAAGCCCAGAGGCGGTCAAGGGCGCAGTGGAGACGGGCATGGGTGTGTCCGTGGTCTCCCGCACCACCATCCAGAAGGAGCTCCGGCTCGGTACCCTGGTCGCAGTGGAGTTGGACCCGCCACTCGACCGGCCCTTTTCCTTCGTGCACCAAAAGCAGAAGTTCCGCCTGCGTGTGATGGAGGAGCTCCTCACCCTGGCACGCGCCTATTGCCGCACCCAGGGCGAGCGCTAGGCCCCCGATGGCGGCGAGGTCCGTCCCGTTTCCGAAGGGCAACGCAGGCGCGCGCTGGACGCGGAGCGGCCGGAGCCGGCACCTC
>JBGSOR010000280.1:0-2159 GCA_041738985.1 Chromatiaceae bacterium | reverse complement strand
CGCCCACGGATACCGGACCTGAACGACCCCGCCCGGCCGCTGCATCCGCGGCGCATCTGGCCCGACTGAATTCTCCGACGGCGTAGGCGGGGACACCATGGCAATTCAACTGGCCGAGTATCAGGATGTCCTGGACGAGCTGGGCGACCATGCCGGCGCGGTCCTGGAGGCCGCCTGGCACGAGGCCGCCCGGGTCTTTTCCCCGCGCGGTCTGGACGCCTATATCCGCGGCGCCGCGGGGCTCAAGGCGCTGGGCCGCGGCACCGACCTGGTCGTGTCATTCATCGAGAGCGCGCCCCTGGTCGCCCGCGAGATCGGTGAGCAGGCGGTGGCGGAACTGCTGTCCGCGGCCATCAAGATGTACTCCAAGACCAGTGCCGGGGTCCTGGCGTTGCTCTTCTCCACCGCCCCGACCGCGGCGGCCCGACTGGGCGAGCTTGAGCTCTTCAGAGGCTATCTGAGCCTGCTAGACCAGTTATTGGCCCAGGCCCCGCGCGCGATTCGGCCGCTGCTGGAAAACCTGGAGGTCCTGCTCGCCCATCTGACCCTGGGCGGGTTGCGCCGCTGGGCCCTCTGGGGGACCTCCGCCCATCGCCATGACTTTGCCGCCCAGGCCCGGTACTTCGCTTTACAGAGCGACGACGCCCTGGCGGTGATGAAGAAAGAGCAGCGCGGCGTGCTCTTCGTCGACGTTCAGCGCCGACTGGTCCTGTACCTGCGCTCGCTCTGGGCGCGGGATTTCTTCCTGCGCCCCACCTCTGGCGACTTCGAGACCCGGGACGGCTACCGGCCCTATATCGAGCAGTCTTTCATCCACCTCCCCGATGCCTTCGACGACCTGACCCTTGCCGCTGGCAGCCGGATCGCGGGACTGGCTATCTACCGCGCCGCCGCGGCCCATGCCGCCGCCCACCAGGTCTATTCCCGCCGCCACCCGGGGGCCGCCGACCTCGGCCCATTGGAGCGGGCGCTGATCGGGGCCTTCGAGGACGCCCGTGTGGAGGCTCTGGCCTTGCGCGCCTTCCCCGGACTCAGGCCGATCTGGCAGCCCCTGCTTTGCATCGATGCGGAGCGCGGCGATGGCTGGGGCGGATTGCTGGACCGCATCGCCCGCGCCCTGCTGGACCCGGACTATCAGGACAGCCATCCGTTGGTCGGGCAGGCGCGCAGCGCCTTCAGCGCCGCCGCCGGGCGCCTGGACGACGCCGAACTGGCCCATTCACTGGGGCTCACGCTGGCCGAACAGGCCCAGGGCCTGGAACTGCCATTCAATCCCCGCACCGATCAGCCGGCCTGTCCCTACCGGGACGACAACCGCCATCTCTGGGCGGACCCGGACGACGCGGACGATCGCGTGCTGCTGCCCGGCCAGTCCCAGCAGGTGCGCAAGTACGTGAGTCTGATGGAGATGCTTAACACCCTGGACGTGGAGACGGCCGGCGACGATGCCCAGGAGGTCTGGGTGCTCGCCAGCGAGCTGTTCGACGATGATGGAGTGAGCTTCAACGAACGCGAGGGCAAGGAGCCGATCTCCTCCCCCTTTCACTACCACGAGTGGGACTACCAGACCCAGCTGGAGCGGCCGAACTGGGCCACGTTGCTCGAAAAACGGCCCAAGCGGGGCGATCCGGCCCGGATCGACGCGATGGTGGAGCGGCATCAGCCATTGATTCGGCGCCTGAAATTTCTGATCGAGGCGGTCCAGCCCCAGGGCGTGATCCGCCAGCGCCGAGTCGAGGACGGTGACGAGATCGACCTTAACGCGGCGGTCCGCGCCCTGGTGGACATCCGTATGGGTCTGCAGCCGGACACCCGTATCGGCATCCGCACGCGCACGCAGGTACGGGACCTGTCGGTGCTGCTCTTGATCGACCTGTCGGAGTCCACCAACGATCCGGTCCGCGAGTCGCCGGACGATCGCACCGTTCTCGACCTGGCCCGGGAGGCCACCTCGCTCCTGGCTGATGCGCTGGGCAAGATCGGCGACCCCTTCGCCATCCACGGCTTCGACTCCAACGGCCGGCACGACGTGGAGTATTTCCGCTTCAAGGACTTCGACGCGCCGTATGACGACACGGCGCGGGCGCGCCTGGCCGGCATGACCGGCCAGCTGTCGACCCGTATGGGGACGGCGTTGCGCCACGCGGGCACGCTGCTGG
>JBGSOR010000267.1:0-2493 GCA_041738985.1 Chromatiaceae bacterium | reverse complement strand
TGAGCCAGCGGCGCAGCTCCGGGTCGGTGACCAGGTCCGCCTCCTCCAGACGCGCAATGATGCGGTTGCGCAGATACAGGGCATCGCCCACCGTCTTGAGCGGCAGGGCATGCTCGCCCATCCCGGGGACCAGATCGAGATCGGCGCGGCTGCCGCAGGCGAGCACCAGGTGGTCATAGGGGAAGCTGCCCGGCCCCTCGCCGCGGTAATGCACGCGGCGCCCGGCGGTATCGATCCCGGTGACCTCCACCTGGTGCACCCGGGCGCGGCGCACCAACTGACGCAGGGGTGCCACCACATGCCCGGGCAGCACCGAGGCGCCGACCACCTCGGCCAACAGCGGGTTGTAGGTCAGATAATTCTCTGCCGAGAGCAGGCGGATGTCGGCCTGAGGGAGTCGGCGCTCCAGGGCCTTGGCCGTCGTCGCCCCGGCGAAGCCCCCGCCGACGATGACGATGCGCGGTCGCTCTCGCGGCCCAGTCTGATTGCGGTCAGCGGTGCCCTGCATGATGGTCTGCCTCATTCGGTCGGGTCGGACTCGAAGACCGCCGTATCGGGGTGGAAGGCGTACCAGGCGAACCAATAGGCGGTTACCGCCGGCACCGGGGTTCCGTCGGCGGTGAAGGCGCGGGCCGTCTGGGTGTCGCGGTCGAAGCGCACTAGGACCTCCCGGCCGGCCACCCGGTCGGGGATCAGCTGGGACCCGGCCCGGGACAGCTCCACGAAGGGATAGGCCTTGAAGGCGCCGCCCAGGGTGACGCCGAGCACTCGCTCCTTGGGGTGATAGCGGCGGGAGCGGGGGGCGACCGATGCCAAGAGCCCCGGGCCTCGGGCGTAGTCGCCATAGGGATCGCTCCCATAATCGCGAGCGTATCCGGTGTCGGTCGACAGTACCTGGGAATTGGGATGCGCCTCCCGCCAAGCGTCCCAGGTGGCATGCGTCAGCGCGACTGTGGTCAGGCGGGTGCCGCGCAGGGGGCCGGCGATGGCCTGAGCGAGCAGTTGGCTCCAGAGCGTCTCGGTCTCGCGGTCGTAGAGGAGGAGGTTGCTCTGGTAGAGCAGGCCCGACACGCCGAAGGTCAGGGGACCGGCGGGACTGTCGGCCAGGAAGGCCATGCCGGTCCCGCACAGGGGGCAGTAGGTGATGACCACCGGCAGGTCGCCGATCCAGTCGTTGACCACCTCGTGCCAGCTCATGATGGTCACCGGGTAGGCCCGGGTCTCGCCGAAAGCGGTCAGACTCAGCACGGCAGCGTCCGGCGCGAGATGATCTGCCTCCCTGGCCGGGACGAATCGGGGGTCATCGATCGCCGGGATCCCGTCCCGCGGCGGTCCGCCGGCCTCGATCTGAGATCGCGGCACCAGGCTGTCGGTGAGATCGAATCCGTTGGCGGCGAAGGCGCTCGGCCCCGGGGCCCAAGCGGCCGCCGCCAGGAGTACCGCCAGGTACCCGGTGGGCGTGGTGAAATCGAAGCGCATCGCTGGGCCCTCCTGGGGGCTCTGGTGGATCTCGCTATAAAAGCAGACCGTCCCGGTGCCCTGGGTCTTTCGCGCGGCCCTTCCGGTGGCGTCGAGGACGGGACGGTGGCGGGGACTGACCTGAGTCCGAAGATCATCTTGGGGAGCCAAGATTTCGAAGCTCCGCTTTGCCTCACGGGACCGGACGAGCGCGCTCATCCCGAAGGAAAGCTGCCGGTCGCGTGACAGTTGCGCCCTGTATCAGCGCCGCGGTACCAGCGCCCCGCCGCGCCCGCCAACCGTCGCGCCGAGCGGACCACTGCGCAGAGCCCAACGCTTGATCCAGTGATCCACGGAGAGGCGCCCGGGTCCGGTCGCGGCCAGGTAGAGCAGGATCGTCGCCCAGGTGCCATGAACCGGCCAGGCGTCCGGATAGACCAAGACTTGGATGACCGCCGTCATGCCCAACAGGGCCAGGGCCGAGAACCGGGTGCCCAGCCCGATCAGCAGCAACAAGGGAAACAGGTGCTCGGCGAAGGCGGCCGCCGTGGCGCCCAGCTCGGGCGACAGGACGGGGAGCCGGTATTCGTCCTGGAAGAGGGCCACCGCCGAGTCCGAGAGTCGCGGCCAGCCCAGTTGGAAGGTGCCGTCCACGAGGTCGATGGCGAGACCCTCGACCTTGGTTTGGCCGGATTTCCAGAACACGGCGGCAATCGAAACGCGCCCCAGCAGGGCAATCGGGCTGTGGGGGATGCGCTCCAGCAGCGACGAGGCGGCTGTCACGCCGTTGGCGAGCCGGACGGGTAGGGAGGCGTTGGGTTGCGTCATGGAGCTGTCCTCAGGTCGGGGTGGCGAAGGCGATACCGATCAAAATCTGCTCGCGCAGCAGGACCGCCAGGCAGCGCGTCAGGTCGAATCCCGTATCCGCGCCGCGGTCCGGGGAGGCGGCCGTCTCGGCGGCAGCGCCCAGGGTTGCCCCAACTTGCAGAGCGCCGACGAAGCGGCAGTCGCCCGCGGACATCGGCAGGACCCGCA
>JBGSOR010000195.1:0-25076 GCA_041738985.1 Chromatiaceae bacterium | reverse complement strand
GCAGCAGGGCGAACAGGGGCCAGAGCCAGTGCAGAGACCGACCCTGGCCGGCAAGCCATTCGTCGAGCTGCTCCCGGTAGCGGCGGTGCAGGAGTGCCAGACGACGCAAGGGGTCGCCGTCCTCGCTACCCGCCGGCACCGGGCCGTCCTGCCCAGGGGTCAAAGCAGCGCGAGCCCCCTCGATCCGGTCCCGGACCAGCTTGAGCGAGGCGGGTGCGCGCTCGTCGTGCAGGTCCGCGTCCACCGCGTCCACCACCCTTTGGTCCAGGTCGTCCAGGTGGGCCTCCTTGATCGCGCTGACCAGCTCCCAGCCGGCGCGATTCAGGGTCTGCTCCAGGGACTGGCGCTCCCGCTCGTAGACCTCCCTGATCCGGCCCAGCCAGTCTGCGGCCTGGCGGTCGGGCACCTCGATTAGGGCCTTCGCGAGCGCCTCGGCCCCCTCCTCGAAGCGCTGCTCCAGGCGGTTAT
Source organism: Chromatiaceae bacterium (assembly GCA_041738985.1). Lineage (GTDB taxonomy): Bacteria > Pseudomonadota > Gammaproteobacteria > Chromatiales > Chromatiaceae > Thiodictyon. The sequence goes on along the minus strand of JBGSOR010000195.1, from coordinate 24,608 downwards.
CCTCGATGCGGCGCTCGATGGCCTCGGGGCTATAGGGCTCGAGGGTTTCCGCCAGGCACCGTGCGCTGCGGTCGGGGCACTGCTCTTCGTCGCCGATCAGGGCATCCAGCCAGCGTCGGCCGAAGGTGGCCGCCGCCTCCCGGCTCAGTGCCATGGCGCTCTCCTCCAGCAGGCGGACGCCGAAGGTGGCCGCGATGGGCTGGACCAGCGACTGCTGCTGGTAGAGCCCTTGCCTCTCGGTGCGAAGATCCTCGAACAGGAGGAGCTCCAGAAACAGCACCGCCTCGTCGACTCGCACGTGGGATGGGCGATGGCCCACTGCCGTGCGTCCGTCCAACAGGTAGCAGCGGTCGAGCGCGACCTGCCGCTGGGTCCGGCGGCGCTCCCAGCTCTGCATGGAGTTGCGCAGGGCCGCGCGCAGCTCAGTGGCCTTAGCGATCTCCTCAGGGAAGCCGGTGCTCCGCCAATAGTCATCGAAATCCAGGATGAGGATGCAGTTCAGGTTCTCTGCCCCCTGGACGGCAGTCCTAAAAAAGGCGGAATCCGCCAGGGACTCCAAGCACCCCTGGAGTAGGATGTCCAGGCGAGGGACTGTCTCCGGGGAGGTCGGCCGGGCCAGGACCAGCAGATCGAGACCCACCGGCTCGCGCCGGTCGAAGGCGGTCTGGGAAACCAGCTCGTCGGCGACGTGCCGAATGAATTGGGCGATCCCGCCCTCGGCGGAGAGGGCCTCCGACGGCACCTCCTTAATCTGGCGATAGAGGTCCGTGAGGAACTGGGGCGTGCCGGAAGCGGCCTGGGCAGCGACTTCCGGGGAGCGCTCGAAGGGGTCCGGCAGCGCCAGCAGGCCAAGGTCCTGGAGCTGGCGCTGGGCCGAGGCGACACCGCCGGTCTGGGACGCCTTCCAGCGCAGCACCCCGCGCAGGGCCGACTGGTGCAGCAGCCGCTGCAAGGCGTCCAGGCCGAATCCGCCGTAGGCGATCAGAAGTGTGGGTCTGGGCATGGCTCAAGCGGCCCGGTGGCTCATGGCGGGGGCGCTGAAGTTAGCCAGCGCGGCCCCTGGTTGGTATCGTGTCGGGCCGCTTGAGATGTCAATAGCGCTTTTTGTCCCGCCGAGCGGGCGCGGCGATTTCCTGCTCCGCGCCGATGGCTCTGAGCTCCCGCAGCAGCGCCCGCATGATCGGTGCGTTGAGATAGTCGTAGGAGGACGACTCGCCGCCTTGGACACGTTTGAGACCGATCTGGTCCAGGTCGTCGCTGAGGTGACCGAGGAGCTCTTGTCGTCGGGTCTCGCGCTCGTCCGGAGAAAGTGCGGCCAACGCCTGGGCGATCTGGTCTTCCAGCGATGCACTCAGGTGGGTGTCGTCGTGGATCATGCCGACTCGGGCCAGGGCGTTGGCAAACTCGGCGCCGAGCTCGACGGGTGCACCCGCGCGACGGCGCCAGACAAAGATGTCCGCCTCCTGTCCGTCGGTGGTCAGGGTATCCACCCCGATGACCCGCGAGACCAGGCCCTTGGCGAAGACCTTGAGTGCCCAGCCCGCGGACACCTCGGCCTGGCGCGGGTTCAGGTTGGGCAGGGCGTCTTCCCAGTGGCGGTCGGTGTGCAGACGGAAGCCCCGGCGCTCGTCTGCCGCCAGCTTGAGGTACGACGGCTCGATCTCGTCGATCAGGGCCTCGAAATGGTACAGGGGGATCGGCATGACGACGTCGTGCACCACGATCAGGCGCGGGTCGTGCCATTGGACGGTCTTAATCTGACGGCCTCCCTGGCTCAGGACATCCATCAGCCCGTCCTTAAACGCCTGGGCGCCGCGTCCGCCCGCGTCCGTGTCGATCCCGAGCACCACCAGGCGGGTCCGGTTGGTCACGACCCCGTCGTCCAGGGCAGAGGACTCGGGCGAGCTGACCCGCGCCATCACCCCGGCGAGCTGACCCAGGGCCAGGAGCTTTTTCTTGCGGTAGGCGGCGATCTCGTCGTCCGTGACCGACTCCCCCGGGGCCTTGATCGGCTCGAGGATCAGCCTCGCCTCGAGGTCCAGGCCGGAGAGCACGTCGAGCCCCTGCTGGCCTTCGCCCCCGAAGATACCCCCGCGCAGACGGTCGCGGCCGAGCTGGGTCATGGTGCGCCGCAGATCCGCCACGGTCTGGTCGACGCCCTTGGAGACCACGCGCCCGCTCTCCTGGACCACGGGTTTCAGCTCTCCGGAGATCGCCCGGGCCAGGACCTGGCGGTCGAAGGTGCTGACGAAGCGACCGCCTTCGATGAAGAGCCGGCGATAGACCCGGTCCCAGATGCGGCGGCGTGGCTCGTCCAGGGTCTCGAAGACCTCCACGCGCATGCTGTAGGGCGGGACCACGGCGGTTTCCCCTGCCATCAGGCGAAGGGCCTCCTTCTCCAGCTCCTTGACCAGGCTGTCCATCCGTGTGGCGAGCCGGACATACTGGCGGGAGCGGTCCTGCAAGAATTCCATGAGTCCGCGGAGCTGCATCAGGCGCACCCGCGCATCAAGATAGCGCAGGGCCGCGCTCTTGGCCTGGGTATAGACCGCCTGGGCCTCCTCCTTGGCATGCAGGAAATCCTGGTCCCGATTGAAGATCCGGCGGGTGGCAGCGGCCTTGCGCAGGTTCTCGTAGGTCAGGTCCCGCAGCTCGGTGCGCTTCTTCTGAGACTTGACGATGTCCTTGGCCTCGGTGGCCTGCTCCTCCTGGCGGGCCACGGCGATCCAGGTCTTGCCGCAGACCTCCAGCAGACGCACCACCAGATACCGCTCCTGGATCGGGTCCAGCTTGAGATCGGAGATGGCCTCGCCCTCCCGGGCCGATATGACCAGACCCGGCGCCTCGGCGTCTACCAGCTGGTGACCGAGCCGGACCTCCTCCTCCAGTTTCGATACCATGTCGATGTAGGCATTGGTCTGCTCCTTCTGGAAGAACATGGTGCGGTCCTTGATCGCGATTCGGTTGATCAGGACCTCGCGCTGCTCGGCGAGCCTGCGCTCGACCTTTTGAATCAGGGTATCCGCACGGATCTCCTCGCCCTTGTCGCTGGTGCCGGTGACCGCGCCCTTGTCCGCCGCCTCCACCAGCCGATACCAATAGCCGTCGAAGAGCTCTTCGGTGGCATCCTGGCGGGCCAGCTCCCGCACGCAGGCAATGAAAGACGCGTTGATCGTCTCCTCGCGGCCCTCATCCGACATCTGCTGAAAGCGCGGGCTGTTGTAGTCCACCGCGAGCTTGGCCAGCGCCCGCGCGCGATCGTCGCCCGGGTCGGCCTCGTCGATGCCGAAGGTGATCTGGGCGCGCAGGGCCTGGGCCGCGAAACGCAGGGCGCCGTATTCCAGCAGGTCTTGACCCGGCAGGGTCATGGCAACCGCACCGAAGGCCCCGTAGTTCTTCGCAAAGCCTTCGCCCACGTCGCTCAGATCCCCGGGGAAGCGGGTCAGGGACTCCAGGTGCTGCTCGTAGTTGTCGTATTCGCCGGCCAAGGCGTCGATGACCGGCGTGAAGATCTGAAGGAACGCGGCATCGGCTATGACCTTCTCCGAGTCCCGGGTACCCACATGGGGTGGGCGATCCATGACGAAGGCGACGAAGAAGGGCCGCGAGCCAACGCTGAGCGTTTCCCGGGAGGCGTCGTTGCGACAGTACTGGAAGGGCTCGGCGGTGCGGCCGGATTGGCGGATCTGGCTGTAGTCCAGCTTGGTCAGATTCTCCAGCTCCTTCAGCGCCGCGTAGGTATTGGCATGGATATTGGCGTGCAGCTCCGGGCCGACCTTATCGGTCACCAGGGTGGAGAGCAGCAGGCTCCCGATCACCCGCGGCTGCCACCCGGTGCGCTCCACCACATCGTGAATCAGATAAGCCAAGGACAAAAAGCTGCCGGAGCCCGTGCCGCCGGCCAGGGTGGAGAAGAGATAGATATTGACCTTGCCCTGCTTGCGCCAGGTCACCCCCGGGGTCAGTGCCTGATTGACCAGGTCGCTCAGGCGCTGGCGGATCGCCGGGGAGTGAAAGAAAAAGCCCAGTCGGGACTCGATGCGGATCTGGCCCGCCCCGGGCTTGACCCCTTCGCGCGGGGTATAGGTGGAGGGGAGCCATTGATCGGTCTGGGGGTCCTTGGAGCGGCGCAGATGCTCCACAACCTTCTGCTTGTCGAATGCAGCGATATTGATCCGGTTGCCTTTGGGGATATTCTTCAGGGCATCCTGATCCAGGTCGTTGGTATCGATGGAAATGAATGCCGTCAGGGGCCGCAGCTGACTCTCCCAGTTCGGCAGACTGGCGGCCCGCGCGGCGATCCGGTCGACGATCCGAGAGCCCACACCGCCCATACCGATGAACAAGGACGGGGTGACGGTGCCCTGATCCGCGCGATAGTCGTTGTCGGCCATGTTGAGTCCTGTCCTGATGAAGTCGAATGTGGAGATAGTCCCTGGAGGACCGGTGCTCGGCGGCAGTGGACCGGCTGGGGGCGACTCTACACCCACCGCAAACGGCCGGCCGTGACGTGCATCCCCGTCGATACGCTTGTCATAGGTTACGAAACTCGAAGAATAGGGTTTCTGCGACGTTCTTATACGGTGTCGAAAAGCGTACCCGCGTCTCCTGTTCGGCGCTCAGTGGCTCCCAGCGGTTGTCCTCGTCGAGCTGGAGCACGGTATTGCCCGGGAGTGGCTGGATGAATACGCCGAGGGGATCCGCCCGCAGCCGGGCGAGGGCGCCGCTGGCCGAGCGGCGCAACTGGAAGTCAGTGGCGATATGTATCCGGGCATCGCGGTAGAAGCCGCTGCGGGCACCCCGCTGGGAGCGGATGTTGAAGGGGTAACCCTCGTCCATGTCCGCCTCCGGGGAGAGGATCACCGCCAGGTTGCGCGGGAAACGGGCGGGGCTGAGGATTCCGTAGAGGATGAACAGGCCGAGCAGGGCGAGCAGGATGGCGGCGATGACGGGCCACCAGCAGTGGAGCCAGGTGTCCTCGACGATCTCCACGCGGATGGGGATGGACGCCCGCAGGGGCTGGCCGCGGTGGTCCGTGGCCTCCAGGACCACGTTTCCTGCCTCGGTCGGCAGGACGCCCTCGGGGCAGTTGCGTACGCGCAACCTAACGGGATAGCGACGGCTGTCCCCGTCCTTGATGCGCAGGTCCAGACCGCTCCCGTCGAGCTCCTCGAAGCCCTGACCCAGATCGATCTCCAGCACGGAGCGAGACCGGGCGAAGTCGCTCTTGAGCTTGAGATCGAAGGGTCCCTTCGCCGTCACGAAGCCGAGATCCAGCCCTGCGGTTCCCTCGGACCGGCTCGCGAGCCGGCCTAGTTCCAGGACGCCCGGGGCGCCGAAGTAGAGGGTGCCCGTGACCGCCAGCTTGGCCTTGGTTTCGTCGGTTCGGCCGACGCCCGCCGCCCTGTAGGCGATCTCCAGGTCGCCGACCCGATCCGGCGTCCATCGTTTGGTGTAAATGCGGTCCCCAGCGGCGGAGTCGCCGTCGCGGCCGTCGTCGCCCAGATCGAGGGTCCGTCCGTCCGGGAAGCGCGCCGTCACTCGATCCGGCGGCGGGAGGGCGCCGAGTCCGCCCGCTGGCGCGATCCGGACCGCCACCTGGATCGTGTCCCCAACGACGCTCAGGGACGGGGTCCGTACCTCCAGTGCCCAGGCGGCCTGTCCCACCTCCGTGTGCTGCGGCTGCTCGTACTGGATATAACGGCTCGTGAGGCGCACCGGGAAGGTGGCGGGTCCAGGCTGCATGAAGCGGACCCGGGCGGTCATGAGCCCGTCCTCGGCGGTGGCGTCTCCCTCCTGCCCGTCGTCGCGGAATCGATAGGTGCGCCCCTCGAGCAGTGCCTGGGCCTCGAGCCCGAGGATCTGCCCGGGCCGCTGAATCCGTTGGCCGGTGCGGTCGTCGATCAGCTCCAGGGTCACCGGGACGTCCTGGCCCTGGGCGACACTCGCCGGCGTGCTTGTCCGCATGCTGACCGAGAAGTCCTGGATCAAGTACCAGCCGGCCTCGCCTGTCAAGCCGCCGACGTTGAAGCGCCAGGCGCCGGCCTCTGGCCGCCGTAGCCGCAGGATCCGGTAGCCACGCGTGAGGTTGTCGAGACCCCGGGTCTCGCCCGCCCGGTAGTCGGGATCGATCCCGTCCGCGGCCGGGTTGCCCGACTCCGGGGCGATGGCGCCCACCGGACCCTCCGCCGCGACCAGCAGAAAGGCCTCGTCCACGAAAGGGGCCACCTGGGCCGAGATCCGGCTCGACGCGGGGGAGAGCTTCCCGGAGTCCGGGGCCTTGGCACCCAGGAAGCGCTGGTAGATCTCGCCGATGGCCTGCAAGAGCTCGGTCGGGTCCTGGGCCGTGGTCCGGATGTCGTACTCGGCATGCACCGGCTTGCCCTTGTCCCCCAGGCTGACGGCGGCGGTGCGCACGCCAGCGGCCCGCAGCCCCCGGAGGATGCGGGCGCTGTCCGCCCGGCAGCTGTCGCGGCCGGCATCGGAGATGACGACGAGCAACCGCTCCTTGTCCTTGGACTCGTTTAGGGCCTGCTGTGCGGTCGTCAGGGGCACGATGAAGTTGGTGGGCCCGCCGTAGCCGGCCTGTTTGTCCACGGCCTGCTTGAAGGCTGCCAGGTCTCCGCCCCTGGAGTCGATGCGCAGGGCCGGGTCCGGCTGCGCCTCGCACGCGGTGCTGTCCGGCATCCAGGTCAGGGTCAGGCGGTCCTCTGGGCCTAGCATATCCGCCAGAATCTTGATGGCCTGGATGGCGAGCCGCGGGCGGTCGTTACTGGTCTCCCGCATAGACGTGGAGGTATCCAGGACCACTGCCAGGTGGCGGGCTGTCTTGGCGAGCGCCGCCGACGGCAGCAGGACGGCTAGCAGCAGTGGGATCAGCGCGGATCGGCGAGTCATGCGAACTGCATCCGCAGGAACAGGCGATCTTCGCCTTTGATCAGACGATAGGGCCTGTGGACCTCGAGCAGATAGGTCCCGGACCGGTCGGGCAGTATCCCGGCCCCGTCCGCCGCGGCGACGCTCACGCCGGGCGCGGGCCGCAGGGAATAGAGCGACTCGTCCTCCGGCCTGACCCAGCCCAGGAGCTCCCCCCGGCTGTCCTCTACCCGGCGCCCTGCCTTGCGGGAGAGCAAGAGCCGAAGCGGATGGGGTGCTGGCAAGGGCTTCGCTTCAAAGCCTTGGGGGTCGGACTCGGATGCCAGGGCGTAATTCAGGTCCTTCGGCAGGGCGGAGCGCGTGCGCAGCAGGAAGAGCGCAAGCAGCAGCCCCAGTGCCAGGAGCAGGAACGGCAGCAGGGACCGCCAGCTCAGAGGTGGGGCCTTGGCGACCAGCACCTTGATTTGGAATGCTAAAATCGCATCGAACCGATCGTAGGGCGGATGATCCAGGATGAACCGGACCTGAAGCACCGGGGGTGCGGCGGGGTCCCCATCCGCATAGGGTCCCAGGGTCACGCAGAGCTCGTGTCGGCCGCCGATGCCGTGACGGCGTACAAGCGACTCCAGGGTCCTCGGCTTGCTCCTGGCCCAGTCTTCGCCGCCGGAGGTACCGGCAGACTGGAAACCGATGGTCTCCCCGTCTAGGGTCGTCTTGGAATCCCGCAGCGCTCCGGAGAGGGCCTGGGGATCTGCGATCAGGAAGGCCCGCACGTTGAAACCGGAGCCGCTGCTTCCTGCCAAGGCGCTCTCGATGCGGGTCCCCGGATCTTCTTCCAGGTAGAAGGCGGTGCAGGCGCGGCTGCCGCCCTCGAGCGCGCCGGTTGCCGGGTCCTTGAGCGTGGCTCCGCCAGCGGGATCCGATGCAATGCGGAGCCGGGGGTAGACAGTGACCGCGAAGGGGTCGGCGGCGTCCCGAAAGGCGACGGTCTTATTTTGCAGGTCCACATTGACCGTGATCTGGGCCTTATAGGGCTTGTTCCGATCATCCTCGATCTGATTCGGCTTGAACTGGGTCAGCGACCAATAGCGTCGCCCAGCGGTATCCGGTGCGGGATCGTCCCAATGATCCTGGGCGCCGATACCGCCCCCCCCTTCGTCGTTGCTGTTCCAATAAGCGGTGCCGCCGGGCTGAGGCTGTTTGATCCAGTATTTGAGGGTCAAGGCGGGCGGAATACCCTGGGTGCCCGCGGCGGACTTGACCACAAAATCCAGCTTGCATGGCGTGTCTGCCATCGTGACGAAGGTTCGCGGGGCAAAGCAGGACCCCGGATCGGTCTGCCCGGCGCCCGTTCCCCGCTCCCGATGCTCCCTCAGATCCACGGTCAGATTGGTGGGTCGCAGCACGAAGACGGAGGCGTCGCCGCCGCTCGGGATCCGGAGCCGATACTCGCCCGGCGAGGGGGTCAGCTCCCAGCGCAGGGAGTAGGCCCCGCCCGGCTCGCTCGCCGTGCGCAGGGGCTGGGGATTGACGCTCCCGCCCGGGGGCGGTAGCAGCTCCAGCTGGGGCGGCTGGGGTGCGGAGCGCTGGGTTGGATCGAGCGTCAAGGCGACGATGGCCGCTTCCGTGGGGGCCGCCTCTCGGTTCAGGTTCAGGCCGACCCCTCCGTTGCCGATCCGGTCCTTGCGGTCGTCGGCTGGGGAATGCAGATAGCCGAAGCTCTCCGAAAAGAGCCGGATCATGGTCTCCGGCAGCTCCTTGCCCGTATCGACGATAAAGGCCGGGCTCGGGAAGGCGTGCTGGGCGTATCGCCCGGCGCTCGTATTGGCGGCATCCGCCTGTTCGATATCCCGGAAGAATGCCTCGCCGTATTGGCGGGCATCGGGCCCGAACATAATGACATAGAGACGGGCCTGCATGGCGGCCAGCTTGGGCAGGAGCGGGTCCTTGATATAGGCCGCGTCCGCATCGGGCAGAACGGATCGACCGTCGGTGATCAAGACGATGGTGCGGGTGGTGGCCTCCGAGCTCTCCGGGGTCAATGGCGGCAGATCGTTCAATGCCTGCTCGATGCTCGGCGAATAATAGGTATTCATGGCATCGAAGGGTAACCGCGCGGCCCGCAGCTCGTCCGCAAAGGCGGAGCGCGCCGCCATGCCCTTGGCCCGCCGGGGTGTCGCTTGGCTTGCCGGGGGCGGGCCGTCGATCCATTTCTCGTGGCCGAACGGGATGACCGCAAAGCTGTCCGGGTTCTCCGCCTTGTTGGGGTCGGGCTTGAGCAGGTCGTGCAGCAGGAGGGTCGAGAGGATCGACAGACGACCGGGATCGTTGGGCGGGTCCTGCCAGCCGCAGGCGGCACCGCACATGGACTTGGAGGTATCCAGGATCACGCGCACATGGTCGCCGGTGGAGCCCACATCGAGCGACGCAGCCAGGCCGCTGCCCGCAAAGACCAGACACCCCAGGGCCAAGATGGGCAGGGAGATCTTCATGGCCCGAGCTCTGCTTCGTGCGCGGGCCCGGCGACAGACCGTTTGAGGGTGCACATGACCGTCAGTGACTCGCATGTCGCCATCCATCCTTTCATCGTGTCTCTGCATCTTTGCCGGCCTACGCAGCCAAGCCCCTGGTCAATCCCGCCGCCGGGATTCTGCCCCGGCATTGTCCCTCAGTCGACAGCCGCGATCGATTCTGGCGAATCCGTCGGTGGCTTCGCCGGGCGGCCTGTCTAGATCGGCGGAGCGGCCCGCCGCACGAAACCCGAGACACAGAAAACCGCACACGAAACCCGGGACAGACCACGGTTCCCCAATCTGCACCGACTATTTCTATGGCCGTGAGGCGAGCGCAGCGCGCAGACCGCGCACGGCCTGGGTCTGGCTGGGGTAGGACATGAACCGGACGATCAGGTCGGGGTCGAGGTCGGGCAGGAGTCGGCTGCGGGGCGACCGCCGGTAGGCTTCGCCATCGAGCAGATAGAGGGAAACCCGGGACGGTGCGGCTCGGCAATGCCGCGTAATCTAGCGGGTGAAATTCCCGCCTGGGTAATCGCTAGCCACGAGCCCAGTATCGAGCCTTGCGGCGCGAACGGTAACGGGCGCGTCGATGCGTAGGCACGAAAGCAGGCGAGGTGTAAAGGTAACGGGTGGAGCCGACCTTGAAGGTATTGAGCCCCGAAACGTTTAGTCGGAGAGCGCCGACGGGTTTGTCCCCCCGGCAGGCAACAACCGGTACCGCGCCGCGGCGAGCGGTGCCGATGCTCCCCGGGGTCCGAGGCCATGTCGAGCCTGACATCGAGAATACGCGGTAACCGAGGAGATCCGCGTCGCGGTCCGCCGGAAGGCGGGCACTCGTGAACAAGCGATAAACAGCGAGGACACGGGCGGTGCGGTGCGGAAGTCGGAGCCGTCCATAGTAGCGTCGATCCCCGGTAATGCGGGGGCAGCGTTGCGGGCGGCGGTTTGAGACAACGCGCGAGCGACACACGGCCCTACGCCGAGAGGACTCTGACCGTGACAACGAAACTTGAGCGTTTCACACTGATGGCGCGCGACGAGCCGCACACGCGGTTCAATGCCCTGATGGGACTCCTCACCGATCCCGACGGGTTGCGCGAAAGCTTCGGGCGTCAAGACGGAACCAAGGCGCCCGGGGTCGATGGGGTAAGGAAAGATCTTTACCCCGTTCCATCGTGGAAGACTCAAACTGGGAGCCGGATGGTGTAACACTCCAAGTCCGGTTCTGCGAGGAGTCGGGAACGAGTTGTCGTATGGCTGAGATCGTGTGGCACCGCCGGGAAACCAGGCGGCAAACAGAGAATACAAACTTCAGCCTAAGCGGCGGCAAGGACTCGGCTTACTCTCCGACCACGGTTCCCCAATCTGCACCGACTATTTCTATGGCCGTGAGGCGAGCGCAGCGCGCAGACCGCGCACGGCCTGGGTCTGGCTGGGGTAGGTCATGAACCGGACGATCAGGTCGGGGTCGAGGTCGGGCAGGAGTCGGCTGCGGGGGGACCGCCGGTAGGCTTCGCCATCGAGCAGATAGATGTGCAGTGCCCCGTCCCGCCAGAACCAGACCTCCGGCACGCCGAGGCCAAAATAGACCTCCAGTTTGTCGATACCACCCGAGGTCGAGATCACCTCGACCGCCAGGTCCGGGCGGTCGGGCGGATCTTGGATAGGGCCCAGAATGTAGCTTTCGTCGGCCTCTACACCGCGGGCCTGCGCCTCCTTGCGTACCGTCCAGGAGCCACAGCCGATGAGGTCCAGCCCGCTTTCCTCGGCATAGGTCTCGATCAGTCTTCCCAGGGCCTTCTTCAGGGTCTCGTGATCGAAAGACGGCGACATCAGCTCCAACTCCCCTTCGAGATAGGTGAGGCGGGTCGCGCTCGACTCCCCGCGCATGGCAAGGAGCGCCTCGTAGTCCTGCCAGCGGATGCCGTGGAGGGTTACCCGCTGGTCGAGGTGATTAGGGGACCGAATGGGCTCAAGGGGTTGTACGGCGGACATGGAGGGCTCCGTAACGAGGCGGCCGTGCCAACATTCGGCCGGTCAGGGGCAGAGTATAGGTGGAGCGGCACCGTGAATGGGAGGTCGACGCGAATCGGGGGACGTACCACCATTCAGGCGGGAGATCTCGGCTCCGAGCTGGTCTCTTGATGAGCTGCTTTCATGGTGGCTTCCACGCTCCAGCGTGGAAGCGAGGACCTTCGCTCTAGCGTCGCGTGCCTGCGACCGCAGGGTCGGAAGGACCGGCCGCCGGCGCGACCGCCCTGCAGCATGTCCATACGGGGCCTGGGAACGAGTGGCCTAGCGACTAATCGCCGCCGCCGTCACCGGCCAGCTCGACATTGAGGCCGCACCACGCGGCTCTTGAGGGTTCGGGTTGGTGATCGGCGGGACCTGATCTATATTCCCGGTATAGCTCAACCAGGAGGATTGCCGATGGCCGCAACCGCCAAGCTCTTCATGAACGGTCGTAGTCAGGCGGTCCGTTTGCCCGCCGAGTTCCGTTTCGAGGGCACCGAGGTCTTGATCGAGCGCGACGGGGAGTCCGTGATTTTGCGCCCGAAACCAGTCGGATGGGACGACTTCTTCGCCGCGACCAGCGAGACGCCGGATGACTTTCTGAGGGATCGGGATCAGGGACTGCCCCAGGATCGGGATTGTTTCCATGTTGTGGATGCTTGACACCAACATCAGCAGCTTTGTCATCCGCCGTCGTCCGGTCGCGGTCAAGGAGCGCTTCGACGCGGTCGGACATGCGAATCTCGCCATCTCGGCTGTCGTGCTCGCGGAGCTGTACTTTGGCGCGGAGCTTCACCCGACCCGAGGTGCTGCCATTCTCCGCGACATCGAGGATTTCCGGCGTCGGCTTCGGGTGTTGCCCTGGTCCGACGCCGCGGCCCGTGCCTATGCGCGCATACGCGCCCAGCTGCAACGGGCGGGAACACCTATCGGCAATATGGACCTGCTGATCGCCGCCCATGCCATCGCCGAGGAGGCGGTGCTCGTAACCAACAACACCCGCGAGCTCAGCCGCGTTTCAGGACTGCGGCTGGAGGACTGGCTGCCGCCATTAAGCGACACGCTATGAAGACATATACCAGCCAAGCAGGGGACTTATCGGTCAGCCCTCGACGGCAAGTCGCAGGACGGTGTTTCGAGGGTTTCCGCTGAGCCGGAAGCCAAGCGACAGCAAGTCATCAGTCGCCGGCGACCCCAAACCGGGTTGACGGATCGCTGTAGCGATACCCGGCAAGCGTCGTTCAACCCCTTTCTCGCCCCACTCGAGCGCTAGGGTTTGGCCGGAACGATGATCATGGCCCTTCGCAGTCACCCATTGGTTCGACTTCAGGGCCCTGCTTGAACAGGGAAACGAGTGAGTCCGCTGTGGCGACACGCAGATCCCCGGAACTGGTGTGCCTGGGGAAGGGGGAAAAGGGGCGGGGTCGGCCAGATGAACTTCAGGCTCAATTTCCGGTTCGGCCGGTGGCTCGGGCGCCAGCTTAGCCCCCCCGGCGGAAGGGTCAGCATCCCGAAGACCCGATAGGGCCTTCACTCAGTCCGGAACCTTGGGCTCATGCCAGCCGCCGGAGATGGATGGGATGTCCGGGACGGGTACATACCCCGTCCCGCAGGGGGCGACCTGGGCGCTCCAGATTGGCACCGCGTACAATCGAGCCATCGATCATGACAACCGAGGTAATCCCCGATGGTCTCCATGAACCTGAATGAGGCACAGATGCGGCTGTCGGCGCTCGTCGAGGCGGCGCTGAGGGGGGAGGATGTCGTCATCGCCAACGCGGGCGAGCCCTTGGTGCGACTGGTTCCCTGTCAACCGCGCAAGGCACCACGCCAGCCAGGTCGGTTGCGTGGGCAGATCCGGATCGCCGATGATTTCGACAGTGCCGACGAAACTATCGTCAAGCTGTTCGAGGACGGCCTGTGAGTGGCCTTCTGCTCGATACGCATATTCTGCTCTGGTGGCTCGCCGAAGATTCCAAACTCCCGTCATGGATGCGCCAGTATCTCGCCGCACCCGAGACCCCTTGCCACGTCAGCGCCGCCAGCCTCTGGGAGATCGGTATCAAGCGTGCCCTCGGCAAGCTCGATGCCCCCGATGGACTCCCCGCGATTATCGCCGAGGAGGGTTTTCGCCGCCTGAACATCAACTTTGAGCATGCCGAAAGGGCGGCGGGCCTGCCGCCGCACCATCGCGATCCCTTCGACCGGATGCTCGTGGCACAGGCCCCTCAACGCTAATGCGAAAGGCCCCAGGGTCTGCTAACGAACGGGACCCACCCCCGGTTGGGACGGGTCTGCGCTAAGCGAAAAGGCCCCGCCGGGGCTTGTCCACCGAACCGAGGGCGCGTACTGCCGCCGCGAGGCACCTTGCCGAGCGCTGGGCAAGGACCCCAGCTGGGTGAGTCGGCGCCTGGCGCTGCTCGCCCAGTGGTCCGAGCCGGTACAGGAGGCGGTGCGCGAGGGCGTGCTCTCCAGTTGGGCCGCCAGCCGCGTGCTGGTGCCGTTGGCGCGCGCCAACGCCGATGCCGAGACCCTGCTCGCCGTTCTGCGCACCGAGTCCTTGTCGCCTGGATGAACAGCCGCGGCTGGGCCAGCAGGCGCGTGCGCACCGTGCGGTTGGCCTGCCCGTAGTGGGCGTACCAGGCGGCCAATTCCCGGGTCGGCCGGGCGGAACGAACAGGTGGCTATAAGAACCGCGCCTGGACCAGGCCCTTGCGGACGGCGCTCAGGTTTGACCATCCCTTGCCAAAGTCCGCATTCCCAGTACCTTGGCGGCCTTTTCCAGACGGGTATCGAAACAGGCGAAATGCAGATCCTCCCCGGCCGCTTCCTGCACGATGCGAGCGGCGGCAAGTTGCACACTGTCGTAGCCGCGTAAGGCAAAGATATCGGCATAGTCGCCGGCTAGTTCGACCAAGGGCTGCGTGACCTCGACGATCGCATAATCGGGCCAGTTGTCACGCAGGCGCTGGCGTACCGCCTCGACCGGCTGCGCATCGGCCGGGCACTCGCGCACGCGGTGCGCCAAGGCCGCCATGGTCTCCGCCCAGGCGATCCTGCAGACCGCGATGGCGGGAGCCGCCGCCGCAAGCGCCATCATCAGGTCGCTCGCATCCTCCCGAAGGTACAGTTTGACCAGCGCGGAGGTGTCGCAGAACAGCATCAACCGCGATCCTCCAACACCATCCGGCCAACCGGCTTCACCTCCTCCGTCAGGTCCAGGGGCGGCGCCAATCGGGGCTTACTGCCGCTCCAGGACAAGGCGCCCGCGGCGATCAGGCCGCGCAGCCCGCCGTCTCGCACCTGCGCCGGAATGCCGACGATGTGCGCGATCGGTCGGTTGTGCGAGGTGACCTCGATGACCTCACCCGCCTGGGCGCGCAGCAACACCCGGGAAAGGTTGGCCTTCAGCTCACGAACGGGGATGGACATGGCGGGACCCTCAGGGAGCAACGTAGTCACATTATACGATGCGCCGGGGTTAGATGTGACCTCATTTCAGTGGAGCCATAGTCCGCCCAGGGGTTCGAAGGATGGGCACGCTACGCCTTGCCCATGATCTCGAAGAGCACCTGGGATAAACGCCGTGCGGATCGGTTCAATACCAGCCGTAGCCGCCCCACCCACCCCAGCCGCCCCAGCCGCCC
The DNA here is from genome assembly GCA_041738985.1 of Chromatiaceae bacterium. Classification (GTDB taxonomy): domain Bacteria; phylum Pseudomonadota; class Gammaproteobacteria; order Chromatiales; family Chromatiaceae; genus Thiodictyon. Next base: position 9,556 of record JBGSOR010000195.1, on the reverse strand, counting down.
CAGTTCATAGACGCCGCCTGGTTCATCTCCGCGGCCTCCAGGTTCTCATTGCTGATCTGTTTGGCCAGACGGAGTTGTTGGTAGGATTGGTACTGCTTGGGTCCGCCAACCAGGGCTTGGTTGTTCCGGGCGTCAGGCAGGATGTAATAGGTCTTGCCCTCGTGGGTGATCCGGGTGACCTGATCCGGCGGTAGCTTCGTCAGCAGTGCCGCTTGGCTTGCGTTCGTCGGGGTGATGGTTTTGAAGCCGGCGGCGACGGCGAGGTTCTCCTTTTCGGGCAGATTGCCGGCACAACCGGCCGCGAGGATCAGCAGCGCAATCGCGCCGATCGTATTCAGATGGGCTAGGGTCTGTCTCATGTGGGTCTCCGGGGGTCTTTGGACTATCGTCCGTCAATTAATGATTGGTCACTTTTCAGTCCCCTCTCCCGCTTGCGGTAGAAGGGTCGGGAGAGAGGGGCGCTGAACAATGACGATTATGCCTCAAAGGCGAAGATTCGCTTCCAATCGTTCTTCATGCTAATCACGGTCCAGTCCTTCTTTTTGGCCTCGTCATACAGCGCCTGGGTGAAGGTGCCGATCTTGGTGTCGGGGAGCGCTTGCGCCGGGCCATAGGCATATTCGCGCTCGGCGTCATCGTGCAACACGAGCATGGACAGCCGCGCCCTGTCGGCGGCCTTGGTGTATTCCGGCATCTGGCGGTCGCCGGTGGAGTTGCCGAAGGCGGTTGAGCTCGCCGGCCGTTCCGGAATCTCCGCAACGGCTGGCGTGGTTTGGGACTGAAATCCAGTCATTCGCGGCCGGCTTCAACCTTCTTCATCGCTTCCTCGAGCTTCGCGATGTCCTCGGGCGAGAGCGCCGGGCGGTTCAACTTGATCGTCAGCTTGTTCAGCTTGGCGGTCAGCGGGAACGGCGGCTGGTAGTCGGCGTCGTTCACGCCGGTGAGCGTGTCGGAGCCGATGTCGAAGCTCTCGTCCCATTGCAGGATGATCGGCAGCGTCTTCGGCATGGTTCTGGTATCGACCACCTTGCCATCCACCTTCAGCGAGCCGGTGCCGGGGCGACCGAGCCCGCTGAAGCTGTTGTAGACCAGCGTACCGACTCCCAGCCCGTCGTATTTGAAGTCGAATTCCAGCGTATGCCGTCCCGGTGACAGTGCCTCGGTTCCCTCCCACTTGGGGCGCTCGAGGTCGATCAGATTCCACACGAATACCGGCTTGCCCTGGAGCAGATAGAAGCCGTATCCGGCGAAGCGCCCGCCCGAGGTCAGGATCATGCCCTCGGCGCCGCCCTCCGGCACCTCGATGTCGGCGGTGATGGTGTAGGAGGTGTTCAGCAGCAGCGGCGAGTCACCCTGCGGCAGGCCGACCATCGGGCGCGTGTAGACGAACTCGTTGCGCCCGGCGGTGATATTCGGGCGCGGCGCGATGACCCGTGCCGCCACCGATCCGTCGAGCGGGAGGACCTGGTGCTTCTTGGCCTCGGCCAGGAACTGCGCGCGCATCGCCTTGACCTTCTCCGGGTGCTTGGCAGCGATGTCGTCGGACTGGGTGAAGTCCTTGGTGAGATCGTAGAGCTGGAACACCTGGTTATTCAGCGGGTCGGCGTTGGCCGCGCCGAAGGCCTCCCAGGGTGCGCGATCGACCTTGGTGCTCAGCAGCCAGCCGTCCTCGTACAGCGCCCACTGGCCCATCATCTCGAAATACTGCCGCTTGTGGCGCGACGGGGCCTTGGCGTTCTCCGCGTCGAAGGTGTAGAGGAAGCTGGTGCCTTCGATCGGCTTCTGCTTGATGCCGTCCACCAACTCGGGGGCGCGGATCCCGGCGGCCTCGAGGATGGTCGGCACCACATCGATGACATGTACGAACTGCTCGCGCAGCGCACCCTTGTCCTTGATGCGCGCCGGCCAGGACACGACCATGTTCTGGTTGGTGCCGCCCAGGCGCGAGGCGTTCTGCTTGAACCAGTCGAAGGGCGTGTCGAAGGCCCAGGACCAGCCGGCCGACATGTGGTTATAGGTCTGCTCGGTGCCCCAGACGTCGTACCACTTCATCTGTACGTCCACCGGCACGGTGACGCCGTTGAAGAAGGCGACCTCGTTCGGCGTCCCGATCGGCCCGCCTTCGGCGCTGGTGCCGTTGTCGCCGTTGATATAGATGACCAGCGTGTTGTCGAGCTTGCCCAGGTCCTCGAAGGCCTGGATCACGCGGCCGATCTCATGGTCGCTGTAGGCGGAGTAGGCGGCGAAGACCTCCACCTGGCGGATGAAGAGCTTTTGCTCTTCGGGCGTGAGCGCATCCCAGGGCTTCAAGACGTCCTTGGGCCAAGGCGTGAGCTGCGCATCCTGGGGGATGACGCCGAGCCGCTTCTGGTTGGCGAAGATGCGCTCGCGCAGCTTTTCGTAGCCATCGTCGAACAGATGCATGGCACTGATCTTGTCCACCCATTGCTTGGTCGGGTGGTGCGGGGCGTGCGTGGCGCCGGGGGCGTATTTGATGAAGATCGGCTTGCTCGGGTCGGTCTGGTGCATCCGCGTCGCCCAGTCGATGGCCTCGTCGGCCATCCCGGTGATCAGGTTCCAGGTGCCGGGCGGCTTGCCTAGGAAGGGGTAGATCTGCGTGGTGTTGCGGAAGAGGTTCGGCTCCCACTGGTTGGCGTCGCCGCCGACGAAGCCGTAGAAGTACTCGAAGCCCATGCCGGTCGGCCACTGGGTGAAGGGGCCGGTCTGGCTCGCCTGGAAGGCGGGGGTGTTGTGGTCCTTGCCGAACCAGGAGGTGTTGTAGCCGTTGTCGAGCAGGATGCGGCCGATGGTGGCGTTGTCCACGCCGATGATGCTGTTGTAGCCAGGGAAGCCGGTCGATTGCTCGGAAATCACGCCGAAGCCCACCGAGTGGTGGTTGCGCCCGGTGATCAAGGCGGCCCGCGTGGGCGAGCACAGCGAGGTCGAGAACATGCGGTTGTAGCGCAGTCCCTCGTTGGCGATGCGGTCCATGGTCGGCGTCGGGATAACGCCGCCGAAGGTGCTCGGCACGCCGAAGCCGGCGTCGTCGGTGATGATGAGCAGCACGTTCGGCGCGCCCTTGGGCGGCACGACGGTCGGCGGCCACCAGGGCTTGCTCTGCAGCGCGTCGTCCTTGATCACGCCGCCAAAGGACGGCTGGGGCGGCGGGAGCTGCTTGCCGCTGATGGTGGTGGTGGCGCTGGGCGAGCCCGGCGTGCCGGTGGTCTCCACGGCGCCGGCAGGAGCGGAGATGAGGCCCGCGATGGCCAGCAAGCCCGCGGCAGCCCCGAGTATGGGTTTCGGGATCATGGAAGCGCTCCTTAAGGTGGGTTGACTGCGGTCGAAGATGGTACCGGACCGTCCGGCCCCGTGTTTCCGGCAACGGGAACCCGTCGAGGTGGCGGACGCTCCGGGGGATAGGCAATGCCTTTCGAGCAACGGCTTTGCTCCGGGTCCGACGTCTGGCCGCGGGGCGGGCCGGCCGGTCAGTCGAGCCGCGGGGCGGCGCCCTGGCCCTGAATTATGGACAGCGCCCCACTCGGGTGTTTGTTATTTCGCGACAGACTGGCCGATCTCGGCCACTGGAAGCGCGGTGTCGCGGGGATACTTTCAGGCCAATGCGTGACTGCACTCCTCGCGCAGCTGCCTTTAGCTGGTCCCTAGGTCAATTGACCCGGAAGGTCGTCTATCTCAAATCGCACTCGGGTGATCGCGGAACCAAGCCCACGCCAGCAAACCCGTCAGGATCGCGTGCAGGACGACCGCTATGCGACCTTTCCAAATTCGTGCCTCATTCACCCACTTGCCTTAGGGCCGCCTCCACTTTGCCCAACTTAGGGTTGCATCCGATCCGGAATCGTTTTCCGCGCCTGCTGCAATCTCTCCAATGACACTGCGCGGAACGACTATCGAAGCCGCGAGCGATTCCAGCAAATCCAACCACCCGATCTTTCCCAGAACGATCAGGCGAGAAGCATTGACGACCCAGGACCTAAAAATCTCCATGAATCTCTTGCTGTAGCTCGTCCAGCGTCACCTGTATGGCCGGGAGGTTGCGACGGTATAACTCAGCCAGAAATCGTGACCGCCTGATATCGATGAAGAGCGAGGCCGCCCCGGCGCTGGCCAGCGGTGTGCCTTCGAGCACCTGAACCTCGTAGCTTAGGTCCCGGCCCGCGAGCTGTGGATTGCGCAGGGTCCGGTGTAGTCTTTGGTTGTCGCCGGGCGGGAAGGGGTTCCCCGCTCGGCCCTGGTGAACAAGGATTCCAACGGTTGGGTCAATGCCCACGCGGATCGGTCCGCAATGAGACCGCATGTGCCATCGCCAAGGGGGGGCTCTTGACCGCTAGCCTACCGCTCGAAGGCATAGGGCCGTTTCCAGTCGACTTGAGGAAGGCCTTGGCATCGCGCTCGCTGGCCGGGGCCGGTGGCACGGCGGCGGCCAGGTACGCCGCGAGGGTCAGGCAGACAGCCGCGAAACGAAGCCATCTGACCGGTTAGCCTGAGCTGTTGGGTTTGGTCATGGGATCGACTCCTCAGGGTTCGCCGAGAATGACGGTCCACCCATTCTTCTTCGCCTCGTCATAGCGGGCCTGGGTGAAGGTGTCGACCTTGGTGTCCGGTAATCCTTGTGCCGGATCGAGTCAGCGAGTTTGTGAGCGGACTCCGCCCGGCCGGATGGACCGATGGGCGGAGTCGCGAGGAGGACTGGCGTCGTGCCGCTTCGTCCGGGACTACTTGCCTTCCATCTTCTTCAGGTCCTGCTCGGCCTTCTCCTCGGCCTTTTCCATCTTGGCGTCTTCCTTCGCATCCATGTTCTTAAGGTCCTGTTCGGCCTTCTGGTGCTCCGGCGACAGCGTCAGTTCCGCCTCTGCCTTCTCATGGGCCTTTTCCAGCTTCTCCGCGCTTTCCGCGGCGACACCGGTCGACAGGATCAGGGCGAAGGCGGAGGCCGCCACGGTGATAGGGGTTTTCATGTTCATTTGTGTTCTCTCAGATAGGACTGTTTCGTAGAGTCATGGGGTTTCCGGACTGGCCGGGCTCGTGTATCCGGATGCTGTCTGGTCGCACAGCCGGATCAAGGGGGGAAAGATACCATGACGAGGTTGGTGCGGGTGGCCGACCTCAGCCCGTCGCCCGTGCGAATCCGGCAAGCCCGCGCCGGTCTCAAGCCACCGCTTGATTGACATTCACTGTTCGACCCCGATGCCTAGGCATTGGGCCCCTGCTCCGACACCCAAAGGTCGTTCAGATCGATTGTAGCGCTCGAGCCCTGGACAGAGCCTGCAATGGCGGCCGCTCCAGCTGAGGAATTCATTGCGGGACATCGAGTCTCTCCCATAAGGATTATCAATGGAGCCTGAGCCCCGCCCTCAACCTTGACCTTATCCCGAAACGACCCCTGCGGCGCCTTTTGGCAGCCGCAGAAGTCCGCGCCGCGGCCGCACGGCATCGGCCGCGGCGCGCTATCTCCGGAGCGGTCGCCTACATCTTCTTGGCGAGCTTGTTCCATTCGGCCTTCACCTTCTGCCAGAAAGACTCCTTAGGGGCCTTCTGGCACTCCTCGATGACGAAGGGGGTCACGGTCTCGACGCCATCCACCTCCATCGCCTCCGCCTCTGGCTGACCCTTGCTCCCGTAGGCCACCGCCCAGTAGACCGCCTTGGGCTGGAAGTCCTCCTCCAGCCCCAGGAAGTCCTCGCAGGTCATCTGGGTCATGGGCTTCTTGGCCGCGGCCTGGTGGGCCGGGGACTTGTGGGCAGCGGCCTTGCCTAGGTTGAGCTTCTGCCCCGGCGTCACCTCGTCGGAGTGGAGCTTGTTGTGGGCCTTGAGGGTCTCCACCGGGACCTCGAAGCGCTCGCTGATGGCGAAGAGATCATCGCCCTCCACCACCACATAGGTGGCGGTGACGGTGTCGTACTTGCCCTCGGCATGGTCCCGTGGACCCTTGTCGGCCGCCTGCGAGGCCCCGACCGCGAGGATGGCGGTCAGGGCGGCCGTAGCGGCAAGGCGCCCGGTGAACCGGGTCGCCGGACGGTTCTTGTGAGGATTCAACTGCATGGAAACGTCTCCTTGCTGAGGAAAGTGGCCGATCGGCCAGGTTTAGGATCAGGGGCGGCCGCGGGGTCTGCAGTGAAACCGTAGGGGCCATCGGCGACGTGCGCGCCCCGGCCGAGGATGGGAGAATCCGCCGGAAGTGCGTCGGGTCGATGCTTGCGTGTCGATTATGGACGGTGCCCGGGCGACAGTTTTGTTATTTCACGACAGACGAACCGGTGGCAGAGCGCGTCTCGGTGCGCTGGGAGGCGCGCCAGGCGGTGGGCGTGCAGCCGCTCCAGCGGCGGAAGGCGCGGGTAAAGGCGGCGCCGTCGGCGTAAACGAGCCGGGCGGCGATCTCGGCGACCGGCAGGTCCGTGTCGCGCAGGTACTGGCAGGATAGGGCCTGGCGGCACTCCTCGCGCAGCTGCCGATAGCTGGTCCCTTGCCCCTGGAGACGGCGGTTGAGGGTGCGGGGATGCAGCGCGAAGAGACCCGCGACCGACTCCAGCGACCCTTGCCCGCAGAGCAGGAGGTTGCAGGTCACCCGCCTGACTTGGGCCGCAAGGTCGCCGCGGGCCCCGGCCGATAGCTCCATGATCCGTGCTTCCAGCGCGCGATAACGGAGCGGGTCCGCGCCTTGGAGTGGACGGTCGAGCGTGGCGGCGGGGAAGACCAGCGCCATCTGATCGCCCAAGAAGCGCGGGCGGATTCCGAGGATTCGGCGATACGGGGCGAGGTTTGGGGGGCTGGCATGGGGCAGGAGTACCTCGCTGGGCCGCCAGGTCGGGCTGCATAATGCGCGCACGATGTTGCAGGTGATCGCGGCGGCCAAGTCGTAGATCTGTGTCGTCCCCACAACCCCGGGATGGTAAACGGCGTAGCCGAGCCTGACTTGGTCCCCGTTGACCGAGAAGGTCGGGACGGCCCCTCGGTCGTGCAGGTGCAGGTACAGGACGATGCTGCGCAGGGCCTGGCGTAGGTCGGGCGAGAGGGCGGCCAATTGTCCGACCAGCCCTAGGCATTCAATCCCCGCCCGTTCCCCGAGGAGCAGCCCGAAATGGGGACAGCGGGTTGCGCTGACACAGGCGGCCAACAGTCGCCCCGCAGCGTTGAAGGACACATGGTTCTCGGGGTTCTGCAACAGACGCTGGTCGATCCCGGCTGTGGCGAAGACGGCTTCCGGATCCTGTCCGAGGTCGAGCAGCAGTCGAGGAATACCCGCCAACGGCGCGGCGCGCACGCTGCCGTCGCTCACCGCCGCCGATTGCACACCCGCATCTCGGGGTGCCACACCGTTCATGAAAAAGTCTTTGAGCACATGGTTCTTTTTCTGCAATGGTGGCGGAGCGTCTCCGTCGCGTCAAATGACAAGCGGGGCCGCACCTCGGGCGCGGCCTTTTTTTTGCGAGCAGGTCCTTCAGCTCAATGGGTTAGGTTGGTGGGTTGGGGGGGTAGACGAGGATCCGAGGGGGCGCGAGGCCCGTGTCGGTCGGTATGCGTGAGCGCCTCCGGGGCACTCGGCCGGACGATGCCTCTCGCACGATCGGCGGCGAGTCGCATCCTCGAACCTTGTTCGCGCTTAGCGCACCCCGACGCGATTGACCGGCCCGCCCAGTCGGTCTTCCAGTCTTTGATGCGCAGGGTGTATTGGGGCGCGCTGTTCACCGACCCGATGGGCGCGCAGCTTGTCCGGGCGATTCAGGAGGGCCTCGCCGGAATTGGCGAGCTGGATCTTTTCCAATTGCGGCGTGATGACCTCGATGGCGCTGTCGAAGGTCAGCGCGATCGCCGGTTGGCTGGTCATATAGTCCGACATTGGCAAGCAGTCAGCTTACCTGGATTTCGCACCCGGCTGTTTGGCTACTCGCGACAACCCGGATCTTTCGATCCATGCCCGGCGTCGGTCCATCGGCTCAAAGATGGTGTATCCATACCTCTTGGATCACGACAAACAGGAAGGCCGTGGAGCATCCGAACTTGAGCAGCCCGGTGATGGCGATGAGCGGACTGAGCAGGCGCCAGGGCGGCGCTAGGACCACGTCGCCATAGCCGAGCGCCGTCATGGTGACGCCGGCGAAGTAGCAGCCCTCGGAAAAGGTCGATGTCAGTCCTTGCCGCCACAAGTACAGGCCCCAGGCGGCCACCTCGGCAACATGGATCGCAAAGAGCCAGATGAAGCAGCCCAAGACCATCGTCTTGCCGGCCCAGTGCGGGCCGATGAGATCGATCAGCCCGCCGTGGTTGCGCAGGAGCACGGCGGCTAAGTCGAGCAGCAGGCTGGCATGGACGAGGAAGAGCGCACTGGCCACCAGGAGGGCGAGGGCCAATACCCAGCGCACTCGGCTCCGGTCGGTTCTTGGCTCAAACGGCTTCGACATGACTTCCGCGCCCCCAGTGAAACCCGCGCCGCGCCCCCAGGTTGCCGCGGCGACTTGTCTCGACACTCGGAATCGGCGAGTGGCCGGTGCCGCTGTCGCAGTCCGCTAATACCGCATACGCCGCCGCAAGATCGCCCAGGCCAGTAGGGCCATCAGGACCGACAGGCCGCTGACGATCCAGAAGCCCCAGGGATTGTGCTCCTCCGGGATCCCGGCCACGTTCATCCCAAGCAGGCCGGACATGAAGGTCAGCGGGAGAAAGACCGTCGCCACGACCGTCAGATTGAGGCTCGCGCGGGTCATGGTCGTCGCCCGTTGGGCCTCGATATGATTCTCCAGCATCTGAATACGTGCCCGGCAATCCTCCAGGCTCGCGAGATAACGGGTCACATGATCGGCCGACCGGACGAGCGTTTCGCGATCGTCGGCATCCAGGGCCAAGGCTGGGTCCGTGGCGATGGGTGCCAGCACCTGGTGAACCGAGGTCAATTGGCGACGGGTCCGGAACAGCCGGCGACGCAAGGCATTCATCGTCTCGGGCGACGGATCCAAGCCATGATCGAGCATGGCATCCTCGGTGGTATCCGTATCCCGGGCGAGATTGAAGATGATCGTCTCCATGCGTTTGGTCATCCCCGAAACCATGAAGGCCAGCAGATCCATCGGCGTCGCCAAGTCCCGGCCCGACTGCAGGTATCGGCGCAGCTCATCGATTGCCGCGACCCCGCCTAAGCGCACCGTGATCGCTTGCGACTTGCCGATCAGCAGCTTCAGATCGGTGAGAGGATCGACATCGTCGGCATCGGCGCTACGCATCGCCCGCAGGCTTAGGAACAAACCGTCGATCAGATTCTCGCGATGGCTCAACTGCACCGGTTCGAGCAGGAGCGCCCGCGTTTGGTCGCCGATCTCCTGGAAGTCTGCCAGCCAGGCACGTTCCGATGCCTCGGCAATGTCGATATCGATCCAGTTGACATGACGGGCCTTTTGCCCGTCTTGCGTGTTCTGACTCCCGAATCGGGTGACGACGGGCATAGTGATTCTCCAGACTTCGCCGGCACGGTGCGCGGCCGGGGTGCGGCTAACCTGGGTTGCCCGCGAGCGCCCGCACGGCGTCCGCGATGTCGCGGCTCAGTCGC
>JBGSOR010000186.1:0-1682 GCA_041738985.1 Chromatiaceae bacterium | reverse complement strand
GCGCGAGTTGGAGCGGCGTGCCTGCTACCAGCCCGCCATCACGACCGACGGTACCCGCGTTGAAGTCGTCGCGAACATCGCCGCGCCGGAGGAGGCGGCTAAGGCCGTGGAGGCCGGCGGCGAGGGGGTGGGTCTGCTGCGCACCGAGTTCCTGTTCCTGGGGCGCGACCAGGCCCCGACCGAAGACGAGCAGGCGGCGGCCTACGGCGAGATGGTCCGCGCCCTGAACGGCCTGCCCATCATCGTCCGCACCCTGGATATCGGCGGCGATAAGGCGGTGCCCTATCTGTCCATGCCGGCGGAGGAGAACCCCTTCCTCGGCGAGCGCGGCATTCGGCTCTGCCTGAACCGGCCGGAGCTCTTTCGCACCCAGCTGCGGGCCATCTTCCGCGCGGCGGTCAAGGGCCCGGTGCGCATCATGTACCCCATGATCTCGACCTTGGAGGAGCTCAAGCGCGCCAAGGCACTGACCGAGGAGGTGCGCCTGGAGCTGGGTGCCGACCCGGTGGAGATCGGCGTCATGATCGAGGTCCCCTCCGCGGTGATGATGGCCGAGGAGCTGGCCGCCGAGGTCGACTTCTTCTCCGTCGGCTCCAACGACCTGACTCAATACTGCTTGGCGGTGGACCGGATGCACCCGCTCCTGTCGCGTCAGGCGGACGGGCTGCACCCGGCGGTGCTGCGCATGATCGACCACACCGTGCGCGCGGCAGGAAAGGCCGGTATCTGGGTCGGGGTCTGCGGAGGTATTGCCGGGGATCCGCGCGGGGTCGTCATCCTGACCGGGCTGGGCGTCAAAGAGCTGTCGGTCAGCATCCCCAGCATCGCGGCGGTCAAGGCCCAGATCCGCGGCTTGAACATGGAGAAGGCGCGCGCTCTCGCGACGCGCGCGCTGGCCTGCGACAGCGCCGCCGCCGTCCGGCGACTGCGCTGAGGGAGAAGAAGGCTATGACCAACACCACACGTATCGCCACCCTGAGCCTTAACCCGGCCATCGATCAGACGGCCCGGGTGCCCAACTTCACCGCCGGCCGCGTCAACCGGGTCGAATGGGAGCAGTCCGATGCCGGCGGCAAGGGGGTCAACGTCGCCTCCTTCCTGGCGGATGCAGGACTGCTGGTGGCCGCAACCGGCTTGCTCGGGAGCGCCAATGCCGAGCCCTTCGTCGAGCTGTTCGCCCGCAAGGGCATCGAGGACCGTTGCGTCCGGCTGCCCGGACGGACCCGGGTCAACGTGAAGATCGTCGACGCGGTGCTCGACCAGGTGACCGACATCAATTTCCCGGGGCTGGCGCCGGCGCCCGCGGACCTGGATCGGCTCATAGGGGCCATCGACGCCCTGTGCCCCGACACCGACTGGTTCGTCCTCTCCGGCAGCCTGCCCGCCGGAGTCCCCACGGGCATCTACGCGGACCTGGTCAGTCGCCTCAAGGGGCTAGGCAAGACGGTGGTGCTCGATGCCAGCGGGGAGCCCTTCGCCGCGGCGGTCGACTCCGGGCCGGCCATCGTCAAGCCGAACATCGACGAGCTGAGCGAGCTGTTGGGCCGGTCACTGGACTCCCAGGAGGAGGTGCTTGCCGCCGCCCGGACCCTGGTCGACCGGGGGGTCGGCCTGGTGGCGGTCTCCATGGGGGCCGACGGCGCCCTGTTCGTCGAGCGCGATGCGGCCGTGCTTGCCATCCC
>JBGSOR010000148.1:0-8973 GCA_041738985.1 Chromatiaceae bacterium | reverse complement strand
GCCGAGGGATGGCGCCGCTCGTCAGCGGGACGGGCACCGCTCGGACGCAAGCGGCGCTGCCCCTCCGCAAGGCCGGGACGGGCTATCCGTCCCTGGCGCCCTTGATGCGCCAGGTCACGCCCGCGGTGGTCAACGTGGCCGTGGAGTCGGTGGTGCGCATCGAGGAGCACCCCTTCTTACGCGATCCGGACTTCCGGCGGTTCATGGAGCGCTTCGGGCTCGATGTCCCCCAGGAGGGCGACACGGAGCGACGGCAGAGCGTGGGATCGGGGGTCATCGTGGACGCCGGGCGGGGCTATGTGCTGACCAATCACCATCTGCTGGAGGGGGCCACCGCGATCGACGTAACCCTGAAGGATCGCCGCTCCTATCCGGCCCGGCTGCTCGGCTTCGACGAACCCACGGATCTGGCGGTACTCGAGATCCCCGCGGTGGATGTCCGCCCCCTCCCCTTCGGCAACTCGGACGACCTGGAGGTGGGGGACTTCGTGATCGCCATCGGCAACCCGTTCGGCCTTGGCCAGACGGTGACCTCCGGGATCGTCAGTGCGGTGGGCCGCAGCGGGGTCGGGGACAACGAGTTGGGGGAGCTGGTTCAGACGGACGCCTCCATCAACCCGGGCAACTCCGGGGGACCCCTCCTGAACCTGGCCGGCGAGGTGGTCGGCATCAACACCGCCCTGATCGGCCCGACCGGGGGCAACGTCGGTATCGGATTCGCGGTACCGAGCAACCGCGCCCGATCCGCCTTGCAGCGGGTCCTGCGCCGACGCTAAAACCAGAGCCGCGGAGATCCAACCGAATGCCGAAACCGGCAAGCGGCCGTTGTTTCGCCGGCTTCCGAGGACTTCGGATGGCGTCCGCATCCCCAGGGGAGAGGATCGCCAGCTCGGCGATCCCGATGGCTAAGCGCGCCCGCGGAGCGTGTCGATGACAGGCCGGGTCTCCGGTCGAACGCCGCGCCAAAGGCGGAACGACTCTGCGGCCTGCTCCACCAGCATGCCCAGGCCGTCCAGCGCGCGGACTGCACCCTGAGCCCTTCCCCAGCGGCAAAACGGCGTGGGTTCGTCCGCATAGAGCATGTCGTAAGTCCAACCGCCAGGGGCCAGACAGGCCGGGATTTCCGGCACCTCGCCCGCGAGCCCAGCGGAGGTACCGTTGACGACGAGGTCGAAGACGCTCGGACCGATCTCGTCGAGACCACAGCCCTCCACCAGCCCCAAGGCGACCACACGCGCAGCCAGGTCCCGTGCCTTGGAGGCGGTGCGGTTGGCGATGACGAGTCTCGCGACGTTTGTTCCCAACAAGGGGGCCAGAACACCCCTCGAAGCCCCCCCGGCACCCAGCAGAAGGACCTGCTTGCCGCTGAAGTCGAAACCGTGGTTGACCGCCAGGTCAGCGATCAACCCAACCCCGTCGGTATTGTCCCCGAAGAGCCCGCCGCCGGGGAGCGGGAGCAGGGTGTTGACCGCCCCCGCCGCCTCGGCCCGGGCGCTACGCTCGCTGGCGAGCGCCCATGCCTGCTCCTTGAAAGGCACGGTCACATTGAGACCGCGGCCGCCGGCGTCGAAGAACCGTCCCACGCCGCCGGCAAAGTCCCCCAGCTCCCCCAGTATCCGCCCATATTCCAGGTCTTGCCCGGTCTGGCGCGCAAAGGCCCCGTGGATCAACGGGGACTTGCTGTGGGCAATGGGGTTGCCGATGACGGCGTAGCGGTCCATTTTCGGAAGTAGCGAGTAGCGAGTAGCGGGGGCCGATTATTCGGCCAGCCAGCGGGCCACGTCCTTGGCGTAGTAGGTCAGAATCCCGTCCGCCCCCGCACGCTTGAAGCCGAGCAGGGCCTCCAGAACCACCGCCCGCTCGTCGAGCCAGCCGTTCTGACTCGCCGCCTTGAGCATTGCGTACTCGCCGCTCACCTGGTAGACGAAGGTGGGCACGCCGAACTGGTCCTTCACGCGCCGGACGATGTCCAGATAGGGCATACCAGGCTTGATCATGACCATGTCCGCACCCTCGGCCAGGTCCAGCGCGACCTCGTGCAAGGCCTCGTCGGTATTGGCAGGGTCCATCTGGTAGCTGTATTTGTTGCCGCCTCCAAGGTTGGCGGCCGAGCCCACCGCATCCCGGAACGGACCGTAGTAGCTGGAGGCATACTTGGCGGCGTAGGAGAGGATGCGCGTATGGATATAGCCCTCGGCCTCCAGGGCGGTGCGGACGGCACCGATTCGCCCGTCCATCATGTCGGAGGGGGCCACCACGTCTGCCCCTGCCTCCGCGTGGGAGACCGCCTGGCGGACCAGGACCTCCACCGTGGCGTCGTTCATGACGTAGCCACGCGCGTCGATCAGCCCGTCCTGCCCGTGGGTGGTGAAGGGGTCCAGTGCGACGTCGGTGATGACGCCAAGCCCCGGCAGGGCATCCTTGAGGGCACGCACCGCCCGCTGGGCAAGCCCCTCGGGGTTAAATGCCTCCCGGGCATCCTCCGACTTCGCGGACGGCGGGGTCACCGGAAACAGGGCGACCGCGGGAACCCCGAGGCGCGCGATCTCGCGAGCCTCTTCGACCAAAAGGTCCACGCTCAGGCGCACGACGCCCGGCATGGAGGCCACGGACTCCCGCGCCTCGCTCCCCTCCAGCACGAACACCGGCCAGATCAGATCGTCGGGGGTCAGCACCGTCTCGCGCATCAGCCGGCGCGAAAAGTCGTCGCGACGCATCCGCCGCATGCGCGTCAGGGGATAGGCGGCGCGGGGGGTTTCGAGGGTGGACATGGATCAATACTCTCCGGATGGAAAAATGCCTTGGTCGGCGTGGGGGCGCTCGATCCGCCTACCATAGCCGAGGGGCCCCGCAAGCTCCAATCGGGCGATCGCTTCAGACAGGGCTTCGGACAGGGTCAGGGCTCGGAAGCCGGCAGACACCGAGCGCGGCACGCCACCAGCCCGCGCGAAATCAAAGTGGCGGGACCGCAGGCAGGGCGGAATGCGCATCGGTCATCGAAGCGTCTTCGACAAGCCAATTGCGCGGGGGAAGAAAGCGCTCGTAAAGCTCGGCCTCGGGGCTACCCGGATCCGGCCGCCAATCGTAACGCCAGCTCACCTCGGGCGGCAGAGACATGAGGATAGACTCGGTGCGCCCGCCGGATTGAAGTCCGAACAGGGTGCCACGGTCGTAGACGAGGTTGAACTCCACGTAACGCCCGCGGCGATACTTCTGGAAAGACCGCTCCCGCTCCCCGAAGACCAGCCCCCGCCGCCGCTCCAAGATGGGCAGATAGCCCAGCAGATAGTGCTCTGCCACCGAGCGCGCGAAGCCGAAGCTCGCATCGAAGCCGCCTTCGCTGAGGTCGTCGAAGAAGAGCCCGCCGATGCCGCGGGGCTCTCCCCGGTGCCTAAGGTAGAAATACTCGTCGCATTGACGCTTGTAGCGGCGATAAACCCCGTCGCCGAAAGGGGCGCAGGCCGCGGCGGCGGTCCTGTGCCAGTGGACCGCGTCTTCGACAAAGCCGTAGTAGGGCGTCAGGTCGAATCCGCCGCCGAACCACCAGACCGGCTCGGCGCCAGGGCGCGAGGCAACGAAGTAACGCACGTTCATGTGGGAGGTGGGGACATAGGGATTGTGCGGGTGCAGCACCAGCGACACCCCCATGGCCTGAAAGCCGCGCCCGGCCAGCTCTGGCCGGGTCGCGGTGGCGGAGGGCGGAAGTCTATCCCCAAAGACGTGGGAAAAGTTGATACCCCCCCGCTCGAAGACCCCGCCGTCCGTCATGACCCGGGTGCGCCCCCCGCCCCCGCCCGGGCGCTCCCAGGCGTCCTCCCGGAAAAGAGCGACCCCGTCGGCTCGCTCGAGCGCCGAGCAGATACGTTCCTGAAGGTCAAGCAAAAAGCTCAAGACCGCATCGCTGTCGGGGGACCTGTCCACGGATCGACCCTATATCCGCTGATCCATGGGGACATAGTCGGACTGAGTCTCCCCCACATAGATCTGGCGCGGACGGGCGATCTTATTGGCCATGGTCTGATTCTGCTCCCACCAGTGGGCGATCCACCCGGGCAGCCGGCCGATGGCGAAGATCACCGTGAACATGTTGGTGGGGATGCCAATGGCCCGCAGCAGGATGCCACTGTAAAAGTCCACGTTGGGATAGAGCTTGCGCTCGATGAAATAGGGGTCGGAGAGCGCGATCTCTTCCAGGCGTCGGGCGATGTTGAGCAGTGGATCGTCGCCGCAAAGCTGGGGCAGCAGCTTCTCGGCGATCCCGGCCAGCATCTTGGCCCGCGGGTCGAAGTTCTTATAGACCCGATGCCCGAAACCCATGAGCCGGACCTTGCTGTCCTTGTCCTTGGCGAGGCGCACGTATTCCTCCGGGGTGATGTTTCCCTGGTGGATCTGCTCCAACATGCTCAGCACCTCCACGTTGGCGCCGCCGTGCAGGGGTCCCCACAAGGCGCACACCCCGGCCGCGCAGGACGCAAAGAGGTTGGCCCCGCTGGAGCCCACCATGCGCACCGTGGAGGTGGAGCAGTTCTGCTCGTGGTCCGCGTGGAGGATCAGGATGAGATTCAGGGCCTCCCGAACCAATTGGGGACAGATGTACTGCTTATAGGGCTGGGAGAACATCATGTGCAGGAAGTTCGGCACATACCGCAGGCTGGGGTCCGGGTAGATATAGGGCAGTCCGCGGGACTTCCGGAAGGCGTAGGCCGCGATGGTGCGGATCTTGCTAATCAGGCGTGCCGCCGCGTGGCGGAACTGAGTCGCGTCGTCCAGCTCCTGGAGCTCCGGGTGGTAGCAGGACAGCGAGTTGATCATGGCCGAGAGGATCGCCATCGGCGGGGCAGCGCGGGGAAAGCCCTCGAACTGGTGCTTCATGCCCTCGTCCAGGTTAGCGAACCGCGTGAGGTCCGCAGAGAACTCGTCATAGTCGGCCTGGGAGGGCAGGCTGCCGAAGATCAAGAGCCAGGCGACCTCGGTGAAGGTCGGGCTGCCCGCAAACTGCTCGATGGGGATCCCCCGATAGCGCAGGATGCCCTGATCCCCATCGATAAAGGTAATGGCGCTCTCGCAGCTCCCGGTATTGCCGTAGCCCGGGTCCAGGGTGATGTGCCCGGTCTGGTCGCGCAGGTTGCGGATGTCGATGGCGCGCTCGGACTCGGTGCCTTCGATCACGGGGAGCCGGTACTGTGCATCGCCCAGGGTCAGGATTGCCGGCGCGAGGCCGGCGGCGGGACTGGTGTCGTTCATGGGGTAGCTCTCCGGGTGCTGCTGGATGGGGATCCCGAACGATCACCGGGGCGGTGACCGAGGGACTCGGGCGGCGGGGACCGCGTCCCGACCTACTTCACGATCATCGTCTTGTGATCGTGGATCTCCGCATGTTGGGAAACTCGAAGCGAACGAAGGCGCCGGTCCTCCAGCGCAAACGGCAGATGGCAAGCCGATCGGTGGGACCGCTCCGAGGACCGGCGAACCCGAGGCTCAGCGATCGGCCTTGCCCGCGATCCCGCGCACTCCATTGACGACCTTATCTTGGATCTCCTTGGCCCAGGTAGGCTGGGGTAGATTCCAGCCGATCAGGATGCCGATCGCAATGAACAACAACATCGTGAACATAAACAGACTCCCGGGTTAGGGATTTGCCACAGGGAAACGACGATCCGGTTGGCGAGTGCCGTCGGACCGCACGAACGACGGGGACCCACGGCCGCCCACTGGCAGACCGAAAGCGGTCTGCCCTGGACCGATGGCCGAAACAAGAACGCAGCGCGCCCTCGATCCACTGCACTCGGCGATGTCCGTCGCCGACAACGTACTCCGTCAAGCAAGACCGACGGCCTGGTGCAAGTATGCGACAGCGGGCTGGCCTAGGCCCAGCTTGGCTGCAAGATCGGCCATGTAACGCCGCTCCGGGTCCGTGTCCACCTCGATGGCCAGCAGCGAAGCCGTATAGATCTGAGCCGCCGCCTGCGGGTTGGGGACTGCGCGCACCAGGGCGTCCAGGTCGATGGGCTTCTGCATCTCCTCGCTGACGAAGCGCTGCTCCTCGGCACTGATCCCGCCCTCCTGGAGCTTGCCGAGGAGGAGTGCTTTCTCCCGCTCGTCGACCTGCCCGTCCGCCTTGGCCGCACTGATCATGGCCCTCAAGGTCAGTATGGCCATGTCGGCAAGCTGCTGCCGCTCCTGGGGCGACTGGGGCGCACGCATGCCCGCAAAGACCGCCGTCAGGTCGTCCATCCGCGGCGCGTCCCCGGCCTGGGCAGTCGCGCCGCCCATCGCCCGCTTCGCCATCTCCAACGCCTGGGCGGCGAGACCTCCAAGCACCGCGAGCGATCCCGCGCCCGCCGCCGCGTTACCCTGAGCGGCGCCCCCGCCCAGAACCGCGCCAGCGACCTGCTTCAGGATGTCGATGGGAAATCCACCCGTCGAGCCAGGGGCCGGAGCCCCGCTACCCTGGCCGCCTCCGAGCATGGTACCGGCGACCTTCGACAGTACGTCGATCACACCGCCACCTGGACCAGCCCCCGGGGTAGCTCCGGTCCCTGGCCCTCCGCCCATCATCTGACCGAGAATGCTGCCCATGCGGTTACCGGACGACGTGGACATGCCGGCCTGCATTACGGCACCGAGGAGATCGAACGGGTTCATACGCTTTCTCCAACAATTTGTACTTGAAGGGTTTTTTCTGCCGCCCAGGTGGGGGAACCGCGCGCGGTCGCGATAGCGGGCCGCGGCCCGAGGGTCGATGGTACAGTGCGGGCACGCGGCGGGATACAGCCGCCGCCTCCGTGTCAGGCATGGTCCTCCAGATGGAAACCAAGTAGCTCCAGGACCAAGCCGGTCAGGGCACCGCCTAAGAGCCCGCCCAGGAACCCGGGCGGGATCTCGCGGCGTACCTGACCGATCAGGTCGGGCGTGGCGCCGTCCGCGCCGACGAGCGGGGTATATCCAAGGGTCCAGATACTGGCGGCCACCAGGGTCGCGATCATCCCGGCAACCACGGCCGCCGACAGTCCGGTCGGAAGCGCCTGGGCGCCGCTCCCCAGCCAGCGCGCGGACACCTGAAATAGGGTGCCAACCACCGCGACCACACCAGCGGCGAGGACAAAGGTCCCGGCCTGTTTGCCGGTGACGGCGATCAGCGCCGCCAGCAGGGAACCGGCAAAAAGTCCAGCCATCATCCCCGCCAAGGTCTGGGTCAAGGAACGCCCACCGCCTTCCGCCATCCAGGCATAAAAGCTGCCGGCGGCGAGTCCAGCGACCGCGGCCGCACCCGCCAGCATAGCCAAGCTCATCTCGTGCCCGAGCGCAACGAGCGAGCCGATCGAGGCCAGAACCCCGGCCATGGCGCCGACCAGGGCCACCGGCATGGCGCTATAAAAGGCCGACGTGAACATGGCCGCCGCCGCCGCCGCCAGCACGGGGGGCGACCAACCGGTCAGCCCGAGGGACGACAGGACCTGGTGCAGCCCGGCAAACAGGGCGCCGAAAAATGCCCCCGCAAGTCCCCAGACGACGAGGGTCATCACGATGGCGGTGAACTGGTCTTTCGTTATCATTTAGGCACTAACCCTGGGATCTTGAACGTCGCCAGTCTATCCGTTCCCGCCGCTCCCGGCGGACAAGCGGGCACCAGACCGGCAATCGCCCGGACCCGCCCCGAGGTCCCTGCCGACCCACCCGACGAGTCGCCGTTGAGCTTGACTCCGTACCGCCACCCGCCGATCGGCGTAGCTTGCCAGCCCCTTCGATTTCAACCGGCGAGGGGCCGACACCGCCGGCCCGGATATTCGGGTGCGACAATAACCCGACCCAGGGCCCCCGCGCCATGTCTGCAGTGTCTGCAGTGGCGACCCCGCCGACATAGACGGCGTGGGCCGCCACCAATCCGGGTCCAGCCGGTGTTCATCGCCGCCCAGATCCGACCGCCACAGGCGGAGGATCGAGGGGGCAGCGCGCCCTGGAGATTTTCTCGCCGATCTAGGCTGATCTTCTCGTCCTGACTGGATACACTTGCGCGCGTCCATCCCGGAGCCCCCGAGTCCCCCATGTGCGAGCACGCGCCCGAAAACGGCACACGCCGCGAGATCGACGGCGAGATGCGGGTCTACTATGACGGGTACTGGATCAAACACTATGCCCCGCCGCCCGACACGCTGGAAACACGTAAGCGCCTGATTCAGGCGTTAACCAGACGACTTTTCAACCACGTAGAGCACGGCATCAACATCCCGGGACTGCGTCTCACCGAGGCGCGCGCCGCCTACGAGGCCGAGACCGACCCCGAGCGCAAGCGAGTCAATGGGGCCATGCTTGCGGGAGCGCTGTTCAACCGCGCCACGGATATCTTCACCTGCCTCGTGGACCTCCAGTCGACCGGGGTCGAGATAACGCCGGACAACACCCTCATGCGGGAGTGCGGACAGTGTCTGATGGAGGCCCTGGACCTGGGCAAGATGGTCCGCCACCGGGGAGGCGACGAGGGGATCGACGAGCTGTGGGGAGAGCCCTTCCGGGCCTACTCGATCCCCATCGAAGCCTTCTACGAGGGCCGCTACCTCAAGATGGCCATGGCCATGCGCGACATCGACCGCATCGGCGCCGGACTCAAGGACGCCTTTTCGGAGAGCACCCAGATACCGGACGTGGGCCCCCGGGTCGATGCCTTGGTGGTAGCCGCCAAACGCAAATGCGAGTTTCTCCGCACCGACCCAGGGATCTTCGTGGTTTGGCCGGACTACGTGGTCGCCCGGGAGCGACTGTGCAGGATCCAACCCCAGCTCCCGCAGGTCCCCGACGCCGCGGCCATCCGCGAGGCGCTGGAGGGCGGACGTCTGCTGCGCGAGGGCACGGAGCTGGTGACCCACATCGTGCGCGCCCGTGTCTCCATGCCCAAGAGCACCCGGGAGCTCCTGGACCGCTGCCACCAGTTCCGCAGCCTGGCCCGAGGCGTCGTCCCCGGCCGCGGCGGCTCGT
>JBGSOR010000142.1:0-4434 GCA_041738985.1 Chromatiaceae bacterium | reverse complement strand
GGCGCCGCGCTCGGCGGCCAGGCGGGCAAGCCGCTCGATGCGGGCCTCCAGGCGCTCCACGTCGTCCCTCAGGGTATCGACCCGAGTCAGAAAATCCAGGATCTCGTAGCGGCTCGGCAGGATCCGGGCCTCCTCTTCGAGATACTCCTTGATGTTGGTCCTGACGGTCTCTCCGGTGCGTTGTCCCCAGTCCCCAAGTGCGCGCACACCCTGTCCGACTTGATGGGCGATGGGGTCCCCGACGAGCTTTGAGAGCTGTTCCTCCCAGTCGATATCCAGGCCCGCCATGGCCTCGCTCAGGCGCTGGGCGACGGTGGAGTCGCCCTCGATATGGACCTCGCCGGAGCTGAGCTGGGCCTCCTTGCGCTGGGCCATGCCCATGCGGGCCAGGGCCAGGGGGTTGCCGCGGATCAGGCAATCCGGGGTGGCGTCGTAGGCGCCGAAGACCTGCAGCCGGTCCGGCCCGGGGATCAGGGTGATCCGGGCGCCCAGGCCCTGGATCTCGATCGCGACGATCCGGCCATAGATGGGCTCGAACGCGCGGGCGCCCTCCGGGTCCAGGGCGATGTAGCGGTTGAGTGCGGTCTCCGCCGCCGCGAGCAGTGCGGTGGGGATCTCGAATCCGTCGGCGGATCGATGGTCGTCCGTCACAGCTTGTACCCCCGGTGGATCGCCACGATCCCGCCCGTGAGGTTGAAGTACTGGCAGCGCTCGAATCCGGCGTTCTCCATCATGGCTCGCAGCGTCTCCTGGTCCGGGTGCATACGGATGGACTCTGCCAGGTACTGGTAGCTTTCCGCATCGTTGGTCACCAGCCGCCCCAGGGTGGGCAGGACATTGAAGGAATAGAGGTCGTAAACCTTGCTCAGGGGCTTGCTGGTGGGGTGGGAGAACTCCAGGATCAGCGCCCGCCCACTGGGACGGAGGACTCGGAACATCTCCTCCAGGGCGTGCTCCTTGTGGGTGACGTTACGCAGGCCGAAGCCGATCGTGACGCAGTCGAAGAAGTCCGAATCGAAGGGCAGGCGCTCCGCATTGGCCAGGGCGTAGGTCAGGTTGCCGACGCTGCCCCGGTCCGTCAGGCGTTCCCGACCGACCGAGAGCATGGCGGCGTTGATGTCCGACATCACCACCAAGCCGTCCGTGCCCACGATCCCGGAAAACCGGTCGGAGAGGTCCCCGGTGCCCGCTGCCAGATCCAGCACCCGCTGGCCGCGGCGTACCCCCGAGAGCGCGATGGCGTGGCGCTTCCACAGACGATGGATGCCGAGGGACATCAGGTCGTTCATGATGTCGTAGCGCGACGCCACGGAGTCGAATACCTGGCGCACCCGCCCCGCCTTCTCGTCCACCGGCACCTGTTGGTAGCCGAAGTGGGTCGTCTCTTTCTCGGACATGGTCTGGCCCCTGCTTGAACGACCCACGATTCTACACGAAGGCGGACCCGACCCGTCGGCCGCGGGGCTCAGGAGGGTTTCTTGTGGGGATGCCCAGCCTCGGCCAGCTCGTCCAAATAGGTCTGCCAGAGTCGCTCCTGGTCCTGGCCCAGGTTATAGAGATACTCCCAGGAGAAGATGCCGGTGTTGTGGCCATCGTCGAAGTGCAGACAGATGGCATAGTTGCCCACCGGCTCGATGCGGTCGATGCCTACATCTCCCTTGCCGAGCTGGAGGATGCGTTGGCCGGGCCCATGGCCCATAACCTCCGCGGAGGGTGAATAAACCCGCAGCAGCTCGCAGGGCAGGTTGAAGTGGGCCCCGTCCTCGAAGGTCACTTCGAGGACTCGGGATTGCTGGTGCAGGCTCAGCTCTGTCGGTGTGATCATGAATACTCCGGCGTTCAGAGGATGTAGCGCGACAGATCCTCGTCCGCCGCGAGCTCGGACAGGTTCAGGTCGACGTAGGCGGCATTGACGGTGACGGTCACCCGGTCCATCGCCGAGGCGTTGTAGGACACGTCTTCCAGGAGTCGCTCAAGCACGGTGTGAAGGCGTCGGGCCCCGATGTTCTCGGTACGCTCGTTCACCTGCCAGGCGATCTGGGCGATGCGCCGGATGCCGTCCTCCGTAAACTCCAGATGAACCCCCTCGGTCGAGAGCAGGGCCTTGTACTGGTCGGTGAGGGAGGCGTCCGGCTCGGTGAGGATGCGCACGAAGTCCTCGGCCGTAAGGGCCTTGAGCTCTACGCGGATGGGCAGGCGCCCCTGCAGCTCCGGGATCAGGTCGGAGGGACGGGCCAGATGGAAGGCCCCGGAGGCGATGAAGAGGATATGGTCCGTGCGTACCGAGCCGTGCTTGGTCGACACCGTGCTCCCCTCCACCAGGGGCAGCAGGTCCCGCTGCACCCCTTCACGGGAGACGTCCGCCCCGGCCATGCCCTCGCCGCGGCGGGTGACCTTGTCGATCTCGTCCAGGAAGACAATACCGTTCTGCTCCACGTTCTCGATGGCGCGGAGCTTGAGCTCCTCCTCGTTTACCCGCTTAGCGGCCTCCTCGTCCCGCAGCAGCTTGCGGGCGTCGCTGATGCGGAGCTTGCGACGCTTCATGCGGCCCTGGCCAAGGTTCTGGAACAGGCCCTGGAGCTGGCTCGTCATCTCCTCCATGCCTGGGGGTGCCATGATCTCGACACCCAGCGGCGACGCGGAGACCTGGATCTCCACCTCTCGGTCGTCCAGGTCTCCGGCGCGGAGCTTGGTCCGGAACTTCTCCCGGGTTGCGCTGGTCGGCGTGGAGGTGCGGCTCTCCTCCTCGAATCCGGAGGGCGGCGGGACTAGGGCGTCCAGTATCCGCTCTTCGGCGGCCGACTCGGCCAGGTCCGAGAGCTTGGCCATCTCCTGCTCCCGGGACATCTTGACCCCGATGTCCGCCAGGTCGCGGACGATGGATTCCACGTCCCGGCCCACATAGCCCACCTCGGTAAACTTGGTCGCCTCCACCTTGATGAAGGGTGCATTGGCGAGCCGCGCGAGGCGCCGGGCGATCTCGGTCTTGCCGACCCCGGTGGGGCCGATCATCAGGATGTTCTTGGGCGTGATCTCGGAGCGCATAGGCTCCTGGATCTGCATGCGCCGCCAGCGGTTGCGGAGCGCGATGGCCACCGCACGCTTGGCCTCGTCCTGGCCGACGATGTGCTTGTCGAGCTCGGCAACGATATGCTGGGGGGTGATTTCCGACATGGGCAGGGTCCAGGGGTGGGCCGCCCGGCAGGGCGGCGCAGGGTCAATAGAAGAAAGTGCGGGTGGGGCCGGGATTCGGCAAGTGCGGTCCGAGTATCCCTTCGGGGTCCTAAGCCCGTGGTTTCCGACCGCAGTCCCTATTCCGGCAAGGGGGGCAGGGTGTCCAGCTCCTCGAGCACCAGGTTGTGGTTGGTGTAGACACAGATGTCCGCGGCGATATGGAGGGCCCGCTCCACGATCTCCCGGGCGGAGAGTCCCGTGTTCTCTAGGAGCGCCCGGGCCGCTGCCTGGGCAAAGGACCCGCCGGAGCCGATCGCCATCAGGTCCTGCTCCGGCTCGATTACGTCCCCGGTGCCGGAGATGATCAGCGATGTGCGGCTGTCTGCGATACACAGCAGCGCCTCCAGCCGGCGGAGCATCCGGTCCGTACGCCAATCCTTTGCCAGCTCCACGGCCGAGCGGGTGAGGTGTCCCTGGTGCTTCTCCAGCTTGCCCTCGAAGCGCTCGAATAGCGTGAACGCGTCCGCCGTGGCCCCGGCGAAACCGGCGATCACGCGATCCTTGTAGAGCCGACGCACCTTGCGGGCGTTGCCCTTCATGACCGTCTGGCCGAAGGATACCTGGCCGTCGCCGCCGACCACCACCTTGTCGCCGCGGCGCACGGAGAGGATGGTAGTTCCGTGGAAAGGCAGGGCGGTTCCGTGGACGTTCTCCATGGGGCGAGGCTCGGATGGGTTGGGTTGGGACATTCTACGCTTGGCGAAGTGGCGAGTGGCGAGTGGCGAGTGGCAAGGGCCGAGGGTCGCGGACAGCACCTCTCACTTGGCCCTCGGCGCTCGGCCCTTCTTCATAAAAGGTTGGGTGAATCTTCGATCGAGCAGCTCGCCTGCGGGCAGACCACGGACTCAAGACCCCCGATGCACTCCACCTGGCGACCGCCATGTATTACGGTTGCGACGAATTCTGGACCAATGACGACCGATTGAGCCGCGTCGCTGGTGGTGGTCGACGTGCTGGCCACTTCAGCGAAGGGCATGGAGCCGTAAGTCTTCCAGGGGCGCTGGCGGCCACGCGCAAGCGCGGGAGTCGGCAGAAAACGGGGAAAGAGGGGAAAAGCGTGGTCTGTGATGCGCCAGGCTAACCTGGCAAGAGGTAGTCGATGAAAGTTCGATACGAAAAGACGTGGCGATTCGATTCGGCCCCGAGTCATGGGGGCTAGGCCGCGAGGCGTAGCTCCAAGCGTTGACAGGGGAAACCGGC
>JBGSOR010000084.1:0-11946 GCA_041738985.1 Chromatiaceae bacterium | reverse complement strand
GACCTGCGCCTGCGCCTCGAGGTCAGCGGCGGACTGCTCGGTCGAATCGCCGTGGGCGACCAGCTTGACTTCACCGACGCCCGCGGCCAGGGGCGTCGCCTGCAGGTGCGCGAGGCGCAGGGTGCCTCCTGGGTGGCCGAGATCGAGCAGACCGCCTATGTGGAGGAGGCCACCAGGGTCACCGCCCGGCGCGCTGGCGAACCCGTGGGAACCGGCGAATTCACCAATGTGCCACAGGTTATCCAACCGATTGCGCTGGCCGTCGGCGATCTGCTGGTCCTGACCCGCTTCGATGCGCCCGGTCAGGGTGCCGAGCGCGCCGCGGACGGCACGGTCGTCATCCCCGCCCAGGTCCATTGCACCCTCGCGGCGGCCTTTGAGTCCGCTCGTCCCGGACACGCGGTCTGGTTCGACGATGGCAAGATCGGCGGGGTGGTCGCCGCCAACGATGGCGAGCGGATCACCGTCACCGTCACCCAGACCGGACCCAAAGGGGCCAAGCTGCGTGCCGAGAAGGGCATCAACTTCCCTGACACGCCGCTCGCCATGGGCGCGCTTACCGCCAAGGACCTGGGCGACCTGCCCGTGATCGTCCGTCTGGCCGACATGGTCCAACTGTCCTTCGTTCGCGAGCCCCAGGACATCGCGCAATTGCATGCCGAGCTCGACCGGTTGGGCGCGCAGCGGCTGGGGGTGGTGCTCAAGATCGAGAATCGTCGGGCGTTCGACAACCTGCCGCGCCTCCTCTTGGCAAGCCTGCGCCGGCCCCCGGTCGGGGTGATGATCGCGCGCGGCGATCTGGCGGTGGAGGTGGGCTTCGAGCGGCTGTCGGAGGTCCAGCGGGAGATCCTGTGGCTGTGCGAAGCGGCCCATGTGCCGGTGATCTGGGCGACCCAGATCCTGGAGGGCATGGCCAAGACGGGCGCCCCCTCGCGCGCCGAGGTGTCGGACGCCGGCATGAGCGTCATGGCCGAGTGCGCCATGCTCAACAAAGGGCCTAAGATCGTCGAGACCGTGCGTTTTCTCGCCGGCATCATCGACCGCATGGATGAGCATTACAGCAAACAGCGCGCCACCCTGCGACGCCTGGCGGTGGCCGACCTGGAGGACTGAGCGCGGTCGCGCGACCGGTCCCATCGGTCGCCCCGCTCCCCCAATCGCCCTGGAGTACGGGCGGACCTAGACGGTGCAGCGATTGGGTTCACGGCCCCGTCACAGCGCGGCGGGATGATCCTAACGCGGCGCCTCGGACGCCGCCTGCGATCCCGGCCCAACCCTTAACCTCAGTCAGGAGCACTCCGCATGCACATGCAACGCATTGGCGCCGCTGCACTTGTCGTGGCCCTTACCCTACTGCTCAGCGTGCCGGCGCAGGCCCAGCAGGTCCGGATCAACGGCGGCGGCGCGAGCTTCCCGTTCCCGCTCTACTCGGCTTGGTTTCGTCACTTCAACCGGGACAACCCCGGGGTGCGGATCAACTACCAGTCGGTCGGCAGCGGCACCGGCGTGCGCAACGTCATCAACCGCACCTTTGATTTCGGCGCCAGCGACGCCGCCATGACCGACGCGGAGATGGCTCAGGTGCGCGGCGGGGTTCTGGTTCTGCCGATGACGGCTGGTGAGATCGTGCTCGCCTACAACCTGCCGGGTATCGACAACCTGCGTCTGCCGCGCGCGGTCTACCCGCTGATCTTCTCCGGTGAGATCGCCAATTGGAACGATCCGCGGATCGTCGCCGCCAATCCGGGTGTGAGCATCCCGGACCGGACGATCCGGGTTGTGCGCCGCTCCGATTCCTCGGGCACCACCTTCGTCTTCACTCAACATCTGAGCGCCATCAACGAGACCTTCCGCAAGCGGGTCGGGACCGGCACCTCGGTACCCTGGCCGAACCAGCCGAACATCATCGGCGCACCGCGCAACGATGGCGTCACCGCCACCGTCAACCAGACCGTCGGTTCGATCGGTTACATCGAGTATTTCTTCGCCACCTCGACCGGCGCCCAGGTGGCGATGTTGGAGAATGCCGCCGGTCAGTTCGTCGCGCCCAGCGACGAGTCCGGACAGGCGGCCCTGGCTGGCGCGGACCTCACGGGCAAAGACCTGCGCATCTGGGTGACCGACCCCGCGGACCCGGCCGCCTACCCGATCGTCACCTTTACCTGGATGCTGTTCTTCCGCGAGCACGGTAACGAGCGGGTCGGTGCGGCCCTGCGCGACTTCGTCACCTGGGCGCTGGCGGATGGTCAGGGCATGGCGACCGACCTCGGCTACATCCCGATGCCGAAGACCGTCATCGAGCGTGTCCGGGCCGAGATCCCCAACATCCGCTAGCACCGCCATCCCTGGCTGGGCCGGGCCCGGCGGCAGCGCGCCGCCGAGCTGGACCAAAGCCGGCCCAACCGAGTACCGCGCGTTGGACGTGTCCGCACCGTATCCAGCTAGGCTGTCAGCGGCTTGCCCTGATAGGTCCAGCGGAGCGCCTTCGCCACTTGGGTAGAACCGTCGCCCAGATCGACTAAGCTGTGTAAACCGACCTCTGCACCGACGGTAGAATCCCCAATGAGCGATCCCGCTTACACCCGCATCCTGCTGCGATTCGACCGCGAGGCGCATGACCCTGAGCGCTTGCGCGGGCACCTCTCCGCCTGTGCCCGCGATCAGGACGGCCACCTATGGCTCGGCACCGACGAGCTGACGGCGCTGTCACGGCTCAAGGCCAAGGCCCCTGGGGTCTTCGCCAAGCACGACTACACGGATCTCTCCGACCGACTTCAGCTGGTCGAGGACGATGAGGAGATCGATGTCGAAGGACTGGACATCGAAGGGGACCGGCTCTGGATTGTCGGCTCCCACACGAGCGCCCGCAAGGGTGTCAAGCCCGGAAGAGACGTCGAGAAGAACCTCAAGCGCCTGACCCAGGTCGAGGCCAGGCCAAACCGGTGTCTGATCGCTTGCGCAACGATCGCCAAGGGCCAGCTCAAAGGCGACGCGATCGCTCAGCTCCCTATCTCCCCAGAGGGCAACGCCCTCACCCTGGCCTTGCGCAAGGATGCGCATCTCGGCCCCTTTCTTCTCCGCACCCAGGAAGAGCCCCCGGGTTGCGCCCAGTTCGCCTCGAAGGAGAACGGGTTCGACATCGAGGGGGTCGCCGCACGGGGTGAGCGCCTGTTTCTCGGGCTGCGCGGCCCGGTGCTGAGGGGCTGGGCAATGCTCCTGGAGCTCCGCGCCGAGCGGACCGCCGGCGATACCCTGGCCCTCGGTCCTATCGGCGCCAGCGGCAGGCCCTATCGCAAGCACTTCCTTCGGCTAGCCGGCATGGGAATTCGGGACCTCTGCTGGCAGGAGAGCGACCTACTGATCCTGGCGGGACCGACGATGGACATCGCCGGGCCGCAGGCTATCTACCGCCTCCAGTCCCCGGAGGACCTCCCGGATGACAGCCTCACTGAGCTGGACGGCTCACGGCTGCAGCGTCTCTTCCACCTCCCGCTGGTGAGCGAAGGCGACAAGGCCGAGGGACTCTGCCGCTACGATGCGCCGGAAGCCCCTGGCCTTCTCGTCGTCTATGATGCGCCCCGCTCAGACCGCTTGATTGGCGATGATGCCGTCCTGGCGGACGTCTTCTCACTGCCGGCGTGCTGACTTCGATGCGGCCGCCGCGGCCAGGGCCAAGAGCCGGTCGGACTCCCCTTCCACGTTTGCGCACGTGCCGTTCCATGCCCGAATGTATGGCCGCGTTACGGTGCGGCGCGGGCTCGCTGAGGGATGGCGCTAGCGGCTAAGGGAAACGCCCAGCCCCTCTGGCCGCCACGGCGTCCGCGCGCCCCGCGGCGATGCACCCGAGCACATGGTCCAGGTTCCGCTCGGCCTCGCCGGCCGGCACCTCGAAGACCTTGGATGCCTCTGGAAACCGCTCGCCGATCTCGGCGAGGGCCTGGTAGTAGTCGAGCCCGTCCGTGTAGCTGTCCGGCCCCGCGATCCCGAGCCGGTCGGCGGTGAGGAAGGAGATGTGCTCGTCGACCAGCCCCCGGTTCGCATGCAGATGGAAATGAAGCCGGTGGCCCTTGACCTGCCAGTCCGCCAGCAGATCGAGCCAGACCGAGAGCGTCGCGGTGGACCAGACCTTCGCGTGTCCGATATCGAAGCAGGCACCGAGGCGGGGGAAGCCGGCGGCCGCGAGGTCTCTGAAGAGCTCGCGCTGGAAGTCCGGCTCTTCGAAGACGTTCTCGATGTGGAGCCCGAGCCCGCTCTCCCCGCAGCGCCGGAGCGCCGGAGCGCAACATCGAGACCCAGGCCGATCCGCTCGACCAGGGCTTCGCGGTGCGCCGGACGTTTAGATAGGGGCTCCATGGAGACGTGGTCGATCACAGAGTCCGCACCCAGACGCGCGGCGAAATCGAGCTGCTCGCAGAGCTCGGACTCCCGCTGACGCAGGTCGAAGAGGCTCAGGCGCCGGTGGTCGACATGGACCGCGACCGGCAGTCCGCTGCCCGGCAAGCGCTCGAGCAGCAATCTGCGCGCCTCCCTGTCCCCGAAATACAACCCGACCTCGATGGGGCGCCCGTCTCTGGTCGCACGGTCCAGGAGCGGCTCGATCTCCGAGCGGGACTGGTCCACGATCTTGAAACCGAATCTCTGCATCGTCTTCACCTGTCGTCGCGGGCGCGCATAGCCGTGCACGCAGGTCGGCTATTATCAGGGCAAGTTGTTAAGGACGGGTGAAACCCAACCGATGGCGCCCGGTAACCGCTATGGCCTCTCCGAATCGACGGGATCGAACATGGCTAAGCACTCGCAAGCGCGCAAGGTCTTCGAGCTTCGGCTGATGCCCGAGCAGGACCGCTTGTCATGCCGCCAAACGGTCCGGCAATGCCGCTTGGCGCAGCAAGATGATGGTCAACACTGGATTCTTACCCGCGGGTCCCCGACGACACCAGACTCGGCCAGGACAGGCCGGCAATCTCCTCCGCCGGTGCCACCGCCTCCGGCATCGGAAACAGCGGGCTCCCAGGCGACCACAGCTCGATGCTGTCTGGATGTTGCTCGTAGTAGTCCGGGTCCGTGGTAACCCGAACCGGGGCGGGCATGCCGGGGGCCTGCCACGGCCCTCGCGGAAGCGCTTTTTGGTCGCCTCGCGACTGATCGCCTGCCAATCCCCGGCCGGGGTCAGCTCCTCGCCGCCGCGCCCGGAGAAGCGGATCACCCCGCCTCCGAAGGCGCCTGCAATCCGTTTGCGCAGGAAGTCCAGGGTCCGGGTCAGGGGGGTCACGGCACTGGTCGCCTCGCCTACCCGCTCGCCACCATCGGGCCAGGCCCCAGACCAGCCGGCGCGGGTCGAGGTGGGGCTCAGACCCCGGTGTTCGGGGGACAAGAGGAGGCGGCTCGACGGGCAGCCGCTTGGCGCCAGAAGTCCTTCTCAGGCGACCCGGAAGGTCGTCCTTGGGCAGAAACTTGAGCAGCTCCAGTCGCACCTCCGCCGGCACGTCCATGACGATGGCGGTGGCGGTCTTGTTCGCCCAGGGGCGCTGAAAGCTGTCCTCCTCCGCCTGCACATGCGCCGTGCCCGTGCTCCCACGGGCGCCCCAGGTGGTGAAGCAGTGGAAGCTATCCCAGTTGTACTTCCAGCCAAACTCGGTCTCGTTGATGCTGCCGCTGAAGGCCAACCGGTTGCCCTCGGCGTCCTCAACGATGCCGGCCTTCTCGTGGAACAGGCCGAGGCCGGCAATGGGCTTGCGCCCTTCGTCACAGGGCACAGCGACCTTCACGTCCAGGTGGCCCTTGGCGACCATCCATGCCAGAAGCCCCAGGGCATCGACCGCCCCCGAGTCTTCGACGCCCAGGGGCTCCGCCAGCATGCGGCCTCCACCGTGTCCCGCAGGTCGGCCCCTGTCTGGATGGCGGTGACGTCCTGGGGCTTCAGGGTGCATCCCACCACCAGACGCATCCGGCCCCGGTTACGCACCAGGCCCTCGATCCCGCGGGCGGCCAGCAGAAGGGCATAGGCGGAGAAGTAGCCGGTGGAGCGGTCGTAGCGCACCGCGCACTCGAGTGGAGGGACGTAGAAGTCCGCCACCAGATCGCCCGACTCGGGGCTGTACTTGGTCAGCCAGTGACGCTCGGAAAGCCGCTTGGCGGTCATGGCGCAGAATTCCTTCCGGGGCACTGCTCCTGATCCGCCGGGCCTCGGGGGCAGTGGGCGCGAGGGAACCGCATCGCTGGTGCCTGAAAACGGTCCGGTTCCTGCCTCACTGCGGCCTACCGTTCATCAGGTCGGGTCCAGGGTGTAGCTGTCCTCGAAGACCTCGGCCCAGGTCAGGGCCGCGACCGCCGCAGCTCGCCCCATCTCCGCCTCCGCATCGCGCTTGGCCATGACCAGGGCCTTATCCCACAGGGAGAGGATGACCGCCTCGTTGAGGCTGGGCGTCTCCTCGCGGATGTCGGCGATCTCGTCCCGGGCATCGGCGATGCTGGCCGCCCAACTGAGCGAGCGGCGCTCGGGCTGGGATTTCCATTTAACGATGTGCAGCATCAGCCGGACCAACTGACTCTTTAGGGCGCGTCGTTCGGATCTTGACAAGGTTTCGATCAACTCCTCAATGCCCTGGGTGGCTTCGGCGATACGGCCCTCTTCCAGCTCGCGCTTGATGGCGACCGCGGTCTGGTACGGGGAATGGGAGGCTAAGGTCTGCCAGTTCATGGTGATTTGCTCTCCGATCATGGCCCGTGGCGGCGGCTCGCCACTGCTAGCGGATGGGTTGGTTCTGCTGCCCGGCGGGCCGTTCGGGTTCATCGCTGCCACAGCGACAACTGGGTCGGCCTGTCCACCATATCGGCGAAGGCGAGGCGGCAGAGGTTTTCGGGGGCCGTAAGTTGGGGTGGCGAAGGAATCCCAACGACCGGGAACCTGGGGGACTGGGCACCCGGGGAGCGCAGGCGGGCCAGATCCGTATCGGCCAGCTCGCCGTCACCTTGATTGCCCGCGATGCTCTGGCGGATCTTTAGCTGCTGCACCGAGGCTGCCCGAGGGCTATGCGGCAATCTGCTCGTAGGAAAAGGTCGGGATGTCGGCACGCTCGGAGGCGTGCTCGATGGTCATGGCGCAGATCGCGCCCCGCTCGTCCAGGTCGATCACCGTGTCGTCGTCGAGGTCGCGGGTTTCCGATACCCGGGCGGGACGCAATTCGATGTAGAGCGTATCCGTGTCTTGGAAGTAGCGGATCTTCATGGCTTGTATCCCCTGTCGAAGAAGGCGTTGTGGACGGTCTCGCCGTCGGGGAGCAGTACCACCCGGAGCGCTCGGCCCTCGGCCTCCTCGATTCGTGCCCACCGGCGGATACGTCCGTCGGCTTGGATCTCTTCCCGTTCCGGATTCGCCAGGACGCGCGCGATCCACGTCTCCTTGATCGCGCTTCGGTCCGGGCGCGTCCGCATTGCCGCAAAGTATGCCGTGCATTTCACGGTGCCGCATCGCCATAAAGACCCGAAGCATGGGTGCTCGGAAGGCAGGCATCGATACCCGCTTGGTCCAGGCCCTGGTCATCCTCTAGGATTGCGTCGCAGGGTTCACCCTGTGTCAATGGACTCAACAGCAGCTCGGCCACACGCTGATGGGACTTCCGACTGCGCCCGAACCCGTGGATGGCCGCGGCCAGCTTTCGCTTCCGCCCGAGGTCGGCGTGCGAGCGCCCCAGGGCGGAGAGACCGGAATCCGGTGTCGCGAGCGTCAAGCTCGGCATGAGGTTGACTCCGCCGGGTGTTGGAGCGCTTGGGATCGCTGTGAATGCGGTTCGATTGTACCGCCCGTCCGTCAGGCTTTGGGGTCAATCAGCAGAAAGCGCAGGGCCATGAGGACGCGCCGCGGGTACTTGCGGTGCCTGGCCATGCCGAGCCAGTAAGCGGCCTCCTCGCGGCCCATCTCCTCGATGCCTTCGGCGCAGGCGCGCATGTACTCGCGGTTGCGCATGGGAGCGAGGACGCGGAACAGGAGGCCCAGGTTCAGGGCAAGGTCCTCGTCCAGGGGAAAGGTCTGGCGCTCCCCGACCAGGGGGCCGCCGGGCTTGATGCGGGCTGCCGGTGAGACGCAAACAGACGTTCCGCAGCAGGTCTTTGAGGCCCCGGGTCGGGTGGGTGTTGGCGAAGAACTTGATCGGGTCCCGGTACTCTTCGGGGGCCTCGCCGCGCAGAACCTGGGCAAGGTCCGCGGCGAAATCCGACTCCGAGATGGTCCCTAGGAGCACGTCCTGGCGCGGTTCGCAGAGATCGAAGATGGTCGGCAAGGTCATGGTCCTTTAGATCTCATGATCGGCACGGGAACTGGGAGACGCGTGCATTCTGCCACCATGAATCCGGGCCGTGTCCAGCCTCCGTCTTGGCATCAAGCTGAGGTGCCTGGGAAACAGGCGCTGACGTGTATCGCCCCGGTGCACGCGGCGATACGGTAACCCATTGCGGGATTGATTGCCTGCCGGAAGCACAGCAGAGTCTGCTCTCGCTGTAGAGCTCAACCTATCACGGACGATGCGGCCCGACTGACCCGTGGGAGCCACCGAGAACTGCCGCTGTTGTTGGACGCTTAGGGCTGAGGGGATGCCACCCAACGCCATGTCGGCCCGTGATCGGAGTAAGCCATATACGCTGGGTCTGGCTTAGGTCCGGGCGCCATGGTCTTCGCGGACCCTGGTAGGCGTGAGGCGCGACCCGAGAAGGTCTTGGGGCGGTTTCCGGAGGGGTCCGAACGCTGGAAATGCAGGTACAAATCAGACACCACTCAGGGAGGAGAAAGAGGCCAAATGGGCATAACCGGGCGCGTCCTTGCGACCTTAACTTGCTGATTTTATGGTGCCCAGGGGCGGAATCGAACTACCGACATGGGGATCTCAGGTCCCCGGGTCGCCATAAAAGACGTAGTTGGTGGAATAGTCGCTGATCTCGAAGTAGACCTTGCGCTCCCCCGGGTCCTGTTGCCCGTTCAGATTCAGGTCGAGCACCCCATAGCCGAAGCGGTAGGGCCGCACGCCGCTCCCTTGGGTGGCGCTGGCGGTGGAGAGCTTGTCGACCGCGACGAACCGACGCACCAGCTTGTCGCCCGCATAGACCTCCAGCACGCCGTTGACGCCGGTCCAGTTCTGCAGCGAGCGGCCGATGTTGTTCTGGGTCTCCTGGGTACAGCCGCCGCCCAACAGCGCCAGGGCCAACAGGCCAACCGCAATTATTTTCATGAGTCACTGCCTCTTGCGCGACGGAGCTATCCCAACACTACCTCGAGAACATGACCGGCGACATCGCGCCCGGACTGCGCCAACGTAGAAGAGCGCAACTTCCAACGGCGCGCTCGTTCGTCCCGACCGCCTCCGGCGTCCACGACGAATCTCCCATCGGCGGCGAAGTGTCAAGACCCGGCAGATTATTAACCTCGAAAACAAACAGCTCCGGCTCCTTTCGATATCACTCCTGGAGCGCCTCCACGGGGCTGACGTGTCCGAGGTCGCCTGGCAAGCGTCCCCTGAGGGCACCGTCTCAGCGTGCCGGGGGCACCCAAAAAGTGGTTCGCTGCGACGCAGCCCGGGAGACGGTTGCCCCGACCGCGGCCCTGCTCCATTCTTGTACACCCAGCGGCTCGCGCACCGATTCCCGATGCGTCCGGCCGACACTGAGGGCGACGCGGGAACCGAATGGAACAAGCGCAAATCAACTGGATCGCCATCTTCATCTGGGGCATCGCCGACGACGTGCTCCGCGACATCTATGTCCGCGGCAAGTACCGGGACGTGATCCTGCCCATGACCGTGCTGCGCCGCCTGGACGCGGTGCTGGAGCCGACCAAGCAGGCCGTCCTCGACATGAAGGCCACGCTCGATGGGGCCGGCATCGTCCAGCAGGACCAGGCACTGCGCTAGGCCGCCGGCCAGGCCTTCTACAACACCTCGAGGTTCACCCTGCGCGACCTGCGCTCGCGCGCCAGCCAGCAGCAGCTCAGGGCCGATTTCGTCGCCTACCTCGACGGCTTCTCGCCCAATGTCCAAGAGATCCTCGATAACTTCGAGTTCCGCAACCAGATCCCTCTTCACCGGCGACGCCGGACAGGGCGAGAGCAACATCCGCCGCTGGATCGTCGAGAACGACTGGCTGGAGGCCATCGTCGCCCTGCCGCTCAACCTGTTCTACAACACCGGCATTGCGACCTATGTCTGGGTACTGACCAACCGCAAGCCCGAGCACCGTAAGGGTCGGGTCCAGCTCATCGACGCCACCCAGTGGTACAAGCCGCTGCGCAAGAACCTCGGCAAGAAGAACTGCGAACTGTCCGACGAGGACATCCAGCGGATCTGCGAGACCTTCCTCGCCTTCGAGGAGACCGCAGTCGAAGATCTTCCCCAACGCCGCGTTCGGGTACTGGAAGGTCACGGTCGAACGCCCGTTGCGCCTGAATGGGATCGACCCGGACCGGGCCTACACCCCCAAGGAGATCAAGGCGCTGAAGGAGACCGCCGAGCGGGCGGAGGATGCGCCGCCGGTCATCAAGAAGATCCACAAGAAGGGCGCGGTTGCGGACCCTCTCCGCGGCCTGTTCGCCGCCACCATCGGTGGCAAGCCCGTCGTGGTCGAGTACGAGCCCGACCCCGACCTGCGCGACACCGAGCAGGTGCCGCTGCTGGAGGACGGCGGCATCGTCGCCTGCGCCGCGAGGTCCTGCCCCATGCCCCGGACGCCTGGTACGTCCCGGACAGCGTCAAGATCGGCTATGAGATCAGCTTCACTCGCTACTTCTATATGCCGAAGCCGCTGCGCACGCTGGAGGAGATTCGGGCGGACATTCTGGCGCTAGAGAAGGAGACCGAAGGTCTGCTCGAAGAGATCATCGGAGCCGACGGTGACTGATCGAATCATGTGGTTCTCGCCGTCGCAGATGTGCCGATTGCCAAGACGTGAGTAAGGAGTAGCTGCTTGACTGCCGGCAGCGAACAGGCCGAGACCCCGTCACTGCGGCTCGCCCGCTACCTGAAGGAGTTCGTTGGGCTCCGCAGTACGACCGTGCGTGACGTCGACAAGTACGAATCCGTCATCTGGTTCGGCGAGATGCCGCAGGTGGCAGATTGTCGCAGCGGTGCCTGGACGGACGGGAACGACCCCGATGAGCCGTGGCTCGAGGTTCGCAAGCAGGAGTTCAAGAGCCCGCCCGCTCTGCCCGCAATTGCGGTCCCTTGGGTCGATGAGAAGGCACTTCGCAAGGCGACGCCTTCGATTCCCCCCCTTCGTTCGAGCATCTTCGTCGAGGACCAGGATGCCGAGGTCGCCGAAGGCGAGTCGCCGCCCCGAGTCGAGCAGTTTCTCTCCGATCATCCCGAGGTGAACTCAGCTTACGAACTCTATCGCCCGAGATGGGAAGCCTGGGCTGAGGATCATCGCCGGCGCGAGGCCGTGCAGAAGGTCTACGCGGAGCTCTTCCGGTTTCACACGCAGCTCCAGAAGCAGGGAGAGATCGTCGAACTCGTCTTGGGCCTGGGTCTCATCGAGTGGCGCACGAGAGTCGGTGCACGGACGATGTTCATCCGGCGCCACGCAATCACCGGCCGAGTCGAGCTGGTCTTCGACCCCCGCACAGGCGTCATTCGGGTCGAGCCCCCGGGTGACGGGGCTCGGCTGCAAATCGAGGACGACATGCTCGAGCCGGAGATGCGGCCCGATCGTTCTCACTACGCCGCGGTCACGGAACAGCTGGACGAGGTCGGTGACGCGATCTGGGACCGCTCGCTGACCCACTCCGCGCTCAAGACCTGGGCGGGTGCGCTCAATGCCGACTCCGTCTGGTCTGACGGGCTCGAAGCCAGATCTGCGACTGCGGACAACCCGGTTGTGAGCTTCGCACCCGCCTTGATTCTCCGAAAGCGCCTTCAGACGGGGATGGTCCGCATCTACGAGAAACTGATCGACAGCCTGCGCGGA
>JBGSOR010000059.1:0-5621 GCA_041738985.1 Chromatiaceae bacterium | reverse complement strand
GCATCGCGCGATGCCGGGCCGCCGCAGGATCAGCCCATGGCCACCGCCAGATCGCCGCGGGCATCCGCCCCGGTCAGGCGCAGGTCGAAGCGCTCTTGCAGTTGAGCGAAGACCCCGGGGGAGACGAATCCAGGCGGGTTGGGCCCGAGCGCGATCCCCTTGACCCCCAGGGACAAGAGCGTCAGCAGCACCGCCACCGCCTTCTGCTCGAACCAGCTCACCACCAGACTCAGGGGCAGGTCGTTCACCCCGCACTCGAATGCCTTGGCGAGTGCGAGCGCAACCTGGATGGCCCCGTAGGCGTCGTTGCACTGGCCCATGTCCATGAGACGTGGCAGTCCCAGGTGGGTGCCATAGTCATGGGCCATGATCCGGAACTTGCCGCAGCCCAGGGTCAGGATGAAGCTGTCCGCGGGCGTGGCCTGAGCATAGTCCGAGAAATAGTTGCGGCCGGGCTCGGCTCCGTCGCAGCCGCCGATCACGAAGAAGCGGCTGATCTGGCCCGCCTTCACGGCATCGACGATGGCCCCCGCCTGCTCCAGGATGACGCTGTGATGGAAGCCCACCCGATGGGTTCCCGCGTCGCGCTCCGGAAGCGGCGGGCAGGCGCGCGCCTTGGCAATGACCGGGCCGAAGTCGTCTCCCAAGATCCCCGTGCCGCCCGGCACCGCGGTAAAGCGGGTGGTGAAGATCCTATCCGCGTAATCGTCCTTGGGGATCAGGATGCAGTTGGTGGTGGCCAGCACCGGACCCGCAAAGGCCGGAAATTCCTTTTTCTGGCGCTGCCAGGCGCCGCCGTAGTGACCTGCCAGATTAGGGTGGTTGCGCAGGCGCGGGTACATATGGGCGGGGAGCATCTCCCCATGCGTGTAGACCGCGATGTCCGTCCCTTCGACCTGCTGGAGCAGGTTCCAAAGATCCACCAGGTCATGGCCGGTGACCAGGATGCCGGGGCCGGCGCGGGTACCCAGGCGCACCTCCGCGGGCTCGGGCTTGCCGAAGGTCTCCACATGCCCCGCGTCCAGGAGCTCCATTACCCTTAGGTTATGGCGCCCGACCTCTAGGGCGATGGCGAGCAGCGACTCCGGGTCGAAGTTCACGTTGGTCATGGTGGCGAACAGGGCCTCTTCGATAAAGGCGCTCACCGACTCGTCCGTCTTACCCAGGCGACGGGCATGGTTGGCATAGGCGGCCATACCCTTTAACCCGTATAGGATCAGGTCCTGCAGGGACTGCACGTCCGCATCCTTTCCGCACACGCCGGGGCTGGTGACGCAGGCGCTGCCGCGCCAGGTCTGCTCACACTGATTGCAATGCATCGATCTCTCCAGACAGACAGGTCCCGCGCGCCGGTTGGGGCGCGGGTTTCAAGAAAACGGGATTCCTAAGGAGTAGAGGGCAGGGCGACGGTCGCGGGCGGTTGGACGAGGATGCCAGCGGTCGACGTGACCGTCTCGCAGAGCGGCCGGCGGCCGTCGGGATCGGCCAGTAGCTCGGCCAGGGTGCTGGATTGGAGTGCCAGCTCCACCTGGGCGATGGCCTTGTCCAGCCGCTCGTGGAGCGGACACAGACGCGGGTGGTGGCTCGCGATACCCAGGGGGCAGGACTCGATGCGACCGATGGGATCGACCGCGTTGACGATGGCCAGGATCGGGATCTCCGCCGGGTCCCGGGCGAGCGCAATGCCCCCGCCCGAGCCCCGCTGGGAGCGCACCAGCCCCTGCTCGGTGAGCCGCTGGAGCACCTTGGACAAGTAGGCCCGCGGCACCTGGGTGGCGTCCGCCATCTGCTGGGTGGTGCAGGGCCGAGGCGACTGTTGCGCAAGAAAAAGCGATGCCCGCAGGGCGTACTCGACTGTCTGGGAGAACATCCGCAAACCCCGTTCCAAACCGACCGGGGCCGACCCCCGACGAACGGTGCGTAGTCTAAGTTAAGTGTAAGAGGATGTACAGGTCCGATTCGCTGGCGCGACAAGCGACAGCCCGGCTTGGCTCAGGCCAAGACGCGAGCCGGCGCGATCTTTCGGTACTCCGCAGGACCTCTATCGGCAATTGCATTGCCAGCGATACGCCCGTCAGATACGCCTGCCGCTCCAGTAGCCCGGCCGTCGTCTGAGGTCCGCGATGGCGATTATTTGCAGCAGGTCCCCTTTGACACGGTAAATCACTCCAAACGGAAACCGCTTGACCAAATATCGGCGGGTACTTTTCGACAGAGGCGTTCCGGCCTCTGGAAACGAAGAGGCTAGCGCCACGGTTGAGTAGACCTCTTCGGCAAACTCGATCCCAAGCCCAGATCTGCAAGACTCGTAATAGGCAGCGGCTTGCTCGAGTTCGGTTTCCGCTTCGTCATGAAGGAGAAACCTCATTTTTTGTATTTCTCCCGAATCCTCGCGAAAACCTCCTCTCCATCTACGAGCCTTGCGTCGCCGGATTCGATCTTCGCGACACGACGCTCAGCCTCTTCGGCCCAAAGGGCCTCGATTTCGCGATCGATCGGCAGATTCAAGCTGCCTAGAAGGGCATCTACGAGCTTGATGCGTTGGTCCGCCGGCAATGCTAATGCGTCATCGAAGATGCGAGCGGTACTGGTCGCCATGGTCTTCTCCTGCACGGCTCGATGTTGCCGAGCTTAGAAGCTCGGTCGCTCGAGCCAACCCCGTTTAAACGTCTGTACCTGTTAGGAAATTGCCAAGAACCCGAAAATCCCCGCGACCGGATTCATAGGGGACTTCAGGGTCCGACGACGCCTGTGGAACCGTCAGCGTGGATGACCTTCCGCGAGGCGGCGCCGGTCCACATCGCGCCCGAGCCCCATACTCTCGCCGTCCAACGCCGCGTTGCGCTACGCTACCCCGACCCGCCGCACCGGACAACGGGGCGGATCACAAGGACAGGCGCGAGGACATGACCGACACCGTATCTC
Organism: Chromatiaceae bacterium; assembly: GCA_041738985.1. Taxonomy (GTDB): domain Bacteria; phylum Pseudomonadota; class Gammaproteobacteria; order Chromatiales; family Chromatiaceae; genus Thiodictyon. The sequence continues at coordinate 2,696 of JBGSOR010000059.1, read as the reverse complement.
CCTGGTACCGCAACGACACCTGGAGCCTGGAAGACGGCTTCGGCCTGGGCCGGGCCGGCGACCAGGTGGCCCGTATGGCACTCGAATGGGTAGAGCGCAGTGAAACCCAGCCGCCTACGCTGGGTTCCAATCCTCGGCCTAGCCCGTGGGGAGCCAGTCAATCGATGGTGCGAGGGCACGCGTGTGACTGACCTTCACAGCATCGCCGAAAAAAACGCCCGGGTCGCCGCCCGCGGCGAATACTTCCGCTGGCTCGCCAAGCGCTTCGGGGACCTGGACCTGCTGCTCACAATGCAGGGCGAGGACCGGGTGAGCCTGCGCAAGATCTATGTGCCGCTGCGGATCGACACGGAAGACCGCGCCGACGAGTCCATGAAAGACCCCGAGCAGGGAGGCGCGCCGCCGCGCTCCCCGGCCGCGATGCCCGCGAGGTCATCGCCGAGCGGCCCTTCGTCGCCATCTCCGGGCGGCCCGGGAGCGGCAAGTCCACCCTGGTCCAGGCTATCGTCGGGGAGCTTGCGAGCGAGCGCCCGAGCGAATTACGCCGCCACTTGGCGGGCGAGCGGGGCATCCTCCCGGTTCCGTAAATCCTGCGCGACTACCAGGAGGAGCTGCCCGGGGTCCGCACCCTTGACGATCTGCTCGCGCATTGGTGGATCAAGGCTGAGCGCGAGGCCAAGGACAAAGGGTTCCGACTGGACATCCCGCGGCTAGTTTCGAGCTATGGCGCGGAGGGCGACGAGTCCGGGCTCTCCGACCCCCGCCGCGGTTATCTCCTGACCCTGGCCCGCCGGCCGATTTTTCTGACGCTCATGGCCCTGGTCCATGCCAACGACCGGCGGATGCCCCACGGCCGGGCGGACCTCTATCGCCGCATCGTCGATCTCTATCTGATCCGCCAAACCCAGCAGCGTCGGCTCGCCTTCACCACCCAGGGCGAGCCGATGCCCCATTGGGACGAGCGGGAGGTGCGACGGGCGCTCGGCTATCTCGCCTGGCGGAGCCAACAGCGCGGGGCCAGGGCCGAGAAAGCCCATGAGCGCGATCAGCGTCAGGTGATTTGGACTCGTGCGGAGCTTGAGGACGCGCTCGTCGGGCTGCTCGCGCCGAGCGACTCTGACGGGGAACCGCGCACCGGTCCTGGCGGAGCCGCGGACAGTGACCGTGACCCTCGCCCTTTCTCCGACCTCAAGCCTTGCGATGCAGGACGACTGATCGACTATTTCCTGCATCCGACCGGGCTCCTGGTGGACCCCGCCGAGGGCCGCTACCAGTTCGCCCATTTGAGCTTTCAGGAGTATCTCTGCGCCGAGTACCGCTGGCGACTCCGACGCAACGCTTTATCTCAAGAATTCAAACGGTTTTCGAACGGTTCGACCGGCTCCCCGAGCCGATGAAGGTCCGCTTTCTCGCCACTCTGGGGACATTTGGCCACCACGTCGCCGCGCTCAACTGGTTCGACGAGCAAGCCCAAGACCCGGACCTCATGCGCCGCCGCGGCCTGCGCCCTGCCGAGCCCCTGCCCCTAGAACTCGGCATCTTCGACGACACCGGCCGTATCAGGGAGCAGCTCTCGCGGAAATCCCTGGTGCAGCTGCGGGAGTGGCTCGAGGACGACGATAGGGTGCTCGGCTGGTTCTTCCCGGAGGGGCTTTCGCCGGAAGACGATAAGGACCTGCGTGAGCAGCTCCACATCCTGCACCACTACGAGCGGCCGGATGGTGGCCACGGTCAGCCCTGGTCGCCCATCGCTGCCCTGGATGCAGTGCTCGCGGACTGGCCGGAGGATCTGCCGACCCGGGAGGTCACCCTGGCCGCGGCGGAGCGGGACCTCATCGAAATTTTGGACGAGCTGTTTCCGGAGGAGCCGCCTGGCGAGTCTTGAGACACCGCTCGCAAGTCGCCGGGAGATGAAGGCCGGATCGAGAGCGGCGTGGCTCGCGCCTAATTCGCCATCTCGGGCACGGATCGGCTATCCCATCAATTTGACGGAGAGATTCAGATCGTGCAGCCCGACATCGCGGGAGTCCGAGGTATAGGCGGGACAGGCGGCGATCAGACGTTGCAGCTCGGCGTCCATCGGGTGGGATCCATTAATGCGACGCTATCCGGCATAGGAGTCTCCCGATGCCATGGCGGATGCGCAGCCCCGCTTGTCCCGTCATGGGGTAGCCGCCTGCACGGCGGCGCAGCGTTCCCACACTCCGCCAGGCAGGCGCCGACGGACCCCGTCGTCCTCGCCGATGCGCAACAGGTGGAGCCAGCCGTTGTCCACCAGCTGGCGCACCAGCACATGGCGGTCAATGACCGCGTCGATGGCCGTCTCTGGGGCCTCGATGAAGACGCTGAGGCGCAGCGGCTCGTGCACCCAGCGCCGGCCGTCGTGCAGCGATTGCAGCGGCAGCCCGACGCGCAGCTCGCCGCTGTTGCCTTCCAGCACGCCGATAGCGCCGCCCACCACGTTATGCAGCACCTTGTTGCCGCTGCCGAAGCGGCGGTTGTCCACCACCGAGCCGTAGTACTGCATGTTGATCCAGTTGGCCACCACCATCGGGGCGGTCATGATCAGCTCCAGGATCTTGAAGCCCTCGTCCTGCTGCCAGACGTATTCGTGCAGGAAGGCTCGCCCGCCCAGGTCCATACTGGCGGTACGCGCGCGCGGGGCGGCGATGAAGGCGGCGTTGTTGGCCAGGGCC
>JBGSOR010000024.1:0-5484 GCA_041738985.1 Chromatiaceae bacterium | reverse complement strand
CCGAGCGAGGCCGTGCGGGCGCGCGTGCAGGCCGCCGCGCCGGACACCCTGTTGCGCTGGTCGGCGCGGGTGCTCACGGCCACATGTCTGGAGGAAGTCTTGGCGGAGGGCGACGAGCGATGACAGAGGTCATCCCGGGCCAATGAATCCCGGCGATCCCGTTGGGGTGCAATGGGAGTCCTGACACCATCTACTGCTGGGGCTCCCACGAGCCAGGGGACGGGTGTCTTCTCCCCTCGGGAGCAGCCCTATGGCATTGATCCAGAAGGGTGACCGGTGCGGATCGGAGTTTATTCGTCACCGCCGCAACGAGAACCGACGGCGCGTCAGTGAACGCAAGACACGGCCTCGCGGCATGACTGAAAGCGTGTCCGGGCACGAGAAATTCGATCGAGCCATTGATCGGGGTCGGCTAAATGGTGACCCCGGTTCCCCAGTTCCGGGAGACCCCGGTTCCGTGCCTCCCTTGGCTAGCCTGGCTAACTCGTCTATAGTCCACTCCATGCCGAAGACTCAGAGGGTCTGACATGCAAGTGAATATGCTCGAGGCGAAAAATCAACTCTCAAAGCTGGTGAAGGCGGCGTTGGCCGGCGATGAAGTCATCATCGCGAGCAACGGCGAGGCGCAGGTAAGGTTGGTACCCTGCACACCCTCATCGGGATTGCGCAGCTGGGGGGCTTGGCAAGGTCGGTTCATCGATGTCGATGAGGCGTTCACTGAAGACGCCGATGCCGAGATCGGGAGGCTCTTCGGACAGTCGTGAAGCTGCTCCTCGACACTCAGATCATGCTCTGGTGGCTGCTGGGCGATTCACGGTTGCGTGCAGAGACGCGCGAGCTCATGGCGACGACACGTTGCTTCTTGTCTGTTGCCAGTGTTTGGGAAGTGGCGATCAAGCATCGTTTAGGGAAACTCCCCGTCGACCCGGTCGGCTTTCGCGATGAAAGTTTGGCCGTCGGGGCGACACTGCTGAGGATCGACGACCAACATGCCATCGAGACCGGACGACTTCCGGCCATCCATGAAGATCCCTTCGACCGGCTGATCATCGCGCAAGCGCGCACTGAGGGGCTGGTGGCCGTTTCTTCGGATTCGCGCTGGGACCAGTACGACATCACGCTGCGGCGTCCGTAAGCGACTCCGTGCAACCGGAGACCTGATGTACTGAATCGGGATGCCCGCTCGACGATCATGGCCTTGATGACCAGCCATCTGCAAGATGCCCCGCTGCTGCGCCTAACCGTCGAGCCGACCGCGGACAATGGCCTGAAGGTTCGCTCTCGAGTCCAGGTGCATCGTTTGCTCAGCCTGCCCTCGACCAAAGTCGGCCCGCGGATCGGCAGACTTCCCGATAGAGAGCTCGTCGAGCTGAACCGGCTCCTTGCGGTGGTCATTGGGCTGGCATGAGGTCACCGCCCAATATCCGGCACGCTGTGCCCCAGCTCGTGCAGGTAGGTGCTGACGGCGTCGCCGAAGCCGTCTTGGTTGAGCAGGTTGGGTGCAATGGGAGACCTGACCCCATCCCCATGACGCCATCTCCACGTGAGATCCCGTGCACGCACGGTAATGCTGGAATGCAAGACCCGGCAACTCTCAAGCCTTCGAGCGGCGAGCCGCGCCGCGTCCCGCTCAATCTGATCTTCGACTACCCGGTGCACTGGTCGCGCTACAAGGTCCTGCGCGACCTGATCCAGAACTTCTATGACAGCATCCCACGACATGCATGGGCCGAGCGGTTCAGCCACCGGATCGAGAAGGGGCGCCTTGCTCTGGTCTCCAAGGGCGTGGACTTCAGCTACGACTGGCTGATCCCGATCGGCGCCTCGACCAAACGCGATGGCGACGGCGACTATGCCGGCTACTTCGGCGAAGGCTTCAAGATTGCCGCACTCTGCGCCCTGCGCGACTTTGGGTGGACCGTCGAGGTGCGCTCCCGCGACTGGCACCTAGGCGTCGTCACCGACACGCTTGACGTGGATGGACGCCGCCTGAAGGCCCTGGCCTACGAGGTTCGAACCGGCTTGGGCCAGGCCGCCGACACTGAGCTGACCATCGCGCCATTCCACGATGCGGACACCTTGGAAACCGCGCTGCTCAGCTTCTTCTATCCCGACAACCCGCTGCTCGGGGAGGTCATCTGGAGCTCACCGACGGCCGCTGTGTACCACCGCTCGCGGCAGCCCAAGCCGCCCGACTATCCGGCGACCTACGACGACCGCGGCCCCGGCATCGTCTTCGCCGGCCTTCAGGCCCTCGGCTCCTTCGCCCATCCACTGGTCGTCTGCCTGCACGACCATCGCGGCAACGACCGCGAGCGCAACAATCTATATCGCATGGACGTCGTCAACATGATCGGCAAGGTCGCCACGCGCCCGCCGCCGGATGCGGCCGACGCGGTCCTGCGCATCTTCGCGGGGCGCTGGTACGAACGACCGCGCAAGCGGTATGACTTCGACTCCTGGTACCCAATCATCGACAAGCTGGTGCACCGACTCGCCACCTCCCCGGAGCAAACAGAAGGTTTTCGCCACGGCAACCCGCACCTGCTGGTCGCCGCCCAGGTCAAGCGCAGCGACCTGCCGCGCTACAACCGACGCCGTCAAGCGCTGGCCTGGATCAGGGGCAGCGGGCGGCGTTACCACCTAGTCCAAGAGGCGTTCCGGGCACTCGGCTATCCGGACCTTGAAGACGCCTGCGCCGCGGCCAACGGCTTCACCACCACCCGCGATCCCGACCCGGGCGAGACCCGACGCATCGCCGTCCTAGAATCCGTCGCCAAAACCCTGTTTCCTGACTTGCTGGAGCTGCCGCCATGCCAGGTCATTGAAAACCCCAGCGCCGCCTGGCAGGGGATGACCACCTGCATCCGCACCGATGCCACCGCCCGATGGCGCGGTCTGCGCGTCCGCTACCGACTTCCGTACGTGGCGCTGAAATCGACCCTGCTCAACCAAGACGGCTTCGGCGACGCCGTCAGCACCTACCTGCACGAGCTGGGGCACATGTTCGGCGGCGACAGCTCCGCTGCGTTCAGCCATGTCCTGTCTGAGATGCTATCGGCCACTGTCCGCCATGCGGTGCAGATCGGGGACTGGCAGCGAGACTGGACGAGAGTCGGTCAACGCGACTGATCTGAAGCCCTGACGAGCCGGGTGTTCGCCGCCCAAGCCCGACGACTATGCTGAAAGCCCGCCCTCGCGGTGTGACGCGGGCAGCTCGGCGCCCTTCTTAGCTGGAACGCTATAATCGACCACGCTAGCGATGGCATTATTTTTCCGCCGGTTAGGGCATGGTCCTGAGAAGAGATTTCAGTTTAGAGGGGTATAGTAGGCGCCTCTCCATCGCTGATGGCGCGGCAAGGCCTGTGCATCGCCAAGGTTTCGAACGCAATTGTGTGCAAGGTTTGCCGGCTAGTCATGGCTCACCCGCCGTTACGATAGCTTTCACGAACCGCTATGCGCCATGCCCATTAACCAGTTCCGCGCCTGTCCGGCACTGAGATACTCGGGCTAAGCCAGCAAGACCTGGATGGCGCGACAGAGTTGTTCAGTCGTTACGACATCCTTGTGGCCAAGATAGACAATCAGGTCTTCCGCGGCCAACCCCTCGCAGACCGAGCGCTGATCACAGGCAATGCTGACGACCAGGCTGGGCAGACCCACCATCGAGCGGGCACAATTCAGTAGGTGTCCTTTCCTCCCTCTTATCGACGAGCATGACGCGGCGGTTTAATGAGGTGCGGTAGTCTGTGCTGATTTCGCGGTTTCGGCTCATGTGGGAGGGCAGACCTGACCCTTGCCCCCTTGCCCCCGACCGGAGGCCGGCCCGATGGACCATGCAGTTCAAAGACAGGCAGAGCGTAAACTCGAGCCTGAAGATCATCTAGCCGACCCGTGGCGGCATCTATCTTGCCAGGCTCGATCCGGCACGAGGCGCCGAGGTCGGCAAACGGCGCCCGGTTGTCGTCCTGACCGCACAACACCTCCTCGCGGTCGATCCGCCCGTATTATTCATCTGCCCGCTGAGCAGTCGTTCCGACCCCGCCTACGCATCCCTCCACCTCCCCCTGCCGGCGAGGGATCGCCTGCAGCGCCCGAGCTACGTCCTGATCGAGCACAGTCGCGCCATATCTCGCCAACGCCTTGTCTCGGATCGCCTCGGCAGGGTACGGAATGGGATACCTGATCGACACCAATATCCTGTCGGCGCTACGCAAGCAGGAACGGGCCGACGCGAGCGTTTTGGGGTGGTATGCCGGGGTCCGGGCGGGGATCTCTATCTCTCGGTGCTGGTGGTGGGCGAGATCCGCAACGGAATCGAGCGCTTACGCCGTCGCGATCCTGTGGCCGCCGCACGTTTGGAAACCTGGCTGGCAAGCGTGCAAACCGATCTGGCCAGTCGGATACTACCCGTGACGACCGGGATCGCGGACCGCTGGGGTCGGCTGAGGGGTTCCAGACTCCGTACCCGCCATCGACGCCTTGCTGGCCGCAACCGCCCTTGAGCACGATCTAATTCTGGTGACCCGCAATGAACGGGATGTGGACCGAGTTGGCGTGCGGGTTCTCAATCCGTTTTCGCTTCGATCTGCGTATCAAGCCCCGTCGGGATAGATGCGAGGCACAATATTGTGTGCTAAGGGAGACCTGACCCCATTTCGCCCATTTCGCCCCATTTCGCGCGAGATCGACGCCGTCTATGTCGAGGCGTCCGATGTCGAGCTTTACGAAGGCCAAGCCCTGCTTGGAGAGATCGAGCGGTTTCTCGTCGAGGCGGGGTTTCGCGTGGACGGACGGTTTAATGAGCAGCTTCACCAAGGGCAGCGGGGTGCAGGCGGATTGGTTGTTTCGCAAAGCGTGAGGACAGAGGGCGGTGGGAGAAACGCCGATCTATCCCTTACCATAAAGCCATGCGGAAAAACACCTTGCCCCGGCGCGACCCCACCCACGACAGCGGGTACAAGCTGCTCTACGCCCATGCGGCTATGGTCCGTGACCTGCTGCGCGGCTTCGTCCCCGGCGATTGGGTCCGAACCCTGGACCTAACCACTCTGGAGCGCTGTAGCGGCAGCTATGTCACCGACGACCTGCGCGACCGTGCCGACGACCTCGTCTGGCGCCTGCGCTGGGGTGAGGACTGGCTCTACGTTTACCTGCTGCTGGAATTCCAATCCGCCATCGACCCCTGGATGGCCGTGCGCATCCAGACCTACCTTGGCCTGCTCTATCGAGATCTCATCCGCGCCGAGCAACTGAGTGTCGCCGGTCGTCTGCCGCCGGTCCTGCCCATCGTGCTCTACAATAGAGCCCAGATCTGGAACGCCGCCGAGACCCTGGAGCCACTGATCGAGCCGGCACCGCCGGTGCTCGCGGCCTATCGCCCCCGGCAAGGCTACCTGCTGCTCGACGAGCGACGCCTCGCCAAGGCCGAGAGCCAGCCGACGCGCAATCTCAGCGCCGCGCTCTTTCGGCTCGAAGCCAGTC
>JBGSOR010000578.1:0-3356 GCA_041738985.1 Chromatiaceae bacterium | reverse complement strand
GCCGGCACGCCGCGCCGCACCGCCGAAACCGTTGGCGGAGCCGAAGGCGCCGGCTGGCGGGGCTTTGGCGGCGGCATTCGAGAAGGCGCGAAAAGGTTAGAGGCGCGAGAAACCGGAGGCTGTCTCGCAAAAAGGGGCCGTGGTCGCTTGGATTGGCAGGGGACGGCGATAATAACAGGGCCCAGCGAAACCAGGGACGGAGAACGGCCGGGGCATTCTGTCCCTCAACGCTAACCGGAAGCGCTACCAGGCGAGCGTTCCCTTGCCGCACGGCGGCGCCTTCAACCCCCGAGGATGTACCCGAGATCGATCGGCACACGCTCGTCCGGGTAGACAAGGAGGTCGGCGAGAGTTGCCAGCTTTTGGGCTTCCATCGTCGTACCTCATCGGATTACGACTGCCGGGGCCTTGTGTGGACTCAAGCCCCGGTCGATGGGCAAAGCCACGCGCGGGGCTTACGCGGTGTCAAGCTTAGCTTGCCGCCAAGCGTTAAGACCACCCGCAAGCTAGATGCCCGCTCAGCCATTTCTGGGTAAGAGCCCCGGCAGCGGACGCCCCGCGTATTCCCTGGGTGCCGAGAGTGTGCGGGACCATTTCGCTGACAGGACCTTCCAGGGCTTAGGCTGGCCCTCCAGCAGCGCCAGCACGCCGTGGATATGCTCGGCTCCGTAGGTGACATAGATCTTCTGCGCGTCCGAGGCGACGATGCGCTCGACCAACGCGCGGTTGCGGTAGTCGAGGATGACCGGGCTTAAGGGGTTCGCCTCTTTGTCCTCGGGTTTGTCGGAGGGCTCCAGCATGATGCTGAAGCCCCCGCGGCAAAGAATGCCGGCTATCTGCCGCTGCCCCGGGGTGCTGTCCTTAAGAAATCCGACGACCTGCGCGAGCGTCTGGTCGCCGCCCTCCGATTTGGCCGAATGGGCCTTGGCCTCCGCCTCGGCCCAACGCTTAAGCGCCGGGTCCCGCTCGGCGAGTCGGTCGTACTCGCGCTTCATGTCGAGGCTGCTGACATCGGCGGTGACATGGCGCTCCGGGTGCTGCGCCATGTCGGATGCCAGCAGGGTGAAATAGTCGAGCTGAAAGCGCAGGCCGCAGACGTCTGCCAGGGCCTTGTAGTTGTCGGAGAGATCGCCGCCTTGCGCGAGATAGGTGGAAAACCAGGCGTCTCCTTCCCCGGGCGACGGCTGCACGCCCTCGTAGAACAGCGTGAACCCCTGGCTCAGCGCGTTCTCGAGGTCGTAGACGACCGATTTGTAGAACTCCTCGGACCCCACGTGCGACATGCCCTGGATGACCAGGGTTCGCTGACCGTCGGTCAGGGTGACCTGCGGGGCGATCAGGGGTTTGTTCTCGGCGCGGAAGGCGAGATAGAAGACCGGCAGCCCGGCCAGGGCCAGCACCGCCATGGAGCTCGCCAGCGCCATTGGAACGAAGGTCTTGCCCCAGCCGACCCGGGCCTTGTCCGCGGCGAAAGCGCGCCGGACCAGATAGATGGGCACCGCGACCAGGATGCCGATCAGCGCGATGGCAACCGGCACCCAGGTTGCCCAACTCGCGATGGCGAGCAGTCCGAGTAGGGCGAGGCAGCCAAGGACGAACCAGAGGATCGCCTTCACGGCGACCTTGAGGCGCCCGCCGCGGCTGAGCGTGCGTTCAGTGGTCTTCATGGCATCCGGTGTCCTTATGTCGGCGCTCAGTCGCCGTCTTTGCCGGTGAACATCACGCCGCTCACATGACCCTTGGCATCGCTCAGACAGGACCAGGGGGCCGTCGCCCCGGGCACCTTGACCATGACCGAGATACCGGACTCGGCGGTCGAGACATCGCTCACCGATAGCTTGCTCCGCGGCAGGTTGACGGTCTTCGCGACCGCGGCTAGGCAAGCCTTTTCGGCGACTTTAGTAGCACTGGCGGTCGTACTCCCTGTCTTATGCTGCGGGGACGCCCCGGACTCCGACGCGCTGCAAACACCGTTGGCGCCGTGCTTGCCGGTGTAAGTCACGGTCGCCGAGCCATCGGGGTCGATCGAGATCGAAAGCGTCACGCCCGACCCGGTGGCCTCGTAGTAATTGGCATTGACCTTTTTGAGCTTGGTTTGTTTGCCGTTGATCCAGACCGGTCCTCCCGCGTCCGCATGGACCTCGAGGTTGCCCGGACAGACGACGTTGAGCGTGGGGATGCCGGCATTTGCGGCGCCCGCGCAGAAGAGCATGGCGGCGGCGATCGATCGTGTCTTCATTGGGATTGTCTCCATCGGTTGCTTCAGTGCCTCGGCTGGTGGGACTTGAATTGACCGGGCTTCAGATTCTGCAGCGGCGTTTCGACGGGCTGCGGTGTCTTGTCGCCCCAGGATGGCGCGGCGAAAACCGAAGCTGGCGAAAGGACAAAGAGCATCGCCAACGCGAGCGAGAGGATGCCTCGCTTGATCATGGCAGATCCTTAAGAGACGGCAGGGGCGCACTTGACCGCCCCGGCCCATGAAGCGGCGCTACTTGCAGTCGAGCATGGTCACATCGACGATGGATTTGTAATGCCCGTTCGTTGTGCGCACCGTGACGCAATGCGAGCCCTTTTTCCAATTCGTATAGGAGCTGTCTCCCCCTTTGCTGCCGGACGCGTAGGTGTAGCCGCGGCGTTGCAGCTCGGACTCGCCGCCGGCTGCCCTCGCTCCGACCAGGTCCTGAAGCTCCTTCGCACCGCCCGTCCCCGAGCTAGCCTGGGTTTCGCTGCCGTGCTTGCTCATCTCGTTGATGGCGATTCCGCCGGCGACCGCGGCGGCGGCGCCGATGGCGAGCTTCTCGGCCGTCCCCATCCCCTTGGGCTTAGGACCGCTGTACTCGGCGGCGGTCACGTGACGGTTCTTGACCTCGCAGGTCCAGGGGTGCTTATCCCCGTCCACCTTGGCGAGACCCTGCACCTTGAAATGCAGAGCCGTATCGTTGAGGCGCTCCGCGCTGGCATCGCGCAAGTCGCTGATCTTGTATTCGCTGCGGATGTGGCTCTCGCAATCGCGGATCGCGTCCTTTTCGTCGTAGGCCAGTGCCGCGCCGGGGGCAGCCAGTGCGAGAACCAGCAGAACGTTGGCGGGGGCTTCAAAGCCATAAGTCCGGCGCATGGTGGATTCACTCCGAGTTGGGAACTGTTATGGACTGCTGACCAGGACGAGTCTGGACAGCGGGCTAGGGCTGGTAGGAGGACTCGCGCAGGTAGCGACCGGCGACCCAGCCCCTGGGGCCCGAGTCGTCCGGACGCGCGACCTGGCACCAGCGCTGACCATCGGTCATGCGGCAGCCAAGGTTCCGCAGCACCGAGCCGTTCGAGATCTCGCCCACCACGCCCCCGCGGGGGGAGGGGCC
>JBGSOR010000563.1:0-7247 GCA_041738985.1 Chromatiaceae bacterium | reverse complement strand
CGCCAGCCGGCCGCCTCCGGGACGTCCCCACTGGGCGCGAGCGGGCCGGACGGGGGCGCGCAGCTCGCCAGCGGGATCCAGGCAAGCAGAAACAAGGCGAGTGCGTGGTCGAGTCTCATCGGACGCTCCGGCGGTCGCGTTTGGCTGGTGCCGACTCAAGCTGCGACCGACCTGGGTCGGACTCAAGTCGCGTGTCACGCCATTGGTTACGCTGGCAGGGCCGACTGCTCATGTTGTGCAGGAGCAGGCCATATGGGGCAGCTTCTGGACCGCATGGCTTGAGTGTCATGCAGCATCGCAAGTCCGCTAGGGTCCGGTCCGATCCTCGGCCGTCTCTGGCAGCTCGGAGGGGCGCTCGCCGCGCGCTTTGAGCTCGTCGAAGGGGTCGCTGGCCTTGCGCCGGTGACCGGCGTCGGCCAGCTTTCTCAAGTAATCCAACCAGAGTGGCTGCCAGGCGCGGCCTAGCTTGTAGAGATACTGCCAGTCGTAGAGCCCGGAGTCGTGACCGTCGTCGAAGACGAGCTTGACCGCATAGTTGCCCACCGGGCGGATCTCCAGGATGCCTACCCCCTCCTTGCCGATCTGGAGCCGGGCAGTGGCGGGGGAGTGTCCGCGCACCTCTGCAGAGGGCGAGAGCACGCGTAGGTACTCGCAAGGCAGGTGAAAGTGCGCACCGTTGTCGTACGCGATTTCCAGCACCCGGGATTGCCGGTGCAGCTGGATCTCGGTTGGGAGATGGCGGGTTTCCATATTGGGATGCCTCGGGGTCTAGCCACTTCGCCCGGATCTGGGGGCCAAGGGGCAGCAAACCATTACCCATCCGTCTCCAGCGCCCGCTCCGCCCGCTCCGCCCGCTCCGCCCGGCTGGCTAGGGCGGCGAAGTCGGGTCCGGATTCGAGCTCCGGCCAGCCTGCGGCGTGGCGCTTCACCAGACCCATCATCATCTCGATGTGCGCCGGACTGTCGTTGAGGCAGGGGATATAGCTGTAGTGCTTGCCGCCGGACTCCATGAAATAGTCCCGGTTCTCCACGGCAATCTCTTCCAGGGTCTCCAGGCAGTCCGCGGAGAAGCCGGGAGAGATGACATGCACCGAGGACACCCCTTGCGTCCCCCAGGCCTTGAGCGTCTCATCCGTATAGGGCCGCAGCCACTCCATGGTGCCCACCCGGGACTGAAACGAGAGCAGCCAGCGCTCATCCGGCAGCCCCAGGGCCTCCACCACCATCCGCGCCGTCTTCTGGCACTGGCAGTGGTAGGGGTCGCCCTTCAGGAAGTAATCCTTCGGGATCCCGTGGAATGAAAAGAGCAGCCGCTCGGGCTCCCCGTGGGTCGCCCAGTGGGCACGAACGCTCGCGGCCAGGGCGTCGACATAGGCACGGTCGTCGTGGTATTGGGTAACGAAGCGCAGCTCCGGGACCCAGCGCCAGGTGCTGAGCTCCCGGGTCACTGCGTCGAAGGTCGAGCCGGTCGTGGTGGACGAATACTGGGGGTAGAGGGGCAGCACCAGGATGCGCCTGGCGTTGGCCGCTCGCAGCTCCGCGAGCGCCTCCCGTATCGACGGGTGTCCGTAGCGCATCCCAAGCGCCACCACCACCGTCCCCGGCATCCGCTCCCCTAAGAGCCCGCGCAGCGCCGTGGCCTGGCGCTTCGCGATGCAGAGCAACGGCGATCCCTGCTCCGTCCACACCGCCTGGTAGGCGAGCGCCGTGCGCGGCGGGCGGGCGCGCAGGATCACCCCGTGCAGGAGCAGCCACCAGATGGACCGGGGCAGCTCCACGACCCTCGGATCCCACAGGAACTCGGCCAGGTAGCGACGCACCGCCGGTACCGTGGGGGCCTCGGGCGTGCCCAGGTTGAGCAGTAGGACGCCCAGACTCTCGGGGGCGTCGTGCGGGAGATCCGGGGTATTGCTGTAGCGCATCGTTCCATCTCGGTGGCTTGTTCAGGCGGTGCGACCCGGATCGGGCGGACCAGTGGGCCAGACTCGCTGGTCGGTTCTTCAGGATATGAGGTCGGGATCGGCTGCCGCGACGGGGCACCGCTTCGGGGTCCAGATAGGGGCGGATCTCGCCGATCGCACCTCGCCTGCATGCCTCGACGCGCACTCAACCTCGGAGACCCGGGTCGAGGAGCCCAGTAAAGCTCCACCGGCTGGGGTCCAGCGGCGAGGCCTGGCGGCCGGCTCCCGCTCCAGGGACATACCGAGCTCACGTCGATCTTTCGGGCTGCTGGGGCTTGGTCGGGGCGGCGCCCTCGCCGCGCCGGGGCGCGGAGCCCAGCACGGATCCAGTCGCGCCGGGGACGGCGCTACTACCGAATCTGAATTTTGGAATGGGCTCGATATGAGCGAGTGCCCGTCGGAAAACCGCGCTGGGTCAGCCCGGGGCCGCCTGCTGCGCCAGGTGGTGGAACAGCGCCCGAAATCGCTGGGGATCCGGCGTGCCGAAGACCGGGTCGTCCGCCCGCGGGGCGGCCGCCTCTACCGCCTCCCAGTCCGACTGCTCCAGGCACTGCCGGGCAATGGGGAATGCCTCCCGGTCCTCCAGGCTCATGTGCTCGCGCAGCGTTCTGATCAGCTCCCGGCCCTGGGCCTCCACCTCATCCCGGCGCAGGACCTCCTCATGCACGATACCGTCCAGCGACTGGCGGAAACGCCGGTTAATCTGGCCGAGCAGGGCATGCTGGCGCATCAGCACCTCGAAGACGTCCCGTTGCTCTTGGCCCTTGTCGAGCAGGCGGCGGAAAATCAGGTCCTCGGTGGGGTGATGAATGCCGTCCGCATAGCTCACCATGTACTCGAGCATTTCCGAGATCAGATCGTAGTCGGGCTCGCTGCCCTCGTGGAAGCGGTCGAGCAGACCGTCGAGGAGGTCGAGCAGGCGGGCGAGTCGGACATGGTCCTGATCGAGTCGTGTCATTACTGCATTCATGGACGCTGTACTCCAGGTTGGACGGGCCGGCGTGGTAATCGGTACCGCGCCCCGATCCGGATCTGTGACCAGGGGCACGGGCCGGCGTCGGCGCGGGTCGGGCGGATGGACCCGGGTACGGCCGATTCGACCCGAAACGTCACACTAATAAGCCATCGGCCGGGGCTTGCCAAGGAAAAAGCGTCGGCTCAGTCGCCCGGATCGACCGAGGCGGGGGTCGGCCGATGGCGCCGCCAAAGGCGCGCCCCCTCCCGCCACACCCAGCCTTCCGGCAGATCCTCGCCGGTGAGGACATAGCGCAGGGCATTGATGTTCTGGAGTGTGTAGTCCAGCAGGCGGCGGGCCTCCTGTCGCCCGCAGAAGAGCAGCTGGTCGCCCTTGCGGACCCGGATATCCAGGTCCGGAGACAGCTCCCGCTGCTCGCCGTGCTCCAGGAGCAGGGGGATGGCGGGGAGGGTCTGGTTCCGGTCCCGCGGGTCCTTGAGCAGGTCGCCCAGGGTCACCGGCAACCCCCGCTCCTCCGCGTCGCACAGGGCATAGGCGGACTCCTCGTCCATCTCCACCTGCCAGGTGTAGGGCACCCGGTCGTGGACCAGGGCGGCGATCCGGCTCGCCAGCTCGCAGGCCCAGGCGTCTTCCCGGAAGCGCGCCAGGGTCAGAAACTCCGAGAGCAGTGGCAGCGCCAAGCGCACCCGGATGCCCTGGGCGATGACCGTGCTCGGGTGCATCACCACCTTGGCGCCCACCCGGTCGAAGAGCTCCCGATTGGCCAAATCGTTCTTGCGGGCGACCACGAAGAGATGCGGGTTCATGGCGAGCGCGGTCATCACGATCGAGAGGTTGGTGGCGTCGTTGTCCGTGCCTGCCACCAGGCCCGCCGCGCCGTGGATGTTGGCCTGCTCCAGGGTGGGCGCTTCGGTGCCGCGGCCCTGGATGAAACCCTCTTCCGGCATACCCGTGGCGGCCGGGTTCGCCTCGATCACCACCAGGTTCAGCCCCTGCTCTTTGAGGTGTCGGTACATGGCCTTGCCGAAACGACCGTAGCCGCAGATTACCCAACGGCCCTTGGCCGGGGGGTAGATGGGCTCTTTGAGCGGATCGTCTCCGCGCCCGGAGAGCCACTCGACCAGGAGCGTCAGGCAGGGTGCCTGGATGGCGATGGCCATGTAGAGGGCGAAGATGTCGAAGGGATCGTAGATATGGTCCGTCCCGAAAGAGGCCATGTTGGCCTCCACGTCGTGGGAATCGGATCGGCAGACCACCTGAATGCGGGGATGCATGAGCTTGGCGGCGATGGCGATCTTGAGGTTCGCATCGTTCACGTTCGTCAGGGCCACGACACCTGCGCACCGGGGATGCTTAAGGCCTGCCGCCTCCAGGTTGGCGGGGATACCCGCATCGCCGCAGAGCGCGGGCACGTACTCCCGTAGGTTGCGCAGGGCCAGAATATTGATACGGGCCCGGTCGATGTCGATCACCACCGCCCGCTGATGCCGATCCGTGAGCTCCCGCACCAGGGCGCCCCCGGTCTGGCCATAGCCGCAGACCAGATAGAAGGGCTCCGCCAGGCGCCCCACGCGGCGCTGGAAGCGCCGCTCCTCCATGGCCTGGCGGAAGGCGGGCTCCTGGAGCAGTGCGATCAGGGTGCCGAGCGCATAGATCCACACCCCCACGGTCCCGAAGATGCACAGGATCATCCATAGACGCTGGGGGTCCGTGAAGGGGTAAGGGATCTCCCCGAAGCCGATCGTGGTCGCCGTGAAGGCGACCACGTAGAAGGCATGGAAAAAGCTCATGGGGGCTGGGTTGCCCGCGGTGTCCTGTCCGGGGATCAGCATCAACCCGACGATCGCGATCGTATAGCTCCCGATCAGAAACAGGAGCGGCGCACGCATGCGCCGCATGATGAGGAAGACGATGTTCGGCACGGGAGGTCAGCGCCGCATCATCACCGTCTCGATCACCAGCAGGACCACCGAGACCACGTTGGCGATCATGGCCCCTCCGGAAAGCGACACCACGCTCGCCATGCTGGAGGCTGTTATGACCCCGTCGGTGCCAGGGGTCGCCATTGCCCATACGATCGCCGCGGCGATGAGCTGAAGATTCGCCACCAGGCTGGTGGCGAGCAGCAGTGCGCCCATCTGGGTCCGGTCCCCGAACTTGAGCACCGTGGCGATCAGGTTCACCACGATCACCGCGAAGAGGTCCCAGGGGTGGTGGTGCACCGGATTGTCCAGCTCCCCCACAAAGAAACCGAAGTTCAGCGTCAGGGACAGGATAATGAAGAAACCGAAGACAACCTTTTCCGGGTTCATGGGGGCTTCAGGAGCGACGGGACTTGTGTGCGGGCTATTGTCGTGGCTTCCGCAGAAAAGACAACCGACCCGAAGCGCCGACATCCTGTCGGCTCGTCGCCGCGACGCCCCCGCGCCGACGCCGCGTGCGGAGGGCGCCGTTCTTAAGCCGCCGTCGGCGTCGCCTCCGCGTCTCGCGCTGCCGCCGCCCGCTCGGTTAAGGCCCGATGCATCAAGATGTTGAGCATGCGCATGGTGGCCGCAATGGCGGCATACACCTGATTGGCATGGACCCCGCGGGTACGCAGCTCCCCCTGGTCCGTGGCCCAGGCGATGCTGGCCTCCGTCAAGGCATCCGTGCGCCCGCCCTTGGGGATGCGCACCTCGTAGTCCGTCAGCTCCGGCAGAGACAGCTCATGCTTCTTGAGGAGCTTGCCGAGTGCGTTGGTGAAGGCGTCGAACCCGCCGTTGCCGCTGCCGGTGGCGTTGTAGACGTCCTCGCCTAAGCGGATCTTGATGCTCGCGGTCGAGTCCAGGTCCAGGCTGGACGAAACGGTGCAGGCCAGGAGCTCCGCGTGGTGGTAGTCCTTGCCGTCCAGGACCTCGGCGATGATGAAGGGGAGGTCGTCGATGGTGATGGTCTTCTTTGAGTCCCCCAGCTCCACGATCCGGGCCAGAACCTTGCGCTGGTTCTCCTCGGAGAGGCTGATGTCCAGGCGCTCCAGGTTCTTGGCGAGCGATGCCTTGCCGGCGAGCTTGCCGAGGGCGTACTTGCGCCGGCGGGCGAAGCGCTCCGGGGAGAGTAGGGTGTGGTAGAGGCTGCCCTTCTTGTCCCCGTCCGCATGGATGCCGGCGGTCTGGGTGAAGACATCGGCCCCGACGATGGGTGCGTTATCGGCGATGCGCTTGCCGGAAAAATACTCCACCATCTCGCTGACCCGGGCCAGGTGGCTCTCGTCGATGCCGATCTCGAACCCGAGCTGATCGCGGAGGTTCACCGCCACCTCGGCGAGCGAGGCATTGCCCGCACGCTCGCCCAGGCAGTTGACGGTGCAGTGTACGGCGGCGGCCCCGGCCCGGGCGGCGGCCAGGACGTTGGCGGTGGCGAGTCCGTAGTCGTTGTGCGGATGGAAGTCGAAGAGCTGGCCCGGGAAACGGCGGATCATGTCGGTCACGGCCGCGTAGACCCGCTCCGGGGTCATGACCCCCAGGGTGTCCGGGAGCATGAAGTGCCCGATACCCGCGTCCGCCAGGCGCTCCATCAGCCCATAGACATAGGCCGGGTTGTCCCGATAGCCGTTAGACCAGTCCTCGAGGTAGACATTGACCTTGAGTCCTCGGCCCAGGGCGATGGCGACGGTCTCGCGCACGTCCGCCGCGTGCTGGTCCAGGTCCTTTTTCAGCTGGCCCCGGCAGTGCTTCTCGCTGCCCTTGGCCAGCAGGTTGAGCACCCGGCCCCCGGCGCGCTCGATCCAGGCGACGCTCTGTCCGCCGTCGACGAATCCCAGCACCTCGACCCGGTCCGCCAGGCCGCGCGTCCCCGCCCATTCGATGATGTAGGCGACAGCCTCCAGCTCCCCGGGGGAGACCCGGGCGGACGCGACCTCGATCCGGTCCACCCGCACCAGATCGAGCAGGGCCTTGGCGATGTTCGCCTTCTCGTCCGGGGAGAACGAGACCCCCTGGGTCTGCTCGCCGTCGCGGAGCGTGGTGTCCAGGATGCGGACATGGCGGGGGGTGTCGGTCATGGGCGTCTCTGGATTCGATCGGTGTAGCGGTCCCTGAGGAGGCTCCAACGGCATGAGTCGGGACCGGGGCGCGGTCGGTCCCGGACCGGCAGAGCCAGTCGCAATCGCCTATTTGGCTTTGGAGATTGGCGGCCAGGACCGGGAGATTCCAGCCATGATACCACCCGAAGGGCGGGCCCGGCCCTGGGGCGCCGCCCGAGCCGAGCCAGATCCGGGCCAGATTCGGGCCCAATCCGGTGTGGCAGTGCGGCCCGGCATCGCGCGATGCCGG
>JBGSOR010000553.1:0-27682 GCA_041738985.1 Chromatiaceae bacterium | reverse complement strand
GTTGGCGCTGGGCGAGCGTCAGGTCGGATGCTCTCGCGAGCCAGCGACGGAAATCCTCGGCGCGCATGGCAGGCCCTCCGTGCTTTTCTTTTCTTATCAAGAGTATAGTCCGCCCCAACACCTAACGCGAACACAGCCATTTTTAATATAGGCGCGAGTTACTGCTCGATCTTTTTCTTGAGACGGTACGCGGACATCCTGTCGGTTCCTAAGTCAGACGCAGCCGCGGTCGGTCCTGCGGGCAGATCGGGGTATCGCGCCGGCCGAGGCACAAGATTCGGAAACGGTTGCTGTCCATGGGGAGAAAACCGTCAATGCACTCCGGTATTTCAGTGTCTAGCAACCGCGTGCTTCGGGAACCTAAGGACTTCTCGCTCGTTCTGGGCGGACGGCTCTACCAGCTCCTGTGCCGCACGCACCTGTCCGATGACGCGCTGGGTCTGGTGCGCCAACGTATCGTCGCCTTTTCGCTCCTTGCGTGGCTGCCGCTCCTGGTGCTTGCCAGCGCGCAGGGACAGGCGCTAACCGGTGCGACCATCCCCTTCCTGCTGGACGTGGAGGTTCACGCCCGCTTCCTCGTGGCGATCCCCTTGTTAATCGGCGCGGATCGACTGTTCATCTGGGCACGCCTTCTCTGGCAGGTCTCCCGAATCAAGTTGAGCCTGGTACCGACACAACCGGATCGCGTGGGTGGGCTGGGATTCCTCTCCAATACGGTCTATGCCTTCGTCCCGCTCGCGCTGGTCCATGGCGTCATGGTTGCCGGCCCCTCGCAAACCGCATCTTCTACACCGGCGCAGGCTTGCTCGACTATAAGGTCGAGATCGCCGTCCTGCTCGTCTGGTTGCTATGCATTGTCATCGCCCCGCTTCTGGCGTTTGCCCCCGCGCTGGCGCAGACCAAACGGGCGGGCCTGCTGGACTTTGGCACCCTGGCACAGCGTTATGTGCGCGAGTTCGACGCCAAATGGCTGAGGGGCGGCGCGTCCGTGCAAGAGTCGCTGGTGGGCAGCGGCGACATCCAGTCGCTCGCCGATCTGACCAATAGCTTCGAGGTGGTCAAGAGCATGCGCATTGCCCCGGTGACGAAGGAGGCGATCGTCCAGCTCGCGGCCGCGACACTTGCGCCGATCATGCCGCTGGCACTGACCATGATGCCGCTCGAAGAGCTTCTCGCCAAGTTGTTCGGTCTACTGTTCTGATGGTCTGTCCTATTTCCAAGAGCGAGTAACGATCCATGAATACGATCATCCCACGTTGGGAATGGCGTTCGTTCGGTCAGCGCTTCGGAGCGGCGGAGGCGCGGCTTGCGGCACTGACGCCGGAGGGGTTGCAGGAGAGCGACGAGATCTATCTGTTAGGCGGCGCCGGCGATAACGTGAAGGTCCGGGCAGCGCTGATTGACATCAAGGTGCTACGGGAAGTCAATGCCGACGGTCTTGAGCGGTGGACACCGGTCATGAAGGCCGGGTTTCCGCTTCCTGCGAACGAAGCGGCAAAGGCGTTCGAATCCCTTCGGCTCCCGGTGCCTTCGTTATCCCGCACCAGCTACGCGCTCGACGAGTTTATTGCCGCGATCGCCAAGCCGGGCGGTGCGGTTCGCACCGTGAACGTTCACAAGCGGCGCGTCCGCTACAAGGTCGGCGGCTGCATGGCCGAGCTATCCGATGTGGTGGCGAACGGCAAGCCTACCCGCACGATTGCCGTCGAGTCGGAGGATGCGGAAGCGGTCGTGCGCGCCGTCCGGGGGCTCGGCTTGGGCGGCTACACAAATACCAGCTATCCCCGCGGGCTTAAGGCCCTAATCGACGATGAGCCGGGGCGCTACGCCATCGTCGACGCCGGCACCAATTCGATCAAGTTCTACATCGGCGAGTACCAATCGGACGGGAGCTGGCGCATGGTCGTGGACCGCGCGGAGATGACGCGGCTCGGCGAAGGACTCGCGCAAGGCGGCGTCATCATCGACACGGCGCTCGACCGAACGGCCGTGGCGATCTCGGGCATGGTCGAGGAGGCGAAGCGGCTCGGGTTGCGGGCCATCGCCGCGGTCGGCACGGCCGGGCTGCGCATCGCTGCCAACGGCCAGGAGGTCGTGGCCGCAATCCGAGCGCGCACTGGCCTGGACATCGATGTGATTTCCGGCGAAGACGAGGGCCGACTTGCCTATCTCGCGGCCAGGTCCGGGCTCGGGTCGCTCGCCGGCTCGCTCGTCGTATTCGATACCGGCGGCGGCAGCTCGCAGTTCACCTTCGGGCACGACACAAGTGTGGACGAGCGCTTCAGCGTCGAGGTCGGCGCGGTGCGCTATACGGAGCGCTTCAAGCTGGACGGTTCCGTGTCGCTCGACACGCTGCAAGAGGCCATGGCGGCGATTGCGGCCGACCTGTCGCGTATCGATGGCCGTCCGGCTCCCGACCGGCTAGTCGCGATGGGTGGCGCCGTGACCAATATGGCGGCGGTCAAACACCGGCTGGCCCCCTACGACCCCAATGTCGTTCAGGGTACCATCCTCGACCGCGCTGAGATCGAACACCAGATCGAGCTCTACCGATCGCAGGACGCCGAGGCCCGTCGCATGATCGTCGGTCTTCAGCCCAAGCGGGCGGAAGTCATCCTCGCCGGTGCCTGTATCGTCCGGACGGTGATGGAAAAGCTGGGCCAGGAGACCCTGAAGGTGAGCGATCGCGGCCTGCGCCACGGGGTGCTGGCCGAACGGTTCGGTGCATGAGCCGAGACTGCAATTCCGGCAAGGGCCGCCGGTGGGATCCGCCGGCCTCCGGGCTCGAACGACAAGAGGCCAGAAGACGATGACAACCTCGGGGACAAGGGCATCCCGATCGGCGCAAGCCAGCCGACGAAGACCAATGCCGCGCTGGAGTTCTTCAAGGCCAGACTCGGGTCGGGCCTGCCCGTCGGCTGATCTGCAAGAGAACGGTCGACGTACCGAGAGAGCCTCGCGCCCCGCTTTTAATAGGATACCAAGGCAGCCCTCGTATTCCTCTTCACCTCCGCTCCCGAGCTCATCCCCATGTCGCACTCACGACCCTGCGCCTTCGCTCTTTCCTGGCTGTGGCTCCCGATCGCCATCGCCCTCGCACCGATGCTCGCGGCACAGGAGGCGGATACCGCGGCGGCGCCAGCCGAGGAGCCGGACGACCCCATCCTGGCCCAGGCCCTCACCCCCTGGACCGGGGATCTGGACGGGATCCTGAAGCGGGGTCTGATCCGCGTCGCCATCCCCTACGGACTCACGACCTATTTCATGGACGGACCGGATCAGCGGGGCCTGACCTACGACAGCATCGTGGCCTTCGAGCAGTCCCTCAAGAAAAAGCTCGGCAAGCAGGCGGCCAACCTCACCCTGGCGATCCTGCCCACCAACCGCGCCCGGCTATTGCCGATGTTGACGGAAGGCCTGGCCGACCTGGCGGCGGGCACCATCACGGTCACGCAGCGGCGCCGCGCCCTGGTGGACTTCAGCGAGCCGATCTACACCCAGGTCCGCGAGGTGCTGGTCACCGGTCCAGCGGCGCCCGAGGTCCGGACGTCGGAGGACATGCTCGCCTCGGCCCTTTACCTGCGACGCTCGACCAGCTTCTTCGAGCACCTTTCCGCACTCAATGCCCAGCGCGTCGCGGCAGGCAAGGCGCCCTTTCCGGTGGTCGAGGCGGACGAGGGCCTTACCGACGATGACCTGATCGAGATGGTCGGGGCCGGCATCGTCCCCGCCACCATCGCCGACGAGCCGGCGGCGAAGCTTTTCGCCCAGGTCTTCGACAATGTCCGCGTCCGTGACGACCTGGTGCTGGCCTCCGACCAGCAGATCGCCTGGGCCATGCGCAAGGACAGCCCCAAGCTCAAGGCTGCGGTGAACGCCTACATCGCGGAGGCGCGAAAGGGGACCAGGCTGGGCAACATCCTGCTCACCCGGTACCTGAAGAATGCGCAGTGGGCGAAGAACGCCCTTGCCCCCGAGGATCGGGAGCGGTTCAACGGCATGACGGAGCTGCTGAAGACCTACGCCGGCAAGTACGACTTCGACTGGCTCATGATCGCGGCCCAGGGCTATCAGGAGTCCTACCTGGACCAGAGCAAGCGCAGCCCCGCCGGGGCGATCGGCGTAATGCAGGTCATGCCCGCGACCGCGCGGGACCCCAACGTGGCCATCCCCGAGATCCACCAGCAGGAGCCCAATATCCATGCTGGCGTGAAGTACCTGCGCTTCCTGCGCGACCGTTACTACAGCGATCCGGTCTTGTCGGACCTGGATCGGACCCTGTTCAGCTTCGCCGCATACAACGCCGGGCCGGGCAATGTCGCCAGGGCGCGCAAGCGTGCGGCAAAGCTCGGGCTCGACCCCAATGTGTGGCTTGACAACGTGGAGATCGCGGCCGCCAAGGTGGTCAGCCGAGAGCCGGTCGTCTACGTGCGCAACATCTACAAGTACTACGTGGCCTACAAGCTGCTCAGCGAAGGCAAGGTCGGTGCAGCGGAAGGTGGCTAATCGGGCACCTCCCGCGTACTCGACTGCCATAGGACAGCGACAGGGAGCCAGCAGGGAGGGGGTGCAACGAGCGCACTCTGGCGATCGAACGATCCGGGAGCGCAAAGGCGGAAACCGCTCTTTCTTCCCGGTTCCCCAACGGGATCTCGGCGCAGCGTTTCGTCTTCGTTCCAGGTTTGCCATAGCCGTGGGCGGATCGATTCCTGCTACCACAGTCTGCATTGTGTGGCTCGCCAGTCGCCCAGCGGCGCCGAATCGACCGGCCCTCGCCGACCGCAACCGTTAGCCACTCTGCGGCGCTCGATTGCCACCCGTTGGGACGCGGCGGCGTCGACTGCTCGGTCACCCGATGGATGCGCCCGAGCATCTGGGTTGGGTCCATCGGGGGACGGTGAAGCGCGAGCGGAGGAGGCGCGTCCGCTCAAGCGGCCTAATCGGCAACAGCCTCTTTTCCCGGGGCGATCACCCGGTCGGGGCGTCAGCCGACCTTCATGTCCCGCGACGCGCCGTTCCCCTCGTTGTCTCTCCAGGAGAGGCGGATTACGTTGCCGGGCGCCGCCTGGCGGATCTTGAACGAGAGATAGGGCGAGCGCGAGATGCCGGCACTCCAGTCGCCGCTGAGGACGGTGTGGCCGTTGACCTTGGCCGTCACCTCTTGAATGTAATCGCCGGGGTAGCGCATCTCGCCTTTTGCGTCCTGGCCGGGCGGGTTCATAGGATGATCGATAAGGACGCGCACGACCAGACTCGGGCCGCTCTCTTTGATCCGCATCCGGATGCTGTTGGACGAGGCCGGCGCCGGGGGTCCGGGGCTGGCCTCCGGACCAGCCTCCGCGTCGCCACAGCCGGGGATGCTAATCTCCACGTTCCGGGTGGCGCGATGCAGCGTTCCGTGCGCCTTGACCAGGGCATGGACGTCCCCGGAAGCGGCCAATCGCACACGAGTAGCAACGTACGGGTGCAACGCCCGCGTGTCCAGGCGGTAGTGGGCGATTATCGGGTTGGGGTTCCTGTCGGCGACGATTGTGACGCTCTCCATGTCGTCGAGATCCGCGTTCACCGACAGTGGCACCATGTCCGCGACTTCGACCATGCCGGTGATGTCCAGATGGACCCGTTCGTCCGGCATGGACTGCTCGCTGCCCAGGACCGCGCGGATGGCGTCGGCTGGAGAGGGGGCGAAGAAAGTCTCGGGCGGGAGGGCCGCCCCTGCGCTGCGCGCGAACAGCAAACCCGGAAGGGTCGCGGCCAAGCCCGCGCCACTCACGGTCGCACGCACGAACACCCTGCGTGAGATGTTCATGATCTCGCCTCGACGAGCTGAAAATGCTGTGGCTGTTCGAGCTGCAGCGACGATCTCCCTATCGTCTCCATTCCGCGTGCCGGCAACTAAGTACTCTAAGTACTCTAGTCGGAATTGACTGATCGGCAAGTATCTCGGTCGGGTATTTCGGACAGCCGTCGACTGTGCGGGCGGGAGGGCGGTTGTGACCGGTCGGCATAGGTCCCCGCGGGCCAACGCCACTGGGGCGCACCTCGGCGACCAAAGTGGGAGGCAAGTCAAAATCGGTCGCTGGCGCTGCGCAGCCGACTGTCCGGAGTTGACCGAGAACACACTGTTGCGCGCGCCCGCTCTTTCTCTTGGGGTTTGCTATTTCCGGTCAGTGTCCGGTCCCCTTGGCGATCTGCCCCATTTCTGTTCCTTGCGGCGCCTATCTTGTCGTCGGATAGGGTCGCTTATGGGTTTTTGGAGGTGCGCGGCTGCCGATTCGGCCGACGGGAGACCTTCGCAGCCGTCACTGGGGGCGCGCCGTGGATCAAGTCTTCTACAGGGGACTCGAGGTCGTCCAGGCAGATGCAGTGAAAGTGACGTGCTCGGACCATAACCCCCACGGTGGATCAATGCGGCGGAGCGGTTCATCGCGTATACGGCGACGAAGAGCAGCACCACCGGCGAGCGAGCCCCGCGCGGTCTGCTCTGCGCGCAAAGCGTCGAGCGCCGATCGGCTAATGCGGGAGCTGGCCCGTTTCCGAGCGCGGCCGCGCACCGGGTCCGGCAAGGGGCAAAGGACCGGAAGGGGTGGCGATGCCGGGTCGCCGCTCCGGCTACCAACGCCTCTGCGCCAAGCGTCTGCGGCAAGGTTGATGAGCGATGGACGGCCTGAACCCGCCGGACGACAAGGATGGATCGGCGGCAGGACAACCGCGACTGCAAGCGGGAGGGGCGCCAGGAGTGCGCAGCCATCGAAGGCAATAACGGCGAATGGTGCGGGGTTGCAAGCTCTTTCCCGCGCGACCGGTTCGCCTAGACTCACGCAAGAAGCGTCCGGCAAGTTGGAGGCCAGCGGCCTGCCCCTCGCGGCGGTGGGCCGCGCAACGGGGTAGCGACGGTGCACGACGCCGCGCACCTGCCGCCCGCATTCGTCTGTCCCGCTGTCGCGTGCGATCAACCAGGATACAAGGCCGCGCGCTGACTGGCCGGTCCCCATGTTCTTCTCGCCGCAACCCGTCTGGTCACCCCAAACAATTCGACGCCCACTGAGGAGAGACCAGATGAAGACCCTGAAGCCGCTCATTGCATCCATCGTTCTGGCCGCGGCCTGGCCCGCGCTGGCCGAGATCGAGGCCGCGCCGCCCGGGAGGCCGGCGTTGAGCTGATCGAGACCACGGCAACCGTCGAGGCCGTCGATCAGTCCAGCCGCTATCTCACCCTGAAGGGGCCGCAGGGCAACCTGGTCACCGATCCCGAGGGGCGTTACCGGGAAGTCTCGGTCAACGCGCCGGAGTTCCAGCATTACCTGGACGAGCTCAAGGCGGGCGATACCGTACGGGTGACCTTCACCGATGCCCTGGCCGTCTCGCTGGAGCCGCGCTGAGTCCCCGCTCCGAGCCCGGATTGAGGGCCGCGTGCCGGGTTGTTTGGCCCCGGCCGCGGCCCCAATAAGTAGACCGTCGTCGCGCACGGTTGACCATTATTTGATCCAAGCCCGCCGCCGCGCGCATCCTGTCGGCGGCAACCCCCATCACTAAGGGCCCAAGCCCATGCGCGCAACGCACACGCCGCATCGTTCCAAGGATGCCTCTCGAGATTGCATCGGCCTGGGTATTAGCCTGCGTGCGGTTGCTCTCTGCCTGGGCCTGACGGGCCTGCTCTTCGCCGGCTGCGCCAGCGTGCCGAAGGACTACCCGCGCACCGCGTCCAATGCCTTCCAGGACCACGCCCGTACCGCGCTCGGTCGTTACGTCGACAAGGCCGCCGCGCGCCACCCCGGCGAGTCCGGCTTCGCGATCGTCCGCCGCGGGAAGATTGCCTTTACCGCCCGGGCCGCGTTCACCGAGCTCGCCGAGAAGACGCTCGACATGCAGTACTACATCTGGGAACCGGACGCTACCGGCCGGCTGCTGGCCGAGCGTCTGGTGCGGGCCGCCGACCGTGGGGTGCGCGTGCGGGTGCTGCTCGACGACATGACCTTCAAGGGCCGGGACCCGGTCCTCGCCGCGCTGGATGCCCACCCGAACATCGAGATCCGCATGGTCAACCCCTTTGCCCATCGGGATGCGCGGGGGCTCGAATTCCTCACGAACTTCCAGCGACTCAATCACCGGATGCACAACAAGACCCTGGTGATGGACAACGCCCTGGCCATCGTCGGCGGGCGCAACGTCGGGGATCACTACTTCGAGGTCCACACAAACGCCAACTTTCGTGATCTGGACGTCGCGGCCGGCGGCCCGGTGGTGCGGGAGATCTCCAGCGTATTCGACCGTTTCTGGAACGGCCACTGGTCGGTGCCCATCGGCGCCCTGGTGGACCGGCCCGCGACCCAAGCGGACCTACAGCAGGCCCGGACGACCCTGCGCGAGCGCATCGCGGCAGACAACTATCCCTATCCGATCGATCAGGACATTGCCGAGCTCAAGACGATGCTCAAGCACGAGATCGACAAGTTCGTCTGGGCGCCGGGCCACATCGTTTGGGCGGACCCGGCCGAGATCGCCGCGATCGGTCGCACCACCCGGATGCCCGAGCTGCTGTACCGGCGCGTGGGCCGGCTCGACACCGAGCTGCTGATCGAATCGCCCTATTTCGTCCCCCGCGATCGGGCGATCGAACGATTGAAGGAGCTGCACGACCAGGGTGTGCGCGTCCGGGTGCTGACCAACTCGCTGGCCTCAAACGACGTACTGGCCGCCCACGGGGGGTACGCCGATCGTCGCAAGCAAGTGCTGCGCAGCGGCGTCGAGCTCTACGAGCTGCGCGCAGACGCGGGGGTGATCAAGAAGCGGATTGTCTTCTTCGGCGCGACGGCCGCGCTGCACGCCAAGGTTCTCGTGTTCGACCGCAAGGACGTCTTCATCGGCAGCCTCAACCTCGACCCCCGGTCCTCCGACATCAACACCGAGGCAGGGCTTTACGTGGAGAGCCCGGAGCTGGCCGCTCAGGTGATTGCTTGGATGGACGAGGGGGTGTTGCCCGAGAACAGCTATCGGGTGCTGTTGGACGAGGACGGGACGCTGTCCTGGGTGACCAAGGACGACGGCAAGGAGCTGGTCTACCGCCACGACCCCGAGAGCACCGCCTGGCAGCGCTTCACGTCCGGCTTTATCGGGCTCCTGCCGATCGAGGGACAGCTCTGATCCCAACGGGGCGTCTTTGGACGGGTCTTCTGCCGTGCACCCGAGGTCTTTCGCCATGCCGCCGAGGCAACGCTACAACCCCCTACTGGTATTGCTTCTTCTACTGTTCTGCGCCGGCTGCGCGGGACCGCTGCCGGGGAAGGCAGTCGAAGAGGCGACCATCTACCAGTCTTACGGCTACCGCAGCGGTGCCCAATGGCTGATCCCGATGCGCATCTGGGTCCATGAGCCGCGCCAAGTGACGGAGACAGCCTTCGCCGGCCTTGCCGCAGCTGCCCGGGGCCGGCCGGCCCCGGAGATTGCGCGGTTTCGCGACCGCCTGGCCGACGTGGTTGCGGACGACGAGTCGCGCGAGCAGGTCGCGTTCGCGTTCGACAAGGATCCCAGACAGGAGACCTTCGCGCTGCGGAAAGCGGATGGGACACCCAAGCGCAGCGACCTGAACGGCCTGATCCTTGGCGAGCTGCATCTAACGACGGCGCGTGCCCGGGAGCTCCTGAAGGCTCAGGGCTCCAACCGCGGCTGGCTGCAACTGCATGTCGTGTCGGCAGGCCACCGGGGAAGCGCGCGGATCCGGCTGATCGAGCCCCAGGGACTGTCGCTGATCTCCGATATCGATGACACCATCAAGGTCACCGACATCCCCGCGGGTCACGCGGTGGTGATCGAGAACACCTTTTACCGCCCGTTCGTCGCCGTTTCCGGGATGGCGGAGCGCTACCGAGGGCTAGGCGAAGTGACCGCGTTTCACTACGTCTCCGGCAGCCCCTGGCAGCTCTATCGCCCGCTGGCGGAATTCGTCGCCGCCGCCGGATATCCGCAAGGGTCCTTCCACATGAAGAACGTGCGCAAGAACCTGCTCACGCCCGGGTCGTGGCAGGACCTTTCAAGGCTTGCCGGCGGCGAGGCCACGACGGAGCAAAAGCTCGGTCAGATCAGTGGAATCATCGGCCACTTTCCGCAGCGCCGCTTCATCCTCGTCGGGGACACCGGAGAGCAGGATCCGGAGACTTATCGGAAGATCCGCAACCGTTTCCCGCGGCAGATCGAGGCGATCTGGATCCGCGACCCGGTCAACGATCGCGAGCGCCATCCAGAGCGCCTAAAAGGCATGCAGATCATCGACGTCCAATAAATCCGCCGCGAGATCCTCCTCGACCATCCGCAACACGGCCTCCAGCAATGCCTCGCGCGGAAAGTCGTTATGGTTGACGAGGGTCGAGCCGAGCAATGGATGGGAGCGCGCAATCGGCACCGCCAGGGCCCAATGGTCCGCGTTGAGGTAGCCAAGCAACGCGCTGCCAGGGATCACCTGGTCATAGAACAGCACTTGACTGTCGTTGCGGGCGTCCACCCGGCTCAGCTTCCGGTAGCTTGACTTGAGCACCGAGGAGATACGCTCGGGTTGCGGAAAGGTCACCAGCGAGTAATACGGCACCCCCGGGGGCAGCGGATGTTGCGCCAGCCAGGTCTTGCGGATTCCCGGACGCAGGCTCGCGACCGCGCCGCCATCGCCGGGCAGGCAGCGCGCACCGGGCCAGTGTTGCAGTAACGCAAGCTGCGATTGCTCGGCGTCGTTTGCCAACGGCGAGCCACCGATCGCGCCCGCGACGCTGACGACGGCGGCAACCCGCTTGCGGATCTCCGGGTAGGACACCAGCGCCTCCAGGATGTCCGGCGCACCCTTGGAATAGCCGATCAGCACCAAGCGCCCCTCTGCGCTCCCAATCGTCGTCCGCAGGATGGCGTCGCGGATCTGGCGTGCGTTGTTGGCACTGCTCGACAACCCGTCCACTGTCAGGGTGATCTGGTCATAGCCGAATGGGCGAACGTGCATGGCGCCGCTGTGCTTCAGGTCGAGCCAGTCTGAGAAGCAGTCCCACCCGACACCGGGCACCACGGCAGCGACGAGCCGGAGTCTCGATGGCCCCAGCCTCACCGGCGCCCCCGTCCCTGCCGGCTCGCGTCCGACGCGGGCGAGCGCCTCGTCGCAGGGCCTGTCATCGGGCAGCGCGGCTCCACGCTGCGCCAGTACCGCGCAGAAGATCTCTCGAAAGCGTGCCCGTTTGTCCTGAACGCCAGCTTGGGAGACAGGCACCAGGACGAGCGGCGCGGTCGCGGTCGTATAGGGCATGAGCGGCGCAGTCGCACAGCCGCTCGCAGCGATGGCAGACAGCAGCGCAAGAAGCGGCATCGGGACGCCACTTCTTGCCCAATGCCACCATCGCCTCCGGCAGCGAGAGATCCCCCCGATCGGTTTTCGATTGCTCGCTATGGGCATTGGAGCTTCGCCCGTGGGGTGATCGCGGCGGCGCATTCGATGAGGTCCCCAACCGAACCGTGATTCGACAGACGACAGCGCGATTCTCACCGGGAGCCGCGCTACCATCACCAATGGACCAGGGCAACGCGGCACACTCAATCCAAACGCGCAGACGGCCAGAGATCGTCCGCCCCGGGGAGTAAAGATAGTCTACGCGGGCACCAGGCCGCTCCCGGGGCCTGCTTCGCCGCGGGGTGAACGAGGGGTCGCCAAAGCGGGTCAGTTGAACGGCATAACGGCGTGCGTCGAGAAGGGCGCCACCTACGTGCGCGACCTGGGGCGCTATGCCAAACCCCACGGCCAGCGGTTGAAACCCTTGGCGATCGACGCGGCCGAGGCACCGACCGCCTTCTACGCCGGATGCTGCCGCACGTGCACCTGGGACGCTTGGTGCAGCTTCGGCGGTCGCTTCACGCGGGAAGCTGATGCTGGCCGTTGGTCGAGCCAATGGTCGCTCACGACGCGGAGGAGACATTCGGCTTGATCCGTCGAGCGGCTGCTTCGTCCCCATTGCAGACGCTGTCAGGGCGGGTGGCGATCGCCTGGAAACGGCCGCCAGGCGACTGCCGACGGGGCCGAAGCTGCCGCATCAGCGGGCGCTTGGCTCTATGCGCCCCCAGTATTGTCGTCCATCATCGGCACCGTCCGGGTTTCGCCTAACGGGAGATTGAGCGAGCTGGGCCGGTGGCCGCAGGGTCCGGATGCCCTGAATGCTCGTGCGGGCCGGTTACCTGCCCTTACCGCATCGGTTATCCTTATCTTTAATTTGGCCATTGAGTGCGTCGATCGAGCGAACCATGACTACATACATTCGGGCCGATATCCCGGATCGCTTGGTACAGCAGGCGGCGATCCTGGTCCACGACGGCTGGGCGAGCGACCTCGACGAGATCCTCATCGACGCACTGCGTCGCTACTTGAGCTCCCACAGCGCGGAGCTGAGCGAGACCTTCGTTCGCGAGGACGTGGAATGGGGTCTGCGTGGCGACGGATAGCCGCATCGCTCGCGTTGTCGTTTGCGATGCCGGACCTTTGATTCATCTCGACGAGCTGGACTCGTTGTCCCTGGTCGACGATTTCCCTTCGGTGCTTGTGCCCAACATGCGGTGTGGGCCGAGGCAGAGCGGCACCGCCCGCAGATTTTCAACCGGCTGGCCCTATCGTTCGTTCGGGTAACGCCACAGCATCCGCCGCGGCCCGCGCTGACCGCGCTCTCGCGCCTGATGCCTTTGCACGCGGGCGAAACCCAGGCACTGCAGATCGCTAAGGAGCACGGCGCCGATTTACTCCTGACAGACGACACGGCAGCCCGGCGTTTTGCGCAGATGCTGGAGTATACCTGAGCGGGCTGACTCGTCTTCGCGCAGGCGACGGATGATTGGTATTACACACCGGGTAGCCTCCCTCCCCCCAACCCTTTCCCGCGATTCGGGCGCGGACGCGATCCCCTCGGTCCAGAACGAAAAAGGCAGCCACACCGGGAGGAAGCCCGCCCAGCGCGCCTGGACGGCGCGCAGCAAGGTGGACTTGCCGGAGCCGGCATCGCCCAAGATGACTGCGCGGTCGTTTTTCCCGATCCACGCGAATGCCGGGACCCGCTGTTTCGCGATCTCGGTGCGCGGCCTGTAAGACGGCGCGGCTCGGCGAGCCTGGTCGCGCTCGTCCGGCACCCAGGGTTCCGAAGAGTCGCGGGCGGGCATCGGATCGGCATAGGCCGTGGCGATGCGAAGGGTCTCGGCAAGATCAGGCTCGACATAGCGCTCGACCAGCGCAAGCGCAGGGCGCGAGCCGTCCAGCGAGGCGGCGGGCATATGGCCGCCCGAGTCCCAGACCTCGAAGTGGCAGCGGTAAAGACTGCCGAGGGCGAGGCGAAGCTCAGCGGCGTCTTGGGCGTTCGGGCGCTCGGCAAGATTGCGGGCGGCATCCTCGCCGCAGAACGCGCTGACCCAGGCGCGACCGAAGAAGTCGTCGGCGATCTCCGGATGGCGCTTGAGTCGCTCGGAAAAGCCTTCCTCATCGAGCGGTTGGAAGTCGATGCCCCGCGTGCGCAGGCGCTCGGCCTGGCGCTCGATCTCATCCTGCTGCTTGGTGTCTCGCAGCGGTGCGCGCACGCAGAGGGTGAAGGTATCGGATGTCGCGCACCAGGTGCCGTCTAAGAATTTATTGACCGCCTGTTCGATCTTGAGAGCCGAAAAGATCTCGTAGCGCTTCGACTGCCAGACCTCGTAGCGGGCGGACGAGGCGTTCAGGTTGCATCGGACACCGGTCCAGGAAGATTGCAGATGCCGAAGCATAGGCCAATGACCCGCAGCGCATCCCTCTGGGCGGTTGTAACCCTCGTGCTTGTCGGCTGCTTCAACATACCGGCAACCGATCGGTTGATCGCGTACCGGGGCGGGCGGATGATTCGGACGGGGGATGCCGCCTGGTCCAATGGATGGCAGACCCTTTCCTCCGGGTTGCCGCCAACCGCAGCGCTCGATTCCGCCAATTTCACCCTCACAAGCTGGAACGTGCTCAAGGGTCGGAAAAGGCACTGGTCGGAAGACTACGCACGACTCAGCGCTGACCAGGACATCGTCCTTCTGCAAGAGGCGCACCTGACGCCCTCGCTTCGCGCCTTGCTGGAGCGGTCCGGATACCGCTGGACCATGACGCGTGCCTTCGACTACCAGGGTGCCGCGACCGGCGTGTTGACTGCCGGCCGGGCAACGGCATCCGGGGCATGTCTGAGCCGAGTGGCGGAGCCCCTGATCCGCACCCCAAAATCCGCGCTGCTGACGCGCTTTCCCCTCGGCGGATCGACCGAGGAGCTGTGGGTTGCCAATCTCCACGGTATCAACTACACGCTGGGTACGGCGCGTTTCCGAGCCCAGCTGGAATCCATGGCGGAGGTGTTTGATTCGCACGCCGGTCCGATGGTCCTGGCAGGGGACTTCAACGACTGGAGCGAACGACGCAACGACATCGTGTCGCTGGTCGCCAACCGGCTGCACCTGCGCCCGGTTCGGCTGACAGGAGACCGGCGCAGCCGTCACTTGGGGCGCGCCGTGGATCACGTCTTCTACAGGGGACTCGAGGTCCTCCACGCCGACGCGGTAACAGTGACGAGCTCGGACCATAACCCTATACGGGTCCGATTCCGTCTGCCCGGACATCGAGACGAGCGAACCGCAGGGCAGCCCGGCGAGGTGGAGCTTCGGGCCCGCAGAAACTACGGGTGTTACTACGCCTATCGCGCATCGCCCGAGCGGGCAATCATTAGGGCGCATTGTTCTCCACCCAATAAGAAGAGGAGAGGCGAGAATGTCCAACGGCAAGATCAATGCCGGCCTGATAAGCGGTGTCATGGCGCTTGGACTAGCCCTGTCGGGTCCGGCCATGGCCGACCTGACGGCGAAGGAGGCTGGTGAGCTCGATGCCGCGGCAAACGCCACGCTGGCCAGGTTCAAGGCGGAGACCAAGGGCGCGGAGGGCGTCTTGGCTAACGCCAAGGGCGTCTTGGTGTGCCCGACGATCCGCAAGGGTGGCTTTGGCGTCGGCGTCGAGGGCGGCAAGTGCGTGCTGACCTCGGGCTCTCCGGAGCGGCTCTACTACGGGTCGACCGCGCTCAAGGCGGGGTTCATCGTCGGCATCGAATCCCACTCCATGATCCTGGCGCTCAACACCGATAAGGCCCTGGCCAAGTTCACTAGCGGCGCGCGCGAGTGGGAGCTCGGCGTGGATGCCTCGGTGGCCGTGGCCAAGATCGGTGCCGGCGGCGATCTGGACACCACCAACCTGAAGCGGGATGTCGTGTCCTTTATCTTCGGCTCGAAGGGGCTGATCGCGGATGTGACCTATGAAGGCTCGCGGTTCAAGAAGCTCGAGGTCAAGTGAGCTGTTGAGCTGGCAAGACACCCTCGGCGATGCCGGGGGCGATGCTGGCCCAGTTTCAACAGAAACGGCAACCTGGGAAGGGAGCCAGGGTGTATCCGAGCATTGCATCCAAGACTGCCTTCTTGCTTGCCCCTGAGCGCGGCGGTGGGGGTCTCGGCTTCCCGGCTGCAACCCCAGCACCCTGAGCCATTATGGCCTCTCGGTTCGCGTTGACACGGTCGTTTTCGTTGCCGAGGCCATCATGCCGATTACGACAACGACAACGGGTATGCCCTTGGGGTTTGGAGAAGCGATAGGTGGCGAGCCCAGAGCCCAAGCCCATCCATGCAACGCACGCAGCGCATCCCAACAGCGCCTCTCGCCAGCAGACCCGCATGAGAGCGGGACTTCGCGCGCTGGGACAAGACCCGCGCATCGAGTCTCAGGCCTTTCAGGTGCCTGCCAGCACCGTGATCGGCCGCTATTTCGAAGCGGCCGCGGCGCGCCACCGGGGGGCGTCCGGGTTTGCCATCGTCCGCAATCTCCGACCCGCCTTCACCACCCGGGTCGCGCTCACCGAGCTTGCCGAGCAGACGCTGGACCTAGCGCGTGGTCTTTCCATTGCCATCTCTTTTGACGGACGGAGATACAGCATGCGGTCAATCAGTCACTCAGCGTGGTTCGTGTCTATTGAGCGGCTATTCGGGGGACGGGTCTTGCCTGTTTGCGGCGCATTCGCCCTCGCCCTGGTCTTCATGTCGCCGCGTCCTGCCTCAGCGGAGACCGCCCAGGACCTCGCGGCACAGTACGGACGGGGGGCCATGGAGCAGGCGCTTCAGACGAAGCAGCGCTATGACCTCTATGGCATCCGCTTCGATGTCGATAAGGCGACCATTCAGCCCGACACGCTGTCGCTGCTCGACGATATCGCGGCCACGCTCAACCAGTTCCCGGATTGGCGCCTGAGGATCGTCGGCCATACCGATTCGAAAGGGGATGCGGTCTATAACGAGACACTCTCGCTCGAACGGGCCAACGCCATCAAGGCGGCGTTGGTCGAACGGGGAATCGACGCGACCCGACTCGACACGGCCGGTGCCGGCGAGAGTCAGCCGGTCGCCAGTAACGACACGGCCGAAGGCCAGACGCTCAACCGACGGGTCGAGCTGGTCAGAATCGGCGCGGATGCGGCCAATGCCAAGCGGCTGGTCAAGGCCATGTCCGATTACTTGGCGGCCCAGCAGATCATTTCATTCGACTACGACGCCACCCTCGAGGTCATCACCAAAGAGGACCAGAAGCTCGCCCTGGCGAGCTCCGGCACGATCGCACTTAACCGGCCGGACAAGGTTCATGCGAGGCGCTCCGGGGGCTTTGCCGATGTGGAGACGCTCTTCGACGGTGAAACGCTGACGGTGCTTGGCAAGAACAAAAACCTCTACGCACAGGTCGCCGTGCCTGGCACGGTCGATCATCTGATCGACGAGCTGAGGGTGAAATACGATCGGCCGCTGCCCGGGGCAGACATCCTCTTGTCGAACGTTTACGACGAGCTGATAAAGAATGTGGTCGACGCCAAGGACCTGGGGAGCGGCGTGGTCGGCGGTGTCGAGTGCGACTCTCTGGCGTTTCGGAGCAACGAGGTCGACTGGCAGATCTGGATCGCGCAAGGCGATCGTCCCTATCCCTGCCGCTATGTCATTACATCCAAGGACATGACCGGCCGACCTCAGTACAGTATCCAGATTCGGAATTGGAAGACCGGAGCCGAGGTCGCGCCGACCGATTTCGGCTTTACCAACCCAACCAACGCCGCGAAGATCGACCTGAAGGATCTTCAGGACGCAGCCGAGCTTCCGACGCATTTCATGACAGGAGGGGCACAATGACCCGATCGAAGCGGTTTGGCATCGTTCTCGCGGCCAGCGTCATTCTGATCGCCGGATCCGAAGTGGGAGATCGGCTTGCGATTCCCGGGATGCACAGTGTCATCCCGACGGCCGAGGCGGTGGTCGGGCGGCCGCTCACTCCGGTCAGCGTATCCGGGGTCGCACGGCGCACGGCCCGGCGCTACTAGCCTTTTTGGCGTCGTCGGTTGCCGCGGCTCCGAAACGCCGGCGAGCCGCGTGTGGCTCGTGAATCCGTGCGGGAGCTACTGCCCCGCGCGGAATCTCTCCCTGGCGACTGATCCAAAGCAAGGTCCAACGGTGCCGCGTCGCGAACCCTTTCCGGCGCGGCCGTTTCGCTTAGTCTGAGGAGAAACGAGATGAAGACCCTGAAGCCGCTCATTGCATCCATCGTTCTGGCTGCGGCCTTGCCCGCGCTGGCCGAGATCGAGGCCGCGCCGCCCGGGATGGCCGGCGCCGAGCTGATCGAGACCACGGCCACCGTCGAGGCCGTCGATCGATCCAGCCGCTATGTCACCCTGAAGGGGCCGCAGGGCAACCTGGTCACCGTGAAGGCGGGGGATCGCGTCGAGAACCTCGACAAGGTCAAGCCGGGTGACGGGGTCAAGGTCAAGTACTACCGGAGTATGGCGGTCGATGTCGTGGCCGGCGCAGGCGACGAGTCCGCCCCCGAGCGCCAACGCTCCACATCGGTCAGCCCAGGGACGGCGCCGGGAGCCGCGAGCCGGCAGATGCGATCGATCGTCAAGATCCTGTCGGTCGACCCCTACAAGAAGGCCATCGCCTTCCGCGATCCCGAGGGGCGTTACCGGGAGGTCTCGGTCGATGCGCCGGAGCTCCAGCATTACCTGGACGAGCTCAAGGAGGGCGATACCGTCCGGGTGACCTTCACCGACGCCGTTGCCGTCTCGCTGGTGCCGCGCTGAGCCCCCGCTCTGAGCTCGGATTGAAGGGGTCGCGCGCCGGTCTTTGAGCCAGGCCGCGACCCTGGCGAGCGGACCGAGGTCGCCTCGGCCACGGTCTGCCGCTTCCCGATCCGAGGCAGCCGCCGCACGCGTCCGATCGGCTGCAACCCATGCACCCAGGGCCTGAGCCCATGCGCACCGAGCATCCTCGCAACGCCCCTCGGCATCGGACCTGTGTACAAGGGGGACTTCGCGCGGTGGGACTCCAGCTGGCCCTGGCGGGCCGTCGCTACATACGCCAATTTCCGTGACCTGGACATTGGGCGTCGCGGAGCTGAAGGGGCTTGCACGAGCGCTCGGTGGCCGGCTTTATCCGGATGCTGCCGGTCATCGACCAGCTCTGACGCCAACCACCCGCCCCTTGACTCCAGATCTGGCCTGCCTTGGAGATCCTGCTGCGGCACATGCGCGAAGCCATCGTCCAAGGTCTCGCCGCGTTCCTACTGGGTATGGTGACGCTCGCCCTGTCGGCGCCATCGCGCAACGCCGAGGACTTCGTCGTGCGCGTGCAGAAGGCCGGGCCGGGGCTTGACGTCTATGCCGAGCTCACCGTGGCCGCGGCGGCCGAGGAGATCTGGGGCGTGCTGACCGACTACGATCAGATGGCCCAAATACTCTCCAGCGTCGATGCCAGTCGGGTCATCAAGCGGGAGGGGCATCGCCTGGAAGTGGCGCAGACGAGCCATATCGGCTTCGGCCCATTCAAACTGACGCTCAATAACCTGCGCCGGATCGAGCTCGTCCCCAAGCGGGAGATCCGCTCCCATCTGATCCAGGGGGATCTCAAGGCCTCCGATTTCACCACCCGCCTTGTCAAGGAGGGGGCCGTGATGCGGGTCGTCTGGAGGGGCAGGATCGTCCCCGGCCCCCTTGCACGCTTGGCGGTCACTGCCGATGCGGTCGAGGTGGAGGTGCGCCAGCTGTGTCGGGAGCTGCGTGGGGAGATCTTGCGCCGCAAGGCAGGGCGCTCCGCTCCGCCCTGTCATACGGGCAAGACGTGCGATTAGTGCTGGGGGCCGGTTGCCTTCTGGATTGCGTTTGGGTGCACGAAAGCTTGGGAATAGGTGCGCTGGCTTAGTGTAAGAACCCAACGATGAGAAGAACCGTCCGGAATGTCGGCAGGACAAGCGCGATGCCAAGCAGGACGCGCGCGGGACCGCCAGGGACATCAAGTACGGCGACTCGCACGTCCACGCCTCAAGGCCTCGGACCCGCCGGGGCCAATGCGCGCGGGCTCAGACTTTGGGGCCGCGCGCCTCTTGCTCGTCGATCACGTCCAGTGAAACCAGGCGCGCGATCAGGACGGCGGGGTAGATCACCCCCACCAGTGACTCCAGAACGGCCAAAGAGCGAGCATAGGGGTGGATCGGGATGATGTCGCCGTAGCCGAGGGTGGTCAATGTGGTGAAGCTGTAGTAAAGGAACCTGGGCAGCATGGTGTCGTAGGTGGCGGGGGCACCCAGGACTTGGAAGGCGCCGGGCTCGACCATGGCTACCAGCTCGAACCCTTGGGCGAACATCACGCCCAGCAGGACGTAGGCCGCGAAGGCCCCTTGGTAGCGGTGAATGTTGATCGCGCCGCGGCGCAGGGTCCGCTGGAGCAGGAGAGTCGCCAGCAGGCCGGCGGCCAGCAGGCTGAAGAGGGCGTCGGCGATCTGTAACCGGGCGCTCGGGGCCACGGCGCAAAGCAAATTGGTCAAGGCCAAACCAATGGCCGCCACAACGAACACCCGCGCCAGACTGGAGAACCGGACAAAGCCGAGGACTGCCACCGCAATGACGGCCAGGAATCCGACGTTGAGCCATGGGCGCAGCACCAGTCCCAGCTCCCCGAGGGGGACCAGAATGAACATGTAAAACACCAACAGACCCAGGATCAGGGTCATACTCTTGTCGCCAACCGCCAGGCGGTAGGTGCGGGCGAGGCGAGAGAGACGCATCGAATGGCTCCGGCGAGGATGGGGCGGCGATTGTCCCTAGGGCACGCCTAACCTGCAATGGCGCTCACGAGGGCAGCGTCGCCACTGACCCACGGGGCGTCGCCAGACCGCTGGGTGCCGGCCTGCAGCGAAGGACGCCGCCTCGGCGAGCCAAGCGCCGCATGCCGCCACGGGACGCCGGGAACTTTGCTAGGCACCCTAATCGTTGCGATTCCCGGCCCCGGGGTCTCGGTGCGTCAGCCCTTCTGGCTGGGCCCTAATCATGTGCTGAAGGATCACCATCAGCGCCGCGGCGCTCATGCCAAGCATGAGCACGCCGTTTACTGCCTCGAGCGGGCCGAGCAGCTTCCATCGCTTCGTCATGACGATATCGCCGTAGCCGAGCGAGGCGAAATTGACGGCCGAGTGGTAGATGGCCTCGTAAAACTCGTCGAATTCCCCGAGCGCGACAAACAGCGTGCCCCAGACCGCAATCTGGACCAGGGTTCCGGTCATCATGAACAGCATGGCGACCAGCAAAGGCCAGATGTCGCGAAGAACGCCGCGCCGACCTGTCGATGCCGCCGACTGGCGTACATAGTAGCGGACGCTCCAGAAGGAGACGGCAACCTGCAAGGCCAGGCACAGCAGCATGGCCGGCAGTCCGACGAGAAAGTTCGTGACGATCATGCACGTCCTCCAGGTCCATGCTGCTTCACGTCGGACGGTTCGTGTGCTCTATCCCATCGCCGCCCGCCACTGCTCCAGCGTCACCTCGAAGCGCTGCCCGCTCTATCCATCGCCGCAACAAGGTCTTTAGCGCCCGATCCCCACCGGGAGACGGTCTTGAGCGCTTCAGTGAAGGGTACATCCAAGGGATGCACCCGTTTCCGGTCGAGAATATAGACGGCGCCGGCGAACGGGGTTGGTATCGAAGGGACAAAGATCGTGTAGCGCCCGTCTTCGAGCTCCTCGATGATGAATGCGGGGACGAGGGCTTCTTCGATCTCGACCAACGCAGGCTTCCAGACGTTTTGACGTTCTTCCCCCGCCACCTGCTGGGTCAGGCTCCGGAAGAGTGCGTAAGTCAAACGTCCTGAATACCGCGACCCGAATCGCGCTGGCGCAGTACCGGAGGTCTTGCGCCGGGATCGATGCGCGGTTTAGGGTCGTGGATGATTCAAGTGTTCGGCGATTCTTCGTTGCGCTCAATGATTCATTGGACTTGACCGCTTGTCTCTTTCTTTTCGCTTTTGCAGTGCGTCGCGGCCGGAGCCCTCGGCCAGGCCCGCCACGCAGGTCCGCACGGGCGGCACCAGGCTCAGTGGCCCTCGATGGGCTGGGTGGGCTCGCCGACGGGACCCGAGCCGGGCTTGCGACCGGCGCCGGGACAGGCCGTCGCGGCCGGCAGGGGGTATGTCGGACAAGATCGCCCCGGGCGTCGTATGAGTACGGTATAGCACTTCGGGCCGAACGCGAGGAGCTGCCCGATCCCTTAGAGGGTGTAGACAACATCAAGCCTCGGTGGTCAAACGCCGCACCAGGATGCGTGCCGCGGCGAGCCAGACCCAAGTCCTGAGCCGCGGGTCGGGGCGCGATCGTTCCGGATGCGATACCCTGCATCGGCATGCGACACCTAGGCCGAGGCTGAGGACGACAATGCACGAGGATCCATTGTTACAACGCATCACGGTCAACCCAGGCATCTTCGGCAGCTTCACCTTCTCGCGGGGCAGGTCCTCGTACGGGACATGCGCGAGCAGATGCCGAACGATGTTGAGGCGTGCCCGCTTCTTGTCGTCCGATCGGGCGACGTACCACGAATCCCGTATCGGTCGCCGCGAACATCTCGTCGCGTGCCCGCGAGTAGTCGTACCAGCGGCTGTAGGACTCGAGATCCATCGGGGAGAGCTTCCAGATCTTGCGCCCGTCCTCGATGCGCCCCTCGAGCCGGCGGGTCTGCTCCTCGGGGCTGACCTTCAGCCAATACTTCCCGAGTCTTCGATCCTGCCCCCGGACGGATAGCCGCGTTCGCGCTGGCCCGGCACCCTCTCCAAATCGCTGTGAAGCCGCTTTTGCGTCCCCATATACAGGCCGCGCGAGCGATACACCATCCACTGAGCGAAGGAGAGAGAACCATGGCTAACCTGAGCGACCTCGTCGGCAGCTTCATGCAGAGCACGATGTCCCAGTCCGGCGAGAGCCGGATCGGCAACGTGCTGAAAGACCTCCAGGCCAATGCCGGTAAGATGCTTGCAGACCAGGGAGGGGCCAGCGGCATTCTGAACAAGGTGCTGAACCAGGCCAAAACAACCATGGGCAGCGCGGCCCAGAACCCTGCCCAGGCGGCCGGTCTCGGGGCCGTGCTGGGCTCCCTCCTGGGAGGGGGCAGCAAGTCGATCTCCGGAGCGGTCAAAGGCGGGGCCCTGGCCTTGCTCGCCGGGATCGCGTATCAGGCCTTCACCAAAGCCGGCCAGGGTGGCGACGGCGCCCCGGCATCCGGAACCCCGGAGTTCAGCGGCGGTGCCCTGCCCGTCGGGGTCAATGCCCCCGCGACCGCGGCCGAGCAGGAGACCCTGGCCAAGACCGCCGAGCTGGTGATCCAGGGCATGATCAACGCGGCCAAGGCCGATGGCGAGGTGAGCGCGGACGAGATCCAGCGCATCGTCGGCAAGCTCAAGGAGGCGGACATGGCCGGCGACGCCGAGGCTTGGATCATGGCGGAGCTGCGCAAGCCCCTGGACCTGGACAGCTTCGCCGCCAGCATCCCGAGCCCCGAGGTGGCGGCCCAGGTCTATGCCGCCTCGTTGCTGGCGGTCGAGGTGGATACCCCTCAGGAGAAGGTCTATCTCGGCGACTTCGCGAAGAAGACGGGGCTGAGCCCGGAGGTTGTCGCGAACATCCACCAATCCCTGGGCGTCCCCGCCCTGGCCTGATCGCTTCGGGCCGGATCTGAGGTGCCCCGTCCTGCGGAGCGGGACGAAGCACCTCGGGGACTAGCACCGGTCGATGCACTGGTCTGGGTTGCTTGCATTGCTCCCGCGGCGGCGAGCGAGCGGCGACCGCATCATTGGCATCGCGTCTATCAGGACCACGAAAAAAACGGATCGATTCGAGGAGATCGATCCGCGCGTCTGCGCGGCCGGCCCTGTCGATGCCTCCGTCGTCATCCCGAACCCGACGTGGCCCAGCCCGGGGATCGGCGGCTCGAAGAAGATTTCCCCGCCCGCCGGGATGTGATCGAGCTGTAGAGGACGGATAGGGCACTGGCCTGGCACTCGCCTTCGCGAGGGCGCAGGTGCGCTGCCGGCACGCCCGCACCGATCGGGCCCCGAGTCAGGCGAACACCACCCAAGTGGTCGCGATGTATTTGACGCCGTCGCGGAGCACCGCTGCCCGGTGCTCGTGGGTCCAGAATGGAGGAAAAAGGACCAGCTTGCCCCTTTCCGGTCGGACGCTGACCTGCTGATGGAGAAACTCCGTCTCGCCTCCAGGTCCAGGGACATCGTTGAGATACCACAGGGCGACCAGCTGGCGCTGGCTGAGCTCGTGGCTTCCGCCGTCCACGTGCCAGTGGTAGTACTCCCCCGGAAGATAGCGCTGGATCTGATAGCCCTCGTCCTTGAAAGGGCCTTTGAAATAGGGAAACGTCTCGCGGAATTCCTTGATCGCCGCGGCGAGCGACGCGAAGAACATCCGGTCTACGTCCCGCCACTCGGGCTTGTTGCTAACCACCAGATCCGTGGTGCACTTGATGTCCAGGGCCTGGGTGCGCAGCTGCCCGACCCGCCCGGCATACTGGTGCTCGGGGTGGGCCTCGAAACGCTCGATGGCCGCGTCGCAGAATCCGGGTGGGAGGGCCAGGGGGCGCTCGAAGATCAGGCTCAAGGGCTTAACCTCCCGGAGGGTGGCAAGCGGGACGCGATCGGACTCGGCGGCGGGGGTCATAACAGCGGCTCCCGGTGGTGGGCGTGCGGCATTGTCGCGAGGGGCGATGACGCGGGTCAAACCCGCCTCGTCCGCCCCCAAGTGCTCATGCGCCTGCCGCGTACCCCATTGCCTCGCCCCCGAGTCCCTGGAGATGGGATTGGCTCAGAGCCGGCTGGATTCGACCAGGGCCCGGATGGGGCCGGCGGACTCCGCCCCGAGACGGCGGTAAAGGCCCACGAGGGCGAGACCCAAGCGCTCCCAATGATCGCGTCCCCGTTCGGCGAGGCCGGAGAAGACGAACGCGTCGCGGCTCGCCGGCTCCATTCCGGCCGTCCCTTCGCACCCCGGTCCCATCCAGGCCCGGTAGGCATCGAGCAGCCCCGGAAAGATCTCCTTGCGCATACCGGTCAGGTTGCCCAGAAAGAAATGAATGGAGGCCGGGTCCGCCCCTTCCGCCAGCGCGGGCAGGGTCACCAGGCAGTCCGCCAGGTGGTCGCGTACCGCCCGGGCCATGAGCTCGGCGGGGGTCTGGCTCAGGTCCAGCAGCATCCTCTCCCAGTCATCCCCCAGACGCAGCCCCGCGGCAACCTCGCCCTGCTCGTGAAGAAGTACGGTGCGGATCTCGCGGTCGGTCATGGCATCCAACGAATCGTCCAGGGCACCCTCGAAGTCATAGCAGGCAAAGGCGCGGCCCAGGGCGTTGTCCGGGCGGGTCCAGCGCCAGCCCTCGAGACGCTCCCAAAGGAGTCGCCGCAACGACTCCCGCCGGAGATAGATGGTTCGGCCCTGGGTCATGGCCGGAGGGGCGCTGAGATCACGGGCGTACTCGTCGGCCAGGACGTAGAGCGCGCTGTCGCCGCTCTGCTCCCGGCACTCCAGATCCCCGAGGACGAAGTGGGGCTTGGCGCGGCGGCCAAGACCCCCGCCGTAGACCAGCCCGTGGCCGGCGAGCCGGGCATTAATGGCGTCGGCATCGAAAGGGTCGAAGGTCTTGCCATCCAGGGCGATGGGCTTGAGCTCCGCGCCTTCCAACGCCTCCCAGAGGCGCTCGCGGTCGGCGAGCCAGTCCCCAATCTGGTCCCGCTCCAGGGCGGCCCCGTAGGCCAGGCGCTTTTCCCAGCGATAATACTCCCTCATCTTCATGAGATAGACGCATAGGGAGTCGTCGGCGCCGTGGCGCGCATCCGAGACATGGCAGTTGTACTGGACGGTCTCGGCCAGAAGCTCGAGGGCTTGATCGGTCATGGGAGACAC
The DNA here is from genome assembly GCA_041738985.1 of Chromatiaceae bacterium. GTDB lineage: Bacteria > Pseudomonadota > Gammaproteobacteria > Chromatiales > Chromatiaceae > Thiodictyon. Next base: position 2,382 of record JBGSOR010000553.1, on the reverse strand, counting down.
CTCGCACCGCGGGGGTGCGCGCAGACTGGTCGGTCGCTGTTCGGAACCGGGAGGCTTGGGCCTGCCCGGCCCTTATGCAAGCAATCGGAGAGGAGAGTCGGCGTGGCACTACGCATCAAGAGTCGCTGGCGGGACGAGGAGCGCGAGCGCTCCCTGGGAGAGATCGCCAGCGCACTCGCCTTCATCGCCTGGCGTCTCGCGGTGGACCACGCGATCAATCTGCACTGCGAGCGCTTTGTCTACCGCGACGACGCCCAGCGTCTGGCGGTGATCGGGGAGTATCTGGTCTTTCTGATCCAGATCGCCGATCGGCTCGCCCATGGGCACCTGGAGGACGAGGATCGCCGAAGCCTGATCGTGGCGATGGCCCGCAAGACCATCGAGCATGTCCAGGACAACAGCCAGGATCTGCTGGGACCCGGGGACTACGGCTCAGCCTTCGTGGCCCTGCTCAACCGTCGCTCGGAAGAGTATGCCCAGTACGCGCTTGCGGACGACGGCCCGAGCTATGCCTTCCTGCGCCATCTGGGCTTCGAGATCCAGACCCTGATGGGCGAGGGCCAGGAGAACCGCTGGGTCATCGACCAGGTGATGGATAAGGACGGGTGGGCCGCCTACAAGGCCTTCGCCAAGGCATTTCGGGACCTGTTCGAGTAGCGACAGCGGGAGCGGGGCCGAGTACCCCTGGGACTTGCGATACCCGTCACGCATCTGCTTGTCAATGAGTATTAGCACTTGCTTAATTAGTATTCGCTTATATACTATGCATCAACCCGGCCAAGCCGGCCCAGGCAGACCCGAGGCACGGGGCGCGGCAGCGCGAATCCAGACTCAGGTCGGCCAAGGGCGCAGAGTCTCGCCGGCTCGCGATCGGGACATCCGAAACCCAACCAATCTCGACAGGAGCTGTAACATGGGCATTCTTGGTGTAATCGCCGCGGTAGCGGTGCTGATCGGCGGCGTTCAGAGCACGATGGCAGTGTCCGCGGACGACCGTCAGGCCGTCGAGGGGTCGCAAACCCCGGTAGTCGAGGTCCAGACGATTCGGACCATGACCAACGGGACCTCCGAGTATTGAGGTCCGCATCTTGGGGAAGCCCCCCGCAAGCCCCGGCGCCGAGAGGCCCCGGGGCTTTGTCGTTTCCGGGGGTACCCAGGGACGGACTTCCTTGGGGTATGCTTGAGGCTCGCCAACCGTCCGTGCCCGCGACCTCGGGCCATAGAGTCCCATGTCCAACCCCGACGAAACCATCCGTTTCAGCGTCTCTCTGCCCCGCCCCCTGCTCGACGAGCTCGACCGTCGGGTCGTGGGAAGGGGCTATGCGTCACGCTCCGAGCTGGTGCGCGATCTGATCCGGGAGCGCCTGGTGGAGGAGACTTGGGAGAAGGGCGACGAGGAGGTCGCCGGCGTGCTCACCATCGTCTACCGCCACCACCAGCGGGAGCTGAACCAGCACATCCTGGACATCCAGCACCGGGAGCTGGTGCATGTGGTCGCCACGACCCATGTCCACCTGGACCACCACAACTGCCTAGAGACCATCATCATCCGCGGGCGGCCGACGGAGATCGAGGCGCTCAGCCTGGAGATCCGCGGACTCAAGGGGGTGCGCTTCTCGGACTTGACCCGGGCCTCCCGTCTGGGGCACTGATCCCATGCGCAACGCCGACTTTAGCAATGTGCTGGGCAGACGGATCGCGCTGGGGCTGTTCCTCACCGGTCTGATGGTCCTGAGCTACCGGGTGCTGGAGCTGTTCCTGGTCCCGGTCGGCTGGGCCATCGTCCTGGTCTCGGTGACTTGGCCCGCGTACGGTCCGCTTCGCCGGGTCATGGGCAGGTACGTCGGCTTAAGCGCCTTGGTGATGACGCTGCTTCTGGGGTTGACCTTTGCGCTGCCTCTCCTGTGGGTCATTTACCTTTTGCGCGCCGAGGTCCCGGCGGCCTACATGTCCGCCATCGAGCTCCTGGGACAGGGCCCCGACATCCTGCCCCCGTCGGTCGCCCATCTCCCCGGGATCGGACCGGAGCTGGAGCGTCTGCTCTCGCTCTTCTCCGAAGACCCGGCGGCCCTGCGCGCCCAGATGGTCCAGTGGATGAAACCCTGGGTGGACCAGTCCCTGGCCTTCCTGGGCGACATCGGGCTCACCGCCTTCAAATTCACCTTCGCCCTGCTCACTGCCTTTTTCTTCTATCGCGACGGAGAACGTCTGCTCGACGAATCCGGCCGCCTGCTGCACCGGCTGCTCGGCGAGCGCGCCCAGGGCTATTTAAACGCGGTGGACGGCACCATCCGGGCGGTACTCTACGGGTTGGTCCTGACCGCCCTCGCACAGGGCGCGCTGGCGGGCATCGGCTACTGGGCGGCCGGGGTGCGGGCCCCC
>JBGSOR010000510.1:0-3750 GCA_041738985.1 Chromatiaceae bacterium | reverse complement strand
CCGCCGACCGGCTGATCCTGCCGATGGCCGAGCTGCCGCTTGGCGCCGCGCAGCGGGGGCGGATCGAGTGTGAGAACGGACCCCTGATCGTGGGCGTCAGACCGGAGCACCTGGCGCTGGCGCAGCCTGGCGCGCCGCTCGGCTCCGCCGACTTCGAAGGTACCGTGGATCTCGCCGAATGGCTGGGGTCCGAGCTCTTCGTGCACATCGATGCGGGGTCCCAGAACATGGAGCCACCCCCTGCACTGGTTGAGCTGACACCAGTGCCCCAAGCCGGGACGACCCGACTCATCGCCCGACTCGATCCCCGTGAGGCGGTGAGCGAGGGTCTTCGGCTGGCGTTGTCCATCGGCCTCGACACGCTTCATCTCTTTTTTCCAGAAACGGGTGGGCGCATCGACACCGCGTCCAATCAAGCCGCTTCATTAGCGACTTGCGCCGACGGTGCCCCGGGGCGCTCGCCTGTATGACGTTGGCGCTCTCCATCGCTGCGTGTGAGCTCTCCCGATCGCAATCACCGGATCCCGGTGCACCGGGCGGCGCCTTCACTTCTTGGTGGCCGCCGGTGGCGTACCGGCCGGTGCTCCCATCATCGTCCCAGGTCCTTGGCCCATGGTCCCGGGGCCGTAGCCCATCCCACCGGGGCCGTTGCCCATCCGACCGGGGCCGTAACCCTGCTGGCGCATCTGTTCCCAGTGCTGCTGTTGTTGCTCGGGAGTCATGTTGTACATCATCCCCGGACCGTAGGAAGGAGCGGGGGACGGTGCACTCGACTGACTTGCCGGTGGAGCGTCCGCGGCGCTGGTTATCGAGCCGGTGAGCAACAGCCCGAGCGACAATGCGCTGGCCATTGCAAGGCGCGTGGTCGTTAAATACACAGTCATGGTTGATCCTCGGTAGATTTTGGGGGGCGAGGCTCTCCAGGAATGACTATTGTGATGCACGACCGGAATGCAATACGACCCACCGAGCTTCCCATCTAGCGATATCAGGTCAATCACCGGTCAACTGGCGGGAATTGTGCGAGTCGCATTTGCGGTGGTCGGCCCTAATCTCGCCTTCAGGCCGACCCAATTTCTTTATCTAAAGGGGGTAACATACGATGTACGGATTTTCCACGACTCTAACGGACCCCTTCGATCAAGCTGTCGCCCGCGTCACCGAGGCCCTGAAGGGCGAAGGATTCGGCGTTCTGAGCGATATCGATGTACAGGCGACGCTGAAAGCGAAACTTGGAGTCGAGAAGCGACCTTACCGGATCCTCGGCGCCTGCAACCCCCCACTGGCCAATCGGGCACTGGAGGCAGACTCGGATATCGGTTTGCTGTTGCCCTGTAACGTGGTCGTGCGGGAAGAGGCCGACGGCACCATCGTTGTCGCCTTTATGGACCCGCAAGCGGTCCTGCAGTTGGTCGACAACCCGGAGGTCGCCGAGATCGCGTCGGAGGTACGCGGGCGACTGGAACGGGTACGCGACGCCCTCACGGCGGTCTGAGGCGACTGGACGATTAAGCCGCCCGAGACGCAAAGTAATCGGGCGGGCGATCGGTGCCGGTCGGGTCGCCGACCGACAGACGGCTGATCGGCACCAGCTCCTATGACGAAGGCATCAGCTCCATCGGCTCACACCGCGCAGTTGGCCCCGCGACGGCGCGGGCGACCGGACTGATCGGGCAACCAGTGTCGGCACGGGGCCGCGGCTATCGTGCAGGGCCCGCAGGAACGCGGGGTGTCCCTGGTCGCGGTCGAAGGATTCGGTCGGTTACCGGCCAGGGTGTGGCCGGAACCGTGGAGGGTCGCAAGACACATTGTTTCAGAAAAAAAATTTAGGGATACCTCGGGGCCTGTCCGGGTTTACCTCAAGGTTGGACGGATTCAAAGTTCTTTGCGGATGGCCTGCAATTCTTCCAGGCGCGCCTTATCGACGGTCGGATAACTCATCCCAAGCTCCTTCACGGTTTCAAGGATGATCTGGGACACGATCAGCCGCGCATTCTTCTTGCTGTCGGCGGGAACGACATACCAGGGCGCGTGAGCGGTGCTGGTTGCGTTCAGACACGCCTCATACGCTTTCATGTAAGCATCCCAGCGCTTGCGCTCGTGCACGTCCGCCAGGCTGAACTTCCAGTTCTTGTCCGGCTCGTCGATTCGGTCCAGAAACCGTTTTCGTTGTACTTCCTTCGACAGGTGGAGAAAGATCTTAATGATCCGGGTGCCGTTGCGGTGGAGATGCGCCTCGAAGTCCACGATGGAACGATACCGCTCCTTCCAAATGGCCTGATCGGCGATTACCCCTTCCGGCAGCCCCTGGCTGCGCAGTATTTCCGGATGCACGCGAACGACGAGCACTTCTTCGTAATAGGACCGATTGAAAATGCCGATCCGTCCGCGTTCCGGCAGGCGGCAGGTGGTGCGCCAAAGAAAATCGTGCTCCAGTTCTTCGGTGCTCGGTTGCTTGAAACTGAACACCTGACAGCCCTGCGGATTGACGCCGGACATCACGTGCCGGATGGCCCCGTCCTTGCCTGCCGCGTCCATCGCCTGAAAGATGAGAAGGATCGCATAGCGGTTGGAGGCGTAGTGCAGGCGTTGCAGCTCGCTTAGCTCCTCAACGCCCTCATCGAGCCGTTTGTGATAGTGTTTCTTCGACTTGAAGAAATGCTTCACCTTCGTAGGGCACTTGCTGAGTTTGAACGTTTTTCCAGGCGACACTTGGAAATCATTTCGATCGATTTTCATCTTCTATTCCGTGTGTCCCGATAGACATCCCAATCCGGACGGCTGTTCCGGATATCTACTGAGCGCTGGCCTTCGTAATCGCCATAGTCCCATTCGGCCAGGTCGGGCTCTATTTCCGGGGTTAGGTCCAGACCGGCCAACTCGCAGGTTTGCAGCGCGCGCTTGAGCGGACTGGTCAGCACATGGGCCCAGTTCGTCACGATCATCTCGCGGTACGCGCGGTGGGCGTCACTGGTCTGTGGCATGCCCAACCGGGCGAAGCGTTTGCTTGAAGAGCTTCCGCAAACCCGCCTCGTCCTGGCCGATGTTGGGATAGACCTCGCTATAGGGGCCCTCAAGATAGGTGTTGCCCCGCGCGGATTGCGGATGGCGTACTCGCGCTGCACGTAGGTGGCGCGCCGGCTGTTCTCGAAGTAGTCGCAGCGCTTCTCGCGCATGAATGCGTCACGGATGCCGCGAAAGTCGATCCAGGCGTGCGAGAACTGGTGGATGAACAGCGGCCCGGCATAGAGGAAGTCGATGCCGTAGAGGTTCTCCCACTGGTAAGTGCCGGTCCAGGCCGGGAAGCTGGCCTCGTCAGCGGATGGGTCGGCGAGCCCAGGCCCAGCGTGTAGAGCAGGAGGGCCTCGCTGTAGCCCTCCCAGCCGTAGTTGAGAAAGCCGCTCTCGGGTTTCCAGCCCATCACGACGGCGGCGCCCTTGCGCTGGGCCCAGCACCAGTCCACGCGGCGGTAGAGCCTGTCGGCCAGCGCGCGCAGATCGGTCTCGTCGGGGGTGGTGGCGGTGAAATAGGCTGCCGCCGCCAGCATGCCGGCCAGCAGCAGCGCGGTGTCGATTAGCGACAGCTCGCAACGCCAGGCCCGCGTGCCGCTGTCCAGGCGCAGGAAGTGGAAGTAGAAGCCGCGGTACCCGGTCGAGTCCGGCGTGCCGCTCTGGTCGCTGTCCCGAAAGAAGCGCAGCGCGGCCAGGCTGCGTTTCAGGGCCTCGGCGCGCGTCATCCAGCCGCGCTCGA
>JBGSOR010000589.1:0-1695 GCA_041738985.1 Chromatiaceae bacterium | reverse complement strand
GCCAGCACCCAGGCCACGGCCGCCAGCAGCGCCACCGCGCGCGCGCTGCCCTTGAGTTGTCGCCGGGCGCTCATAGCGCGGCGACCCGGAAAGCCGTCTGTTGCCATTGGTTCATCGTCCGTTCGATTTCGGCCGCCAGCCCCTTCACATCGCTGCTCGCGATCGACCCGGGAAGCACGTCGAGGCCGATCGAGTTGTAGAGCCGCCCCCACGCCGCCTGAGCGTTCGAGTAGGAAGACTGGCGCTGATAGCGCGACAGCAGCCAGCGCGCCTCGGCGCGGATCAGCTCAAGCTCCGAGTCCAGCGAGGTCGCCACGGCCGCTTTGCCGTAATCGTGGAGCTTTTCGTCGACGCGCAAGCTGTCCTCGGCGTACTTCAGCTCCGACAGCGCAAGCTCGTAGCGCTGAACCCCCAGCCGAACCTGCGTTAACACCGCCATCGACAGGGACAAACGGCGCATGTCGTCGGTCTTGAGCTGGTTCTCGTGCGCCGCCTCCAGGGCCGGTAGCTGTGCCAGCTTGAGCAGGTTGAAGGAGACGAGCAGGCCGGACTCGATCCAGTTGTTATTGTAAAGGTATTTGTTCGAGTCGTACTGCGGCGCAGCGTCGATCGACAGGTTGGGCCATAGCGCCGCTTTGGCGACCTTGATGTCGTTCTCGGTCACCCGTTTGCGATACCACTCCTCCATGATCTCCGGGCGGCGCTCGAGCGCGATGCGCTCCAGGGACTCCATATCGACCGGCACCGGCGGTAGAGACTGCTCGGAGGTCTCGGAAAGCTCGATCCGCGTGCCGGGCGGAAGGGACATCAGCGCGGCCAGCTCGTTCTGCGACAGCTCGAGGTCCTGCCGCCGCAGGGTCAGAAGATTGACCGCGTCCAGCAGGGTACGCTCGTAGGCGAGGACCTGCGGGCGTGGCATCAGACCCTTGCTCTCGACTGCGCTCGCGGTCGCCAGCGCCCCGTTCACACGCCCCAGCAGCCGATCCAGGTCGGCGATCAGACGCTGCGCCCCGAGCGCCCGCCACCACGCGTTGCGCACGTCTTCCAGCACCGTCTGGGCCACCTTGCGCCGGCGCTCTTCGGCCATCAGCATCTGGTCGGCCTTCTGCTTGGCGCGATAATAGGACACACCGAAGTCGAGCACATTCCAGGACAGCGCCAGCCCGGCAAGCCGACGGTTGCGCTCCTGCGAGGTGGAGGGCGACAGGGTCTCGACTCCGGTCGGGATACTGACCGAGGTCCCACCCGAGTCGTTGTTGCGCCAGGCATACCCGGCCGAGGCGACGAGGTCGGGCAGCATCTCGTAGCGGGCGACGTCCCGAAGGCTCTGCGCCAGCGCGCTCTCCATCAGCTTGAGCCGATAATCGAGGTTGTACTTGAGCGCGCGTGCCGCGGCCTCGTAAAAGGTGACGGGGCCGGTGACGGGCTCCTGATCCGCATACATGCGCTGGCGGTCTTCCGCGAGGCGCGCCTGCACTTCTTCTGGGGTGTAAGGGACCGGCTTAATGGTGCCGCAGGCCGCGACCGTGAGCGTGAAGCTCGCAAGCGCGGCGATCCTTCTCATCCGATGCATTGATCTGGGGTTCCTTGTTCTAAGAGATTCGGATTCAGCCGCCACGGTGATGGAGCGTCGCGGCAGCCGCGCGCAGCTGCGCGCTGAACGGCGGCGCGACATGCCAGGCCAAGGGCTCGCCC
>JBGSOR010000475.1:0-17617 GCA_041738985.1 Chromatiaceae bacterium | reverse complement strand
CCGAACTGGAATTTGTTGCGGCTGTCGTCGATCGACCAGGAGCGGTTGGTGTCCATCAGGATGCCCCGCGGGTGGCCGACGAGGCGCTCGCCCTCCTGGCTGCCCCCGAGTGCCCGGAGGACACCCGCGACCTGATCCTGCTGCCGAGCCAGATGGTCTTGCAGATCCACGAGAGCATCGGCCATCCCCTGGAGCTGGACCGCATCCTCGGGGACGAGCGCAACTACGCAGGCACCAGCTTCGTGACGCCGGGGATGCTCGGCACCTACCGATACGGCTCGACGCTGCTCAATGTCACCTTCGATCCCACGGTCCCCGGGGAGCTGGTCTCCGGGGTCGCCGACGACGAGGGGACGCCAGCCACCCGGGAGTATCTGATCCGCGACGGTATCCTGGAGCGCCCCTTGGGCGGTCGCCTATCCCAGGCGCGCGCTGGCCTGCCCGGTACCGCCAACGCCCGCGCCTGCGCCTGGGACCGCCCGCCCATCGACCGCATGGCCAACCTTAACCTGGAGCCGGGACAGGACAGCCTGGACGGCCTGATCGCCCAGGTGGAGCGCGGGGTGCTCATGGATACCAACCGCTCCTGGTCGATCGACGACAGCCGCAACAAGTTCCAGTTCGGCTGCGAGCTGGGTCGGCTGATCGAGGACGGGGAGCCCAAGGGCCTGGTGCGCAACCCGGGCTACCGGGGGATCTCCGCTGAGTTCTGGCGCAGCCTTGCCGGGGTCGGCGGACCCGCGACCCTGGAGGTCCGCGGCGTACAGAACTGCGGCAAAGGCGAGCCCAACCAGGCGGTCTATGTCGGCCACGCGAGCCCGCCCTGCCTCTTCCGGTCCGTCGCCGTCTTCGGGGGTGGGAAATGAAACAGGAAGCCTTCTATCGGCTTGCCGATGCCCTGAGCGCCGGACTCGCGGGGGGCGAGGTGCTGTTCTGCAGACTGGGTGGCGAGTCCTCCGACTTTGTACGCCTGAACAAGAGCCGCATCCGCCAGGCCGGCAGTGTGATTCGGGCCGCGCTCGGACTCACCCTGATCGATGGCGAACGGCAGGTGGATGCGTCCTGCGACCTGTCCGGGGACCCCGAGCAGGATCTGGCCCGCGCCCGGCATCTGGTCGGGCGCCTGCGCGAGCGCATCCCCCATGTCCCCGACGATCCCTATCTGAGCTACTCGCGGGATCCCTGGACCAGCGAGCGCCGGGTTGGCGAGACCGCGCCGGACGCCCGGGCCGCGGTGGAGGAGCTGATCGCCGCCTCGGACGGCCTGGATCTGGTGGGGATCTGGGCCTCGGGCGAGATCGCGGAGGGTCTCGCCAGCTCCTTGGGCCACCGCCACTGGCACCAGTCCGCCAGCTTCAACCTGGACTGGAGCGCCTATCTGGAGTCCGACAAGGCGGTCAAGGCGACCTATGGCGGGCTCGTCTGGGACCCGAATGTCCTGGCGGCCAAGCTCGCCGAGATGCGCCACGGGCTCGCCGTCATGGCCCGCCCCGCGCGCGGCCTGGTGCCTGGCCGTTTCCGCGCCTACCTGGCCCCGGCCGCCGTCGAGGAGTTGATGGGGATGCTCGCCTGGGGCGGGTTCGACCTCAAGAGCCACCGCACCCGTCAGACGCCGCTTCTCAAGCTGGTCCGCGGCGAGCGCACGTTCGATCCCCGGGTCAGCGTCCGCGAAGAGTCGGAGCGGGGGCTCTGCCCCGGCTTCACCGACGAGGGGTTCCAGGTCCCCGGCGCCGTCACCCTGATCGACAGCGGTCGCTTTTGCCAGTGTCTGGTCGACGCCCGGGACGGCAAGGAATACGGGGAACCGGTCAATGCGGCCGGGGGCGCGCCCGAGTCCGTGGGGCTGGCCGCGGGGGACATCCCCCAGTCAGAAATCCTGGAGCGTCTGGACACCGGCCTCTACGTGGGCAATCTCTGGTACTGCAACTGGTCCGACCCGAACGACTGCCGGGTCACGGGCATGACCCGGTTCGGAACCTGGTGGGTCGAGCGCGGGGAGATCGTCGCCCCGCTTAAGGTCATGCGGTTCGACGACAGCCTCTACCACCTGCTGGGCGATCGGCTGGAGGGCCTCACGGCGGAGCGGGATCTGTTGCTCTCGGCCCAGACCTACGAGGGACGCAGCACCGAGAGTGCCTTGTTGCCGGGGATCCTGGTGGCGGGGATCGAGCTGGCCCTGTAATCGCCGTATCCCGCGAGGCTGGGCCGGTCGTCGTGCGACCATTCAGGATCTGGGGTCAAGACTCGATTCTGGATCTTCTTAATGAATATCGTATATTTCGAAGAAGCCGACACGCTTCATCTTTCGATTACCGATGAGCCGGAAGCCGGAAGCGTGGAGCTTAGCCCGGAGGTTACCGCGGAGCTCAACGCGAATGGCGAGCTAATTGGGGTGGAGATCGTCAACGCCAGCGCTTACCTCCGGGATACGATTCTGGAGTCGGCTCAGGCAAGATTGCTTCAGTTGTCGAAAAAAATCGCCTGATATTGCGGCCTATGCCTTCCAGTTGGCCTTGATTGTCATTATGGCCAACTTTCTCAGTAGAGGTCACTGGTATTCGCCGCGTCCCGTCGCGTCCGGGGGCCGCTCCTACGAGGCAGTAGCGACGAGCGCCTAGTGACACAACGCAAACGATGGGTTTCGCGACGCTCAACCCATCCCGCGGGAATGATTTCCTGGACCTCGCCGCTCGTGTGCCATCCTTGTGGGTCAGCGACGGGCCTCTGGGAATATGCCGATCTCGACGAGCTTCGGAAGGAGGACCTTCTCCTCCCGCTCGATTCGCTGGCTGATCACATCGAAGACCTTGCGTGTCTCGGCCAGAAACTCGTCGGAAAAGTCCAGGTCCCAGTTCCTCAGCCAGCGCGTGTGATAATCGTCGAAGGTCGCGCGCAATGGCCTGGCGCCGCCGATGAAGCCCCAGGCGATCGACTTGACCGCGGGGTCTTCGTGGATCAGCAGGCTGGGATAGAGTCGACGGTCCTCGTCGCCCAGGTGAAGGCGTACCTTTTCGGCCAGGTCGCACAGGAGCTCGTAAGCGGTCCTGGCACTTGAGCGCTCCGGCAGCTGCGCCGGGGTCAGGATCGAGCGCAGGTCGTCGATCATCTGTCGCAGCTCCGAGTGGGCGCTGCGGAAGTGGTCGATGGTTCTCATGGTCTGTCCTCCGCGTTTTTCTACCTCTTATCGGCGCAAGGATAGTCTGTTTCCATGACGGCGGGGCCACAATTCCCGGCGATCGTCGACCGGCCATCGATCCGTCTTATGCCTCGGGTATCGCGCCGTGCAGGGCAGGGAGCCGGAGAGGCCGTCCAGGATGCGCCGCGGGGGCTGAGAGGTTGTGAAAGAACCCCCTGTAGGTTGGGCCGAGGAACGAGGCCCAACGACAAGGTCGATGTAACCCTCTGATCGTTGGGCCTCCTGCGTCGGCCCAACCTACCGGAAATCGCGGATTCGCCCGTCGAAAACGGGTATTCTCACCGCCTCTGAGGCGGGATGCTCTCGGGCGCGGAGGCGAAGTCCGCGTCGCACCAGTGCGCGAGCCGCCGGTCAAACCACGGACCCGCCCTGCCGGGCAGATCGATCGCCGGTCCCCGCGCACTGCGCAGACGCAATTGCGCGTCAGCCGCTCGCCGCGAGCCCGTCGATCCGGTTCACGTCCACCGCCACCGTTAGATCATGGCCCCCGCCGCCATAGAAGATACCGCGCATGGGGGTCACGTCCTGAAAGTCGCGGCCGACTGCGGTGACGATATGCTGCTCGCCGGGGACCAGGTCGTTGGTGGGGTCGAAATCGATCCAGCCCAGGTCCGGGACCAGCACGGAGAACCAGGCGTGGGAGGCGTCGGAGCCCTGGAGCTTGACCTGGCCCGGGGGCGGCAGCGTCTCCAGGTAGCCGCTGACGTAGCGGGCGGCGAGCCCCAGTCCGCGCAGGCCCGAGATGGCCACGTGGGCGAAGTCCTGGCAGACGCCGCGACGGTGGCTCATGACCTCCGCCACCGGGGTGGCGACGCTGGTGAAGTGGGGGTCGTACTCGAACTCCCGGAAGATACGCCCCATGAGATCGGAGGCGCCTTCCAGGATGGGCCGCCCGGGCGGGAAAGAGCTTGCGGCAAGCTCCACCGTCGCCGGGTCCAGCGGTGCGAGGGGGGAGGGGAGGGTGAAAATCCGCGCGCGGGCCATGGATGCCTCCCTGCGCTCGCGCAGACGCTCCAGGGCGATCTCCCAGGGCAGGCTGTCGGAGAAGACGGCGAGGTCGGGGGCGACCACCTCCACCTCGCTCACGGCGGTCACCTCCAGGGAGCTGTGGGCCTGCTGGATGGAGAAATAGTTCACCCGATTGCCGAAAAAGTCCTCGTGCTCCCGATTGACCGCTGGCCAGGGGTCGACCCGAATCTGGCTGGCGGTGCAGCTCTGGCGCGGGCTCTGGCGAGGCGGTTTGAGGTGCAGCAGGCTGTGGCAGAGCGACACGGGCTCCACATAGTCGTAGCGGGTCAGGTGGCTGACGCGGAATCTCATGGGAAGTGGCGAGTGGCGAGTGGCGAGTGGCTAGGTGAGGTGAGGTGAGGTTGAAATTGGCGCTTCACCTGGCCAACCGGAGAGGGGCCCTGATCGAGCCGGTAAGCCTCCAAATAAGGTAACAATGGTACGTCGCGGTTTTCGATCCCAGGGCCAAGGGCTCTCTTCCTCGCAACTCGCCACTCGCCACTCGCAACTGCCAACTATCCACTTCTTCTCCCATCGGTTCCAAGTCGACGCAGCAGGCTGTGCGGCTGCTCCTCGTGGCGGAAGTACTGCCCTGTCAGGGCGTCGGAGATGGCGGCCAGCTCCAGCTCCAGCTCCGTGAGCATCCGCTTCAGGGCGACCCGGCGGTGGGTCTTGGGGTCGGACTGGGCCAGGGTGTCGATCTCCGCCAGGCGCACCGAGGTGAGGCTCTTCAGGACCAGCTTCTCCGCCGGGGTCCTGCCCAGGGTCAGGTCCCGTTTGGGCATCTCGGAGACCAGCCCCTCCAGCTTGACCAGCTGATAGGCCAAGGCGCGCGGGTTGCCCTCGTCCTGGAAGACCAGATCCAGAAGTGCGCCGACGCGGGTGCCGGCCCGGTAGCGGCGGCGATAGGTAATGGTGCTGTCGGTGACGCCGAGCACGGCCTCGATCAGGGTGGTCTCGTCCTGCTCGGGGGCCACTGGGGTCAGGGTCGAGCGCAGCAGGGCGGCCAGCGAGGCGGCCCGCTCCAGCCGGCGCCCGGTCTCCAGGAAGTGCCAGCCCTCGTTGTGGGTCATGTTCTCCTGAGTCAGGCCGGAGAAGGCAACCAGGGAGGTGACCAGGGGGTCGAGCTCGTCCAGGGCGCTACCCACCTGATCCGGGGGGTTGCGGGTCAGGTTGGCGAGTCGGCCTTCGATGTCGCTCACGATGCGCCAGGTGTCCGCAGAGAGCCGCTCGCGCACCGAGTAGGCGGCCAGCACCAGGGCCTTGAGGGTCTGGGGCAGCCCCCCCAGACGGGTCGCGTCGGCGGTCAGCGCGAGGATCTCCGGGAGCGGGTTGCGCAGCCGCGCCTCGGCGCCTTCGCCCAGGAACCCGGGGAAGGCCTGGGTCTGATGCGTCAGGGCCTCCAGCAGGGAGCGCATGAAGCTCGCCTGGGGTTCGGCGGCCGTCAGGACCTCCGCACGCTCGGAGAGCTTGAAGATGGTGATCCGCAGGAGCCGCACCAGTCCCTCGGCACGCTCCGCGTAGCGCCCGATCCAGAACAGGTTGTCCGCGACCCGGCTGGACACCTCGCTCTCCTGCGTCACGGTCGGGGTCTGGCTCTCGCGGCTGACCAGGAGGCTCTCCAGGCGCTCGGGCTCGGAGGCCAGCACCCAGGCGTCCTTGGCCAGGCCGCCCAGCAGGTTGCTGACCACGGCTGCATCGGGGGCCAGCGACACCTGCCCCAGGCCCCCGGGCATCACCGCGTAGCCCTCGTCCTCGGCAATCAGGAAGGTGCGCAGCACGATGGGCCTGGGCTCTAGGCGCTGGCCGATCAGGGCCGGCGCCGTGGAAGGGATCACGCGCCCCTGGGCCACGAATTGGCTCGGATCGGCCCGCATGGCCTGGACCAGGGCGTCGCGGGCATCGGGCGTCATCTCGGACGGGAACAGGCAGCGGTCTCCGGCCGGTTTGCTCGTTTGCTTGATGACCAGCTCGTCCAGCCCGTCGAGGACGAAGGACAGCGACTTGCTGTCCCCGCACCACCAGGTGGGGATATCCGCGAGCAGGAGCTCCTCCCCGAGCAGGTGCTGGCAGAGGGCCGGCAGAAAGGCCAGGATCCCCGGGTGCTCCAGCACCCCGCTGCCCAGGGAGTTCGCCACCACCACGTTACCGGCACGCACCGCTTGCATGAGTCCTGGGATCCCGAGCACGGAGTCCTCGCGGAGCTCCAGGGGGTCGCACCACTCGCTGTTCACCCGCCGCAGCACCGCGTCGATGCGCTCCAACCGGCCCAGGGTACGCAGCCACACGGCCCCGTCGCGCACCGAGAGGTCGCCGCCCTGGACCAGGGTGTAGCCCAGATAATTGGCGAGATACGCGTGCTCGAAGTAGGCCTCGCTCTCCGGTCCCGGGGTCAGCAGCACCACCCGGGTATGCCCGTCCCGCCCCGGGGCGAGACGGGTGAGCGTGCGGCGCATGGTGCGGAAGAACCCCGCCAGGCGATGGACGTGCGAGTCCCGGAACAGGCTCGGCATGACCCGCGACAGGACCACCCGGTTTTCCAGTGCGTAGCCGGCCCCGAGCGGGCTCTGGGTGCGGTCGCCGACCACGCGCCACTGCCCGTCGGGCATGCGCGTGAGGTCCGCGGCATAGTGGATCAGGGGGCGGCGGCCGGCGCACTCGATGCCGTGGCAGGACAGCAGATAGTCCGAGCAGCCGTCGATCAGCTCGGACGGCAGCAGGCCGCGGTCAATCAGCTCGCGGGGCCCGTAAAGGTCGAGCAGGATCAGGTTGAACAGCTCGGCCCGCTGCATCAGGCCGCGCTCCAGCATCGCCCACTCCTCGCTGCGGATCAGGAGCGGCAGGAGGTCCAGCTCCCAGGGACGCGACATCCCCTGGGGGTCCGCGTTCAGGTTATAGGTGATCCCGTTGTCCCGGATCATACGGGCCGCCTCGCGCCAGCGGTCCGCGATTCCGGCGGGGCCCAGGGTGCGCAGGCCCTCCAGGACATAGTGCCAGTGCGGCCGCACCTCCCCCTCGCTGGACCGCATCTCGTCGTAGCAGCCGGGGATGGGCAGGTATTCGTCCACCAGTCCCGCACGTACGGGGACGGGAGTCGGTGCGGAAACGGGCATGGGCGGGGACTCTCGCGGTGTCTCGGACCTGGATTAGACACGCCGGGGGCGGGGGTGGCAAGGCGGTTATACCCCGCCCAATCGATCACGTTAACCCGAACGAACTAGCCGCTCGGCTGGACGGCCTGCAAGTGCCACACAACCGCAGCGAAGACGCCGGCCATGCCGACGATATAAGCGAGATATGCCCTCGAGCACGGGCCGCAAAGGGCGGCGGCTGGGTCCGCGCGGCGGAAGACAGGGACTGCAACTGTCGAACAACCCATGACTTTTCCCAGGTACGGGGTGCTTCTCAGAGTGTCGCGACGTTCGGATCTACGGTGCCAAGGAGTCTACAAGGCAAACCACGCAGGTGCACAGACATCCTCTTTCAAGAGTGCGCCCTGAGACGCTACTTTCCCCAACAGGAATCGCGGCCGAGCGTCCCGGTGGCGGCCTTTTGGCCCAGGTGGTTAATCGAAAGTGCACCACACGCATCGCCGTCCATCCGGCCGCCCGTGATGGGGGTTGCCGTGACGGTAAAGGCCGTTTGAGTCAAAGTGGCCGTGACGCTGTAGGAGGCCGTCCCTTCTCGGGGGGCGGAGTTTATAGGCAGCACGGTGTCAGCTCCAGCCGAATCCTCGTCATAGCGGTTTGCCTCAGTGAAATTGCGCTCGAGAAACTGAACGTCTTCCAAGATGGCCGTCTTGGCTTCGGTTCGCTGACCCCTGGCGATGTACTCCCGGTACGAAGGGTAAGCGATCGCCGCCAAGATTCCGATGATCGCGACCGTGATCATCAGCTCGATGAGCGTGAAGCCGGAACTGGATGTCGCGTTGCGCATAACGTCTTTCATGATCTTTCGCTTCGGCAGTCGTCGAAGGTGGATGTTGCGCGAAAGGGCTTCGTGTGCCGCCGTCAGGGTGGTGCGTCGACGGCATAAAGGAAGCAGACTACTAGAGGGCCCGCCCCGTTGGGCGGGCCCAGAAGGACGGGACATCCGCGTCAACGGATCTGCTGCCAATAGACCCGCTCCGGTGTGGGTATACCAGTCCCGCCGCCACCGCCCGGAGGCTCGCCTTGCTGCAAGGGCCCACTCGCGGTGCCGCTTGCCCCTGTGGAGCCTGAAAATTCCTTAACGATATCTCCCTCTTCAGTGTTAAGTAGAAGGGGCTCGCCGGTAACGCCGTATTCCGGCGGAAGGGCCACGCCGCTTGCAGGAACCGGGTTACCCGAGGCATCCGTCAACTTGTCCTCGACGGTGAATGCCCCATCGCGATTCAGATCGAACACGGTGTCCGTTGTGCGCCCGCCGGTGATCAGATCCAACTCCATCAGCCAGGTGGTTCCGCCCCGGCTGCATGGATCCGAAGAGGGTTTCGTCGTTACGAATAGGACTCGGTTGGGGGCCGTAGTGAACTGCATGATCAGGGCGGGAGAGACGATGCGCTCCGACGGAACCCCAAGCGGACTGGCCGGCAGGTCGAGATACCACCCGCGCTTGCTCTCCCAGTCGACGGTCTCGTTGCTGGTCGTCCTGACCGTGTACGAGAAAGCCGTCTCCTCGGTCAGTATCGTGTGTCCCTGCAAGTCGGCCCGCACCAGAGAGCGAGTCGGCGCCGCGTCGTCTTTGTCCCACACCGCATAGAAGGTCTGAGTGTTGTTGTTGGTTAGGTCGTCCGTGGTCAGATAGCTACCCGTTCCGAAATACACCAGTCTTCCGCTGCCCTCGGGGCCGGGGCCAACCTTGGGTTGGACGGTGATGGGTTGCACCTGGCCAGTGGCGTTACGGGCCGTAAACAAGGGATAACCATTGTTGCCAAGCTCCCAAGCTCCGGCATTGTTCACGAACTTCCAGAGGTAGCCCTTCAGGTCCCCCGCGTAGGCAATGTCGGGTATCTTGTCGCCGTTTCCATCGTACAGGTAGGGTGTCGACAGCCCGTTGTCCGTATCGGCATTGGGCGCGCCTTTGGTGTCGATCGGTACTTTCGTAACGTTGGCGCTGTTCGATAGATCGACGACGTAGAGATATGCGCTGCCGTTAGTGCTATTGTAGCCGTTCCCGAAAAAGACGGCCCAGGTGCTCCCATCGACGGGCGCGATCTGCGGCTTGCTGTAGGTCAGCCCGAGGTCGTCGGGGTCCGTGAGCTCCCATTTAACGAGGTCGTCGGCTAGGTCCTCGATGTCGTCGACAGCGAATTGCGTGGGGTTTGAGATATCCAGTGCGAAGATCGACTTGCCGCCCGCGCCAAGGCCGCTGACGAGGTAAGTCCCCCACCTGGTGCCGAGGTAAGCGTCCCCAACGCTGACCGGACCGTCGACGAAGTACCTATGCGTATAGCTGGGCTCCGGCAGCTTGCTCAGGTTATCGTAGACGCCGCGCGGCACATAGGCGAACAACTCCGCGCCCGAGCTCGCGTCGCCGACATCGGCACGAAACGCGTGGAGCATCCCGTCGTTGGCGCCCACATAAATGACGGGAGGGAAGGCGCTCTTGGCGGCGACATAGGCTCCGTAGTCGGAGTGCCCCGTTAGAGTCACGCTTCCGCCGCCGTAGCCGAAATCGTCGCCGCCGAATACGCCGCCGGAGACATACACGGGATCCGAGTTCATGATATCGCCGAGCACGGAGTTCGCGCGATTGCGAAACTGGGTGTACCGGGCGCGACCGCCGCTCGCGTAGGTCCCCAGGCCCTCCACGTTACTAGTGGCGGTAGCGGTGAAGGTATCGGGGCCGGTGACCGTAATGACGAGTTCGCCGTTGTACCCGAAAGATGGGGCCGGACTTTCCGAGACTGCGATATCCGAGACGGTTACGGAGTCGCCGGTCGCGAATCCGTGATCCGGCACGGTAAAGGTGGCCGTAACCGTGTTGTCCGCCGAGTTGAACGACGACCAGTTGGCGTTCGTGACCTTGCCATCGCCGCGTAGCCAATTCACCCGTTTGCCGCAGAGGATATCGGGGGTTCCGACACCGTTCTTATTCAGTGCGTCGGCCAAATCGTCGGTGCAATTGTCGGCAGTGAAGGTCTGCGGTACGCCATCATTCAGGGTGAATATCTTCCGAGCGCCCGCCGCAGGGATCCGTTGGCCGGCGTCCCAATAGATCGTGCCCAGCTCGTAGTTGTCCGCAATCGCCCGCGCCAGGAGTCGCCCGCTCCAGTCGGCATTGAACTTCGCCTCGTAGATCACCGCCCCTTCCTCGTCGATCTGGGTGGTGTTAGAGCTGAGCCCGGCGCCGCCTCCGGCATCGGCGATGGAGGAGATCGTATCCATGATGTCCCTGAAGGCCGCCGCGAGGGCAACGGGGTCGTCGGCACTGTAGAACTTTCCGCGACTGTTGATCGCCGCATGCCAAAGCTCGTAGACGTGGCCATCGGGCTCTTGGTTCAGTACGGCGGACGTATTGATGCGCGGCCAATTAACCTGGCCGGCAACCAGGGCGGAGTAGTCCCCGGCGAAGGTGCTTCCGCCCCAAACGGGGCATCCGGGATCCGGCCTGTTGGGGTCGGCTGCGAGCGTGTCCGGGTTATAATAGCAGTCCGATACCAGAGACGCGGATAGCCCCAGGCCAATCGTGTAGTTGGTCATGTGCTGCCATGTCGCCGGGTCGTTTTTGGCGTTCCAGTATTGGTCGGTCGCGGTCCCCGAGAGATCCGACATATAGGCGGGCACATTATTCGCTAGCGAGCCGACGAGGTCGTTGGACCAATAATAGAATGCCGTATCCGCAACGCCGTTGGAGTTTGTGTAGCTCGGGGATGTGGCGACATTGACGTCCCGATAAGGTGCCCGGGGGGAATAGCTCTTGCTGTCGGGCAGGCTGGTGGTCCCGGAGGAGTCCGGATCGGCGCTGCCGCCAGGTGTCGTGTAGCCGGAATCCTCGTTCCAGAGGCCGTCCGTGAATAGGACGTGAAAGTTCTTCCGACAGGAGTGCTGGGGCTCGACGGTAACGGAGGGGTCTGCCGCGTAAGGGCTATTGAGCCCGGTGCTGGAAAAGTACACCCCCGCCCTCTTGACGGCGCTGCGTAAGGGTGTCGAGCCCGTCACGTCCAAGCGCTGAAGCCAGTTGCTGAAGGTGGTCTTGCGAGCGCCGGTTAAGGTCCTGATCCGGTTCTCGCTATTGGTGCTCGTGTAGCCGTCGCAGTCGGTGCCGAACGTCGTGCATTGATTGATGGTCTGCCAGCCGAGACGGACCGAGTCGTTTGTTAGGGCGTTGACGGCGGACATGGCACCGGACATGGCGGCCAAGGCGCGGGTTCGATAGAAGGAGTACCAGTTGGCGAAGTTCTGTTTCTGGGCGGTGGACGTTCCCGGGGCGATGTCGTCGCTGCTGCCGACGACGACCTTCACGTAGCAGCTATCGTTCGCACGGCTGTCGTTGCAATTGCTCGGTCGCGTGGCGCTCGGCTTGTCTCCATAGTAAAGGTAATAATAAGCGGCGACGCCGGATGTTCCCCCGCCGCTGGAGCTGGTGGAGCTCCAGGTGACGGTTGCGCTGGATATGGTGCCGTCCGCGACGGTCTCCCTGACCCGAATGGTGCTGTTGCTCTGGCGACTGGATACCGTATAGTTGGTCGCGTTGATGGTGACCCGTGTGTCTTGGGGTATGCCGGAAAAGATGCTCGAGCAAGACGACGAGCCCGAGGCCTGGATCTCGTTTCTAGGGGTGCCGCGTCTATTGCGGTAGTTGTCGAAGGTGATCGTGCATCCGGTTGCCGTATGGGCCGTCGAGGTAATCGTCGCCGGATGCTTTACCAGTCTACAGTCGGTGTTATTGGAGACAACGAGGGTGTCGTCACACGAGCTATAGGTGTGCTCGGGTGTCGCTTGGCCGACAACCTTGTATGAGGTCCCGAGATTGATGCCGCTGCCCCTGCTTGTATCGAACCCGTTAAAGTAGGCCGAGGTAAAGGATGTCGAGTAGCTGGTCCCGTCGCTGCGAGTCGGGGTAAGATACACAAGGCGGGGATTGTAGTACATCCCATTCACGGACGGGGATTTGAATCGGGGTCCGTCGATCGTCTGCTGGTTGTTCGTAACGCTTTCCGGGGTCCAGCCTCGCCGCATACTCCCCGAATCGTCGATGGTCATCACGACATTCGGCTTGACGCCGGTGCTGGTCAGGAAGAGCGGCGAGTCGGGAATATTGAGCGCCGCCATGCTATGGGTGGACCACAACAGGACCACGCACAGGGCGGAGACGGATGTTGAAGCGTGCTTGAGAATCCGCAGGCGCATGGCGGTTACCCCATTTTGAGTCGATACATCGACTGAAGGATCACAATGGAATCGCTGGTCCCGCCGACGCCGCGGGCCGTGATGCGGTAGAATTCGTAGGGGATATTCGGGGTCACGGTGGTGTCGGTGTATCCCGGCATCCTTTCAACGACATATACGGGCTGGGAGGCGACCCCCTGAAGCGCGGCCCCGCCTGCTGAATGGAGACTGCTTCCCGACGGCCAATTCGTGGGGTCGCTCCAGTAGGCAGCGTCGTTCGCATGGTCCTCCCCGTTTGCGAGGGTGCCCGTCTGGTCCGCGGTATTGCCGTCGCCATTGGGATCGAGGAGCGCCGGCAGGCTGGCCTCCGCGTCCCTCAGCGCATGCTCCGCCGCCTCGAAGGCCAGGTCGCGATTGCGCGTGTTGCCGGCCATTCGCTCCTGCACCGCGTTGTTCATGGCACCGCTGGTGCCCAAGAGGGCGAGGGCAGTCAGGAAGATGAGGGCAACGACCAGAGCCGTTCCCCCTTGCGCCTTGAGCGAGCCGGGATGAGACTTCATTGCAGGCGATTCCTCACGGCAATGGTGCTCGCGACGGTCTTGGTGAGCAGGCCGCCGGAGGTGGTGGCGATGGTGCCTTGACGCGAGATCAGGTTCAGTGCGATGCGCACGCTGTAGACCTTGCCCCAATCCTGCACCTGGTCGGCGCGGCGGTAAACGGTGACGTTCCTGATGTCCGTTGGGGTTTCCACGACGTTATCCTCCCCGTACAGGATCTGCATGTCTTGCACGCCTTCGACGATCTCCTGGGCGGTCGCGACAGCATTCGAGCCGCTTTGTCCGAGCTCGAGGCGGTAGAGAGACGGCTCGCCGCCGGGGTTATTGGCGATGTAATAGGATGCCCCACGTAGGGGATAGAGCTTGGTGACTTTGTAGCCGCCCGAAAAGGCGCCGAGGTCGGAAGTGGAGTTGGCCGGTGAGACTCCGGACGTGGCGTAGCTTAGGGTCATGGAGGTCGAGCAGGTCGTGCCTGCACTGCTAATTTGGAAGACGGTCGAATTGGTATAGTCGGAGATGACAGCAACTTGGGCGGTCTTGGGAAGAGGCTCGCCAGCGGCAGGGCACGCGATGGTCAAGCTCGATCCGCCAGGGAGGGCGGTCAGGCTATATTCGCGGTCATTGTCCGCGCGCACCACGGTCAGGATATCTCCGCGGATGCGTGGGGTGGAGTAGGTCGGTAATCCGGTATCGCCGTCGTCATATCCAAACAGCGGGCCTTGGGGGTCCTGCGGTCCGGGCTGGGTAGCGCGTGGCGATTTGTCCGGACCGAACAAGTCGGTCAAAGTGGGTAGATTCGTGTCGAGCGCGGCGAGCGGTGCGGCGTTCAGGAGGTTTCGCGCTTGGGTGGTCGATTGGGTCCCGCCGGTATAGCCGGCCAGACGAATGTCCTTCCCCATGTACTCGAATGCGAAGCGGGCGTTTTCCTGGATGCGCGCCATGGCATCGAGGGTGTTGTGGCTGGTCTTGGCGCCTAAGAAGACGTAGCCGATAGTGGCAATCAAGAATAAGGCGATCGCCATCGCGATCATGAGCTCGATCAGGCTGAACCCGTGCGTCCGCGCCATGGGTCCTCCGTGGATTTGCGGGATGCGGCTCATAGGCTGGTCTGGGTGCTGAAGTATTGAAGGGCGGGATTGGTCGAGGCGCCCGGGTTGCCGCAGAGGGCGTTCATGGCATCGGCGGCGATGCCTTCCGCCCAGCAGATCTCGACCGTTGCACGGTCCTGGACGTCGACCGTGACCTTGCCCCGCCCGTTGGGGAGGTCCGCCGCCAGGGCGGCGTTCCAGGCGACCATGTCGTTTCCGGCAATGGTGCCCCCACTGGGGGACGAGCCGAACGCGAAGTTGTATGCGCCGGCATGCGCAGCGGTGGGATTGGCGCGCATGCAGTCGATGATGTCATAGGAGTACATGGCGGCGTAGCTGTGCTGGAGCGCGCTTCGGTTGCTCTTGAGCGAAACCGCCTGCAGCCCTGCAAAGCCCAAGAGTCCGATCGAGACGAGGACAACGGTCACCAAGACTTCGATGAGGGTTACACCGACCTGGCTTCTTGGGCGGGCGGAACGGGAATGCGGCGTCATGGGCAGGCCCCTTGCATCAGACGGGCGCGTCCAGTTGTGCTGACTTGTATGCAGCGTTGCTCGGATGCGCTAGAGATGGCGAAAGCGCCGTTAGCTAAACTGCTGGCCTTGCTGACGCCACTTGGGAGGTAGCTCAGGAAGTCGGGGAAATTGGGGGCCCCATTGATGGTGGCGTTATCAGTCGACGGCTGGTGCACCCTGAGCAATTGCTCGCCTGTGTTGCGAACGCCTCTTTGCGCGCCCATTGCGCTGCTATCGTCGACGAATATCAACCAGCCGTCCTGCCAGCCGACGGTGCTTGAGGTCGAGCAGGTTGGAGTGGGGGTGCTCGCGGCCGAATTGTCCGTCGCATCGGTATTCGTGGATTTGCAGATCGTGACGATCTTACCGCGCTTGATCGCCTCGGAACGGGTCAGATTGAGGGCGCCCATGAGATCATTCGTGATCCCGGCGATGCGATTCCGTGCGAGCACGGCCTGGAAGCTCGGGACCCCGATGGCCAGTAATATGGCGACGACAGAGAGGGTCACGAGCAGCTCGATCAGCGTCACTCCCCGGGTGGGCCGGCGCGCGAATAGGGTCCCTCGGGATCCGGGTTGTCCGGTGGCGTTGTGCATTCCGTTCCGCAGATTTGCGTAAGAGCGGGTCGGGGCAGCCGGTGCGCGGGGAGAGGTTTCGTATAAGCAAAGAGGCGGAACCTTGTACATCGGGGTGTTCCAAATGAGTGATGGACATTCCGCACGGTTGGTCATCGGACAGCTGGTTCGAGGGAATCCACTCGATGCACGGTCCGAAAGCGAAGTGCGCTGCGAGATAACCCCACAGTTAAATATAGCGAGTGGCGCGCAGAGCACCGTGATTGGCATCCCAAGTCCGCCTCCGTGCGGCGGCGGCGAGTTTCGGACTGCCTTCGTGGGGGGCGATGCGGTCCCTGGGGTAGGGAGTTAATTGCCCTCCGAAATCGGACATGCGGCGATGCCGGTCCGCCTTGGAGACTGCGTGACCATCGGGACGGAAACCACGCGCGGGTCTTGCGTCCGCGCCTGCCTAGTGTGGTGCCTTGATTATGGGTTCCGGATTCCGCTTTGTCTGCGGCCGCTGGGGTGCGAAACGGTTTGACTCGTCAGGTGGTGGCGACTTGCGCGGGCGAGCAACCGGATCGTGGCAGATCTAAGGTGCGCGTTAGTTGGCGATCTCGAGGGTCGGCGAAGGCCTCTGCAGGAAGTTGCCCTGCACATAATCCACCCCGGCGGTCCAGAGGATGGTTAGGGTGCGGGCGTCCTCGACCCCGGTTACGACGCTCTTGACGTTGAACTCCCGGGTCAGGTTGGCCAAGGAAAGTAGCTGCTGCTGTTTTTGCGGGTCGTCTGCAAGTCCCTGAGCGTATTGGGGCAGCAGCAGAACGAAGTCCAGGGAGAGGGCCTGCAGGAGCATCTGCGGGTGGTCGGTGCCGCCGAAGCGGTTGACCGCGACCCGGCACTTGATCTTCTTCAGGCTTTCGACCAGGGGATTGAGGGTGCTGAGGTTGCCGTCCACGACCTCTTCCTGGAACACGAAGGTCAGCCAGCTCCCGCGCACGTCGAACTCGCGCAGGCAGTCGCAGATCCAGATCATGACGCCGGGGTCGCGGAAGCTGTCCTCGGCCAGATTGATGAAGAAGTTGAGATGATGGCCGGCGCGCCGGCGCTCGCCGATCGCCTGGATGGCGTGGCGGATGGCCCATTTGTCGATGCGCTCGATCAGTCCGGTGCGGATGGCCGGGCCGATGAAGTGCTGGGCGTCCAGCAGGTTCTCGTCCTGGTCGAGCATGCGCAGCAGGACGGTGTAGTTCTCCTGGTTGTCGCCCATCAGGCTCACGATGGGCTGGTAGACCAAGATGAACCGATCGTTGGCCAGGGCGTGCTCGATCATGCCGGTCATGGCGCTGTCGCCGACCTCGGCGGTCTGTTTGGTACGCGCCGCAAGGGAGGTCGGCTTGTTCTTGTCGGTTGGCCGGACCACGCCTTGCACCGGGGCGCGACAGGCCCTGAACGCCTCGTCGAGCAGGTCGGACGGCGCGGCGGCCCGTGCGCCCACCAGGACGTATCCCACTTCGCAGTCGGGCTCGCTGCTCGACTTGCCGGCATGCCCCTTGCCCGCTTGCGCCTTCGGCAGCCGCGCCTCTGACCGGATGCGCCGCGACAGGGACTCGGCGGCGAATTCGTCGAGCCCGTCGGCGACCAGCGCGAAGCCGTCGTCGTTGACCCGGGCGAGGGTGCCGAGATCACCGACGATCTGGGCCAGCGGGTCGGCCAGGGTGCCGATCGCAGCCAAGCCTCGGGACAGGCCGATATCGCGGATCAGGCTGGCGCCCGGGCGCACCCGAATGTAGAAGACGGCGAACGGGCGCTCCGCACGCCCCTCGGGGCCCAGGCGCTCGCTCACCTTGGCGATCAGCTCGGCGAAGCCCGGCAGGCCGGTCTGCGGACTGGCGAGGGGTTGGGACGGCAACGGATGCGCAGGCTCTTCCGCCGCCTCGCGGAGCGTCAGGCGCAGACAGGGCTCCGCATCGATCTCCGACCGGGCGACGACGAGGGTGCCCCGGAACCGACTGGCATCCGCCCGGAGGGCGTCGATCGGCATCTCGGCCCAACCGTCGAGCTGGCCTGCGCGCTCCCGCTCGCGGAGGAATTCCCGCACGGACTTGCGCTGCTCGGGGTCGATCAGGTCCAGAAAGGGCGTGACCTGCAGGTCGTCCATGGTGCGCAAGCGGAACAGGGCCAGGTAGGCGGGATTGGCATCGACGTGCAGCCCATCCTGGACGAAGGCGACGGCTTCGCCTGCGGTCTCTACCAGCTCCTGGGCGCGCTGCTCGCACTGCTGCAGCCGCTGGCCGAGACTCTT
Source organism: Chromatiaceae bacterium (assembly GCA_041738985.1). GTDB lineage: Bacteria > Pseudomonadota > Gammaproteobacteria > Chromatiales > Chromatiaceae > Thiodictyon. The sequence continues at coordinate 79 of JBGSOR010000475.1, read as the reverse complement.
GGCGAGTCGGCGCTGCCGCAGGTCCGACAGCTCCCGTCCCACCACGAGCTGCAGGTGCTCGACGTCGTCGCGCTCGACC
>JBGSOR010000461.1:0-17872 GCA_041738985.1 Chromatiaceae bacterium | reverse complement strand
CGCGAGGGCGGTCATGTTCAGCACGCGGCGCACGCTGGCCGATGGGGTCAGGATGTGTGCCGCCGCGGCGGCCCCGAGCAGGATCGGGCCCACAGTGACGCCGTGGCTGGTCGTGGTCCGCAGGACGTGGTACAGGATATTGGCCGCGTCCAGGCTCGGGCAGATCAGCAGGTTGGCAGCGCCTTTCAGCGTGCATTCGCTGAGATAGCGGCCGCGGATCTCGGGCTCCAGTGCGGCATCGCCGTGCATCTCGCCGTCGCATTCGATCTCCGGATGGCGGGCGACGAAGAGGTCCCGCGCCAGGCGCATCTTCCGCGCCGAGGGGCGCCGCGACGAACCGAACAGCGAATGGGACAGGAAGGCTACTCTGGGCTGGAGACCGAAGCGACGGAGCTCCTGCACCGAGAGCCACGCGATCTCCACCAGCTCCGCCGCGCTCGGGTCCTCGTTGACGAAGGTGTCGGCAATGAACAGCGGCCCGCGGTCGGTCATCAGCGCATTCATTGCGGCGAAATCGGTCGTGCCCGGTTCCAGCCCGATGATGTTGCGGATACGCTCCAGATGGTCCTCGTAGATTCCGGCCAGGCCGCAAAGCATGGCGTCTGCGTCGCCCAGGGCGACCATCAGGGCGCCGATGATGGTATTGGATCGGCGCACCGCGGCCCCCGCCATCACCGGCGTGACGCCATTACGGCCCATGAGCCGGTGATAGTGCTCCCAGTATTGGCGGAAGCGGGGGTCGTTCTCCGGATCGACGCCTTGCGCGTCCACGCCAATCCGCAGCCGCAGCCCCGCCTTTTGGATGCGGGCCTCCATCACCGCCGGGCGGCCGATCAGAATGGGCCAGGCCAGTCGCTCGTCGATCGCCATCTGGGCGGCACGCAATGCGCGCTCGTCCTCGCCGTCGGCAAAGGCGACGCGCCGCTCGCCGTCCGGCACCGCGCGGGCGAGATTGAAGACGGGGCGCATCAGGATGCCGGTCTGATAGACGTATCGGGACAGGCTCTCGCGGTAGGCGTCCAGATCGGCAATGGGGCGGGTCGCCACACCCGATTGGGCGGCGGCCTCGGCCACGGCTGGCGCGATCCTGAGGATCAACCGGGTATCGAAGGGTTTCGGGATCAGATAGTCCGGTCCGAAGCGCAATTCCTCCCCGGCATAGGCTGCGGCGATCTCGTCGCTGGTCTCGCTCTTGGCGAGCGCGGCGATCTGGCGCACGCAGGCGAGCTTCATCGCGTCTGTGACTCGGGTCGCGCCGCAGTCCAGCGCCCCGCGGAAGATGTACGGAAAGCACAAGACGTTGTTGACCTGGTTCGGATAGTCCGAGCGGCCGGTGGCGACGATGCAGTCCGGTCGCGCAGCCTTCGCGACCTCCGGGCGGATCTCGGGCTCCGGATTGGCCAGCGCCAGGATCACCGGCCGCTCGGCCATGGTCTTGACCATGTCGGCGGTCAGCACGCCGGGGACGGAGCAGCCGAGGAAGACGTCGGCGCCACGCACCGCGTCGGCCAGGGTGCGCGCGTCGGTGTCCCGGGCATAGCGGGCCTTCGACGGGTCCAGGGTGCCGGGGCGCCCCCGAGAGATGACGCCCTGGGAATCGACCATCAGGACATGCTCCGGCTGTAGGCCGAGACCGACCATCAGGTCCACGCAGGCGATGGCCGCGGCCCCGGCACCCGACACCGCGACCCGCACCTCGCCGATCGCCTTATCGACCAGCTCCAGGCCGTTCAACAGGGCCGCGCTGGAGATGATTGCGGTGCCGTGCTGATCGTCATGGAACACGGGGATATTGAGCCGCCGGGTGAGCTCGCGCTCGACGTAAAAGCACTCCGGCGCCTTGATGTCCTCCAGATTGATGCCGCCCAGGGTCGGCTCCAGCGCGGCAATGATCTCCACCAGCTTGTGCGGGTCGCGCTCGGCCAGCTCGATGTCGAACACGTCGATGCCGGCGAAGCGCTTGAACAGACAGGCCTTGCCTTCCATGACCGGCTTGCCGGCCAGGGGGCCGATATCGCCGAGCCCAAGCACCGCGGTGCCGTTAGTGATCACCCCGACCAGATTGCTTCTTGCCGTGTACTCAGCCGCGAGGGACGGGTCGGCGTGGATGGCGAGACAGGGGTAGGCCACCCCCGGAGAGTAGGCGAGCGACAGATCGCGCTGGTTCGACAGGGGCTTGGTCGGCGTCACGCCCAGCTTGCCCCGAGTCGGGCTGCGGTGATATTCGAGCGCGGCTTCGCGCAGGGCCTGCTCGGCCAAAGAGAGAGTATCCATCGTTGCCAAGATCGCGCGGGGAGAGGGTACGGCCATGATACCGGCCCCGGCGTCGGGTTGGCGCAGGCGCGGACAATCTTTGCTCCCCGGTGCGGTGGTCGAGGCACTCGGGCCGTCTGCGCTTTGGCTACCAAGGTGCAATGGCGCGGTTTCGGCAGACACGTCGGGGCGCTGCCTCCCCGGAGAAGGAGCAGCCCGGCAGGGCGCGGCCGGGTTTCCTGCCCGGCGCCAACGTTGACGGGGCTATCGGGATCGCATAGCGTCAGCCGCGTGCGACTCGGGTGGCAAGACGAGTGGCTCCGCGTCCGTGGTCGAGGCTGGGCCTCCCCACGCAACCCGCCTGGGCCCGGCCCAGCAAATACCGAGGCATCGAATGTCCGAAGTCAAAGAGAGGATGGCACGGGTGATCCGCAATCAGCCGGATGATGCCTCCTATGAGGAGATCATGCGCGAACTGGCATTCGAGCGGATGATTGACAGGGGACTGGAGGACTCCCGCTGCGGCAAGGTCGTTTCCAACGAGGAAGTGGAGCGCAGGATAGCGGAATGGCAGAGCTGAGGTGGACCGAGGAGGCGGTCCGCTCGCTAGAGGAGATCCGCGACTACATCGCGCTGGACAACCCGGTAGCAGCTCGCCGGGTCATTACTGGGATCTATGAACGAGCCCAGGCCCTGCGGACCTTTCCGGCAATGGGTTACAAGTACCGGGATGAGCGCGAGGGTGAGATACGCATACTCCTCTACGGCCACTACAGGATCGCCTACCTGGTCAAGCACGACGCCGCGGAGATTCTCGGCGTATTCCACGGTGCCATGGACATCGACAGGTACTTGAAGCGACCTTAATTCACTTGATTGCCGCCATTTGTGATCTGGGGCTCGGAGAAGGTGAGCGCACCGCCGCAGCATTGGACCTTGTTTTCGTACTCCGGGATGGAGTCGCCGCCCAGGCTTTCGACCAGATTGTCCAGGTACTTGGCGTTCTCGAAGGACTCTACATCGATCCCGAACGGGCGGTTGGTCTGGCAGCTCACGTAGCCGGCGATCTTGATGCCTTCGAGCGGCCGCTTGACCTTGGCGGCGAGCGCCTCGTAGCGCAGATCTTCGACCAGGACCTCCGCCATATGCTTGATGGGGATGGCGCTCTTGAGCGTGATCCCGGCCTCGGCGAGTGCCGCATTACACTCGGCAAAGAGCGACTGGTCTTCGTGGAAGCGCTCGGCGGTCTCGCGGGTGGATAGCCGGCAAGCGGCGCAGATGGCGACGATCTCCTGACCGGGGTTGCGCTGCTCGGAGAGCGCAATGTTGCAAGGGGCTCGAACGGGTCAATGCAACCGAGGCGCTGCCGGACCTCAGTCTGTAGAATTTCGGAATCGACTGTTCTTAAAGAGATAGGAGACTTCCATGACCGCTTCAGAGCGCCAAGCTCTTGGTGACGCGGTGGGCTTGACCCCAATGGAGCGGGCCGAGCTGATCGACGCCCCACTTCGGAGCTCTGACCCGGGCGCCGCCGCAGGAGCCGACGAGGCATGGAAGGCTGAGGCCGAGTCGCGGATCGACGCCTTGGAGACCGGCGAGCTGACGGACGATGACGCCGAGGCTATGTTTGCGAGGAGCAACCGGCGGTTACGACTGATGTTCTTATCCTGCGCCGAGTCAGATAACTGTGGGGGAACGGCGTTTCTATGACGTTGCAGCACTGGGGCGCTCCCCAAGCGGACTCACAAGGTGGGGAGCCGTAGCCTGGCGTACCAGGCGCTGCGCCTGGGTCGGGCCTGCACAGCAGCGCAAGATCCGGGCGAGCGCGTTCGCTGCTTGGCCGGATACTCTGCCCGGTAGCCCCAGGGGGCGGGACCAGATGACGCCCTCGCGGAGATTGGCGCGCGACATCGCCAAGCTCGGGCAGGAGAAGGTCTCGACCTTGGCGCGGCGGGAGCGCCGCCGGAACGTATCCGCGATCGCCAAGGCGAAGCGCTGGTGGCACTCGGACTGTAGAATTCGAGGGGCTGGATACTCTGTCTGGAGAATTCCCGATGAGCGCAGCGGCCCAACAAGTTCTGCGCGATGCCATGGGTCTAACCCCGATGGAACGTGCAGAGCTGATCGATGCACTCCTCAGAAGCTTCGATCCGAAGGTCGAGGAAGGGATCGCGGACGCCTGGAAGGCCGAGGCGGAGTCCCGGATCGACGCCTTCGACGCCGGTGAGCTGACAGACGACTCCGCCGATGCCATGTTCGCAAGGATCGATCGGCCGTGAAGGTCCGCGTCCTTTCCTGCGCCGAGCGGGAATTCGTGGACGCGGTTGACCGGTACAACGCAGAGCGGCCGGGACTCGGCTACGAATTTGCCAAGGAGGTCCAGTCCGCCTTCGCGCGTATCGGGGCATCCCCAGATCCTGGCCCTTATTCTCCGCCCGCTCGCGCCGCTGCCTCGTAAGCCGGTTTCCTTACGGAATCCTCTGCCAGATCCGGACCGACCGCATCCTCGTCGTTGCGATCATCCACGTGAAGCGCGATCCAGAGGTGTGGCGGACGCGGGCGAATGGGTGAGGAGGAGAAGGCGCGCTGCTCGTGCTCACACGGCGGGATTTTCCCGCCGCGAAATGAGTAAACTGTCACCAGAACTGCCGGCGTTCTCGTGACAGTCACCGATACGACACTACGGGTTCGTCAACTTCCCTTTTGACCGCCCCGTGGTCACTATAAAGAATGATATTGATTCTAAGCTGGTGTATCCCCGGAGGAATAACCTGAGCTGCTCCAATTGTCCCTCGAAATCCCCAGTGGCTCGATGCACTCGGTCAGCATTGAAGCTAAATCCGTGGTACGTCCCCGGTTTTGGTTGAAGCTAAATCCGTGGTACGTCCCCGGTTTTGCCCCGTCCCCGGTTTTGCCCGCGGTATTCGTGGTACGTCCCCAGATTCGCACTACTTCAAACGTCGAACAGCAACCCGTCTGCCCGTTTTGCCAAGTCTCTTGGCAACCCCCCTGCCTCGGTGAGGTATTCGTTTAAAGAGGAGGAGAACTGCCTGATCCGCGAATTGTCCTTGAGGTGCTCTTGCAGTTTTTGATCAAACTCTGCATTTGGTGGTGATACCGCGCGAAGTGCGAATTCTCGGCAGGCAAACGCACACTCGAATATTCTTTGGGGCGCATTGACAATCAACCCCGAGAACGACAGCAATTTTGCCCACGCTGGCAACTCCAACGTTCCGCCTGAATTCTTTGTCTCTGCCGTCTTTGCTCGAAGTAATTGGCGCATTTCAAAGGATTCCTTTCCACCCCAGAGGTAATATCCGAGCACCTTCTCGAACTCCTCTCTCTTCATAGTTGGTTCATAAAATCGCCGGATATCCCTGCCCATAACAGCCCAAAGCAAGAAGCACGAAGCCAAGACTTCGAAATAGATAGCAAGATGCATTTCCTTGTTCGGGTCAAACTCACCGCGCGTCCGACGAAGCTCAGCCAGAATTTTCCGAAATGTGCTCCAAGGCGCTTGCGACAAGGGGACCTGGTTGCGCACCAAATCAAATGTCGTTTCCGCCCACTTGTTATTCGCGTAACAATCGTAAAGACTGTTCCACCGGTCGAGTGATGCCTGGTAACAGTCATCCGCTGGAAATGCCGCGTCTATGGTCTTTCCGAGCGCCTTGAATGACTCCTCGTCATGCAGGTCCACGTTCACACTCAAGGCGGATAATCTATGATTGCTAACGGCTCTTGAACGGAGAATCACGTGCGCATCATCACACCCGGTATAAGCCTTCACTCCTGCCGCCCAAAACGCCCGGTTCACCGAACTCATTTTTCCGGTGGACTTACAGTCAAAGATGGTGCGGCGAAGACCGCCATCACCGACGGCCTCAACTCCCACGACATCCAAGTCGGTGAGGACTTCTGTCGAATCGCTAAGGTCCGACGTGCTGCACATGCACCACAGTGACAAAAAAAGCAGTCGGGCGGCATTTTCAGCAAGGGAAACCGGGGAAGTACTGCGCTAAACCTTTGTCTGGCGCCACGTGCGGTGTCGCGGCGGCACCGCGGGGACAACACAGATCGACGTATCGCCCGAACTGCCCGCGCGGCCTCTCAGTAGCGGCCCGGCAGTCCGGGCTGTTGCGCTATCGGTCGTCGCGGGAAAACCGGGGACGCGGGAAAACCGGGGACGTACCACGGTAACGTGCCAACAGCGTGCATCGCAGGGCGGCGGCGACAAGCTCTCACGTGCGCTCTTTCCAGTAATCGGACTGTCTGCGCACATGCATGACTGCGATGATCTGTATGAACGGTCCGTCGCGGAAGATCGGCGCGTATGGGAAGCGTTCCAGCCGACACTTGCGAATTCCCGGCTCGATTTCCCGATAAATACGGGGATGCAACGCTACATGGCGTAGCGAGTCCTCGAGACTGCTCAAGAATCGCTGGGCAATGCCTGCTCGCCGGTCGCGATAGAAGCACGCCGCTGCGGCAGCTTCGGCCAAGGCATCTGGGTGCCAACGAGGGGTCACGAGCCGTATTTCGCCCAGAGCTCGTCCAGCACGCGTTCCCCTGGGATCAGCTCTACGCTGCCGTCGTCGATCTCCGAACAGCGGCGACGGATCTCCTTGCGCCAAGCTTCGGAGATCTCGAAGTCCGCGCCGACGTCAAGACTGTCCAACAGGGTCTCCGCGATCATGGCGCGGGCCGACGGATCCAGCTTCATGGCCTCGTCGATGATCTTCCGGGTGTCTGGTTTCATGAGCGGCCCCGAATAAGCAGTGGATCACCTTCGATTTGGGATGGGGCAAGCTTGGGGGCTCGCGCCGCCCGATCGACATACAAGTCCACCCTGGTTCGTGCCCGGGTGGGCTTCGAGTCACTATAGACGAAGCGCCAGGGCAAGAAAAAGCCCGCTCGCGCGGGCTTCCACGGGTACCGGGGGCCAGAGAGGCTACTTGCCGGCAAGCTCCTCCAGCTTCTTCGCCGGGATGATCTGCCCATTAAGTGCCGCATCCTGAGCCGAGCAGCCGTAGGCCACCGCCATCAGCGTCGAGTAATTGACCACCGGCATTTGGAACCTGGTGTTGTACGTCTCGTTGATCCGGTCCTGGTCAACGTTCGGCTGGCAAACGGGACAAGGGGTCACGATCAGGTCGGCGCCGTGGTCGTAGGCCGCCTCCATGATGCCCTTGACCTCCAACTCCTCGCACATGGTCGATCCCGAGTGGGGAAACGGCGAGGTCGCTCCGTCCGGCAGGGTCGCGCGCAAGCCCGTAGGTTTGCCAAGCCCAAACCGAAAGCTGACATGTCCCTCGGCGCTTACGAGCGCCGAGGGACCGCCGGATCAGAGCTGTTTGCAGCCTGCCAGCGTGACCTCGGCGGTGGGCCGCCCTGACTGGGTCCCCAGGTCTTCCATCTTCTTCAGCAGATCCATCCCGTCCACGACCTTGCCGAAGACCACATGCTTGCCGTCCAGCCAGGGGGTGGCGGCGACGGTGATGAAGAACTGGGAGCCGTTGGTATTGGGGCCGGCATTGGCCATGGACAGGATGCCAGCGCCCGTGTGCTTGAGCTTGAAGTTCTCGTCCGCGAACTTCTCGCCGTAGATGGACTCCCCGCCGGTGCCGTTGCCGCGGGTGAAGTCCCCGCCCTGAATCATGAAGCCGGGGATGATGCGGTGGAAGGGGCTGCCCGCATAGCTCAGAGGCTTGCCGCTCTTGCCTTGGCCCTTCTCTCCGGTGCATAGGGCGCGGAAGTTTTCCGCGGTCTTGGGCGCCACGTCGGCGAAGAGCTCGATGGTGAGGGTGCCGGCGGGCTTGCCGTCGATGCTCACGTCCAAGGCCACTTTCGGGTTGTCCGCAGCGGTGGCGACAGAGGACAGCATGGCGGCGGCAAGCAGGTTGATGTTCAGGTTCATGGGACCTCGGTCTCGTGACGTAAAAGGCTTCAAGGGTGGCGAAACGGGGGCGCCGGCTGCGGCCGCGAACGGGCCGGGTCAGACCCGGCGAGGCCGGAGGCGACCATGATCAGGCCGGGGCATCGTCCGGGGCAAGCCTGGGCGGGTGCTCGCGGTCCGAGCCCTTGAGGTTCGGCGGCGGCGGGAAGGCGCGGGCGAGCCCGTCCGGGACCTCCCCGCGCCCCGCCTGGTAGAGGGCGCCGGACTCGAGCATGACGATCACCATCAGGGCGATCAGCAGGGGGGCGATGGCGACCCGCTGAAGCGCGATGAACATCATCTCCTGCATCCCCGGTTTGTCCTGGGTGTGGGCGAGGAGCCAGCCCAGGCCGATCAGCCCCGCCCCTCCCAGATAGGCGATCAGCAGGATCCGGTACCGCCGGCCGGCGAGCCGCCAGTGGGTGGCCACGAACCAGCGCGCCGCCTCCGCCTCGCGGCCCGCGCGCACGAAGGTGTAGACCATGATGGCGAGCGAGATCCCGAGCGGTATCGCCACCCCCAGCAGCCGATAGGGGGCGAGGGGCGAGTCCGCCTGCAAGAAGCTCCCGCCCAGGAGCGCGATCAGGGTCAGTAGGTTGAAGATCAGCAGATTCACCATGGCGAGCTCGTGGGGGGACTTGGCCAGGCGGCGATCGGCGTTGGTGACTGGGAAAAACATGGATCTGCGAGCCTTTGGGTTAGGGTGCCGCGAAGTATCCCCGGATGGTCCGGGCTGTCGATGCGCGATGGCAATCCGGAATTCCCGTGCCTCCATTGGGGCTGTGCCCCCGCGCGCCGTCGTCGCCCCTGTGCGATGATGACTCACCTAATCGCTAGGCCGCCAGAAGGAGCCAACCCATGACCCAGCTCGAGCCCAATGTCCGCCCCGAGCTTGCCGCCTATCCCGAGAACAGCCCCGAGGCGATGCTCCGGGTCATCGCGCTCTTCGTCGTGAGCGACGGCGAGCTGGCGGACCAGGAGATGGATACCCTGGAGACACTCGGGGTGCTCCAAACCCTGGGAGTCGATCGCGAGCGCTTCGCTGTCGTCTTCGACGCCTACTGCGACGACCTCATCGCCCACGCAGGCACCGCCCGTTATGTGGGCGTGGCGGACCCGGACTGGGTCGATGCCGTGCTCGCCCCCATCACCGACCCCGACCGGCGCCGTTATCTCGCCTCCATCCTGCTGCTGGTCGCCCGGGCGGACGGCTATTTCGCCGATGCGGAGCTCAGTGTCTACCGCCGCCTCCTGGACCGCTGGGGCCTGGATCTGGAGCAGCTCGCTGCGGGGGACTAAGGCGATTTCTGTCAAATCATGTACAACCCGGCGGACGGGCTGACGCGTCCTGGCGGATGAGCCAGGGGACGAGAAGCTCCATCGCCTCCGCGCCACCGGTGGGCTCGACCGGGATTGGACGTTCGGCGGCCAGGAGCTCCGCGATGGGCCTTGCTATCGCTCCCGCCAGGAGGTCCCCGAGCGACACCGGACGTATGGGGATGCCGCAATCCGCGATCCAGCCATTTAATGCTGGCTCTTCGGGCCAATCGCCTCTCGTCACGTAGATGAGGGGAATGCCGTTGCAGGCGGCCTCCGTATAGGTCCCGTAGCCGGGTTTGCAGAGTATGAGGTCCACGGAGCCGATCAGGTCCACCACCGCCAGCCCCAGCTCGTCAAGCGCGCTCGCATCGCGTCGGCGCCTTCCGCCAAGGCTCGGTGTCAGCCAGTGGACCTGATCCTGCTCGGGCCAATCGTCCAGCGGCGAAAGGCCCTCGATCCCCCCGAACTGCATCAGGGCCAGGGGTCGATCCCCCGGCAGTGCCAGACGGTCGCGCAGCTCGGCGCTTCGGTTCGGGCGGCGCAACGCAATGGGTCCCACATCGCGGGCATTGGGGAGCCAGCGCATGGGCATTGCGGGAGTCGGGCGGATGAACAGATCGGCCCCGGCATAGACTTGCTGCATTCGCTTCAAGACGGCCAGCGGAGCGCGTTCGGCAACCGGCGATTCCCGCAGGATGTCGTACCAGGTGAGCGAGCATAGACCCACCGCAGGAATGCCCAATCGGCGCGCGGCGTCCAGGGGCAGCCAGGGCACGTCGGCCAGCACCAGATCGGGAGAGAGTCTCCGCAGCAGCTCCATCTGCCGATGGAGATGTTGCTCGTAATCGGCCTCGAAGGCCGCGTAGGCGTCCATGGCCTCGGCCCAGCGAACGCGGAGGGGCCCGTCCATGGGTAGTCCCACATCCGACGCCTCCTGGATGTGCTCGAACCCCGGTGGTAGGCGGAGCCGTGCGAATGCGGGGTCGACATCCCCCAGGAGCGTGATGCGCAGTCCTGGGATTTGCCGGGCCAAAGCCCAAACGACTGGGGAACACTGGGCTAAATGGCCGTAGCCGTGGGCGGTTACAGCGAGCAGGAGGTGGGGCTGAGCGGCCATCGGGACCTTCAGCCCAATGCGTAGCCCGCATCGACGTTGAGGATGGTGCCGGTGATCAGTCTTGCCTCGGGGGATGCTAGAAACAGGACAGCCCCGGCCACGTCCTTCGGAGTCACCGAGCGTTGGCCCAGCACATGACGGAGGCGGATCGTCTCATCCATGGGCCCGCTTTGGTCCGCCCACATCTGCGAGGGCACCACGCCGGGGGCAACGGCGTTGACGCGAATGCCCTCGGGGGCCAGTCCGTAAGCAAGTCGGCGTGTCAGCATATCGAGTCCGGCCTTGCTGGCCGAGTAGCTGGTGGAGCCGCAGGTGGCGAACGGGTGCTGGGCGCAGGCGGAGCTGACGTTGATCACAGAGGGTGCAGCGCTGCGGCGCAGCAGTGCAGCGCACGCCTGTGTGAGCGTAAAGGGGGCGATCAGGTTGACCTCCAGGGTCGCGCGCCAGTCCTCCGGGCTTTCCTCCAGGTAGCCGAAGCCGCGGATGACCCCGGCATTGTTTACGAGCACGTCCAGCCGGCCGCAATCGGCCTCCAGGCGCGCGGCCAGACCGGCGCGGAAGCCGTCGTCCGTGGCATCGCCCACCAGGGCGACCAGGGCGCCGGTGCCTGCCGCCTCCAGGTGGTCCGAGACCAGGGCGTCCACCCGCTCTTGCCGGCGGCCGAAGGTGTAAACCCGATCCCCGGCGGCCAGAAAGGCGGCGACCAGGCCCGCGCCGATGCCGGAGGTACCGCCGCTCACGCATACCACGCGGCCGCCGTGCGTCCGCTCAGCTGCCGAATCGAACCCTGGCGTGCTCATCGCTCCCTCTGTCCCAGGTTGGCGTGGATCAGGGCACCGTTGAGCACCGGCGCGCCAGCAGCGAAGGCGACGGCCTCGGCGATTTCACAAGGCTCGATCAGTCGGTCGAAGGCCGAGAGTCCCGTGATTGCCTCCAGGGTCGCCGTGTTGTCGCCGATCAGCGCGCGCAGCTGCTCCGTGTCCGTAAAGCCCGGGCAGATCATGCAGGTGTGGATCCCGCGTCCGGCCAGGTCCTGACAGGTGGCGCGCATCATGCCGGCCAGGCCGTGCTTGGCGATCACATAGCCCGCCACGCCGGGGACGGCCTTCTCCGCCAGGGTGCTGCCGATGTAGAGGATGCTGGATCCGGCGGCCATGTGGGGGATGACGAGCTGATTGAGCGCCGCGGGGGCGACCAGATTGAGCTCCAGCAGGATGCGCAGCTCTGCAAGGTCCAGATTGTCGATGCGACTCGGACGCATGACGGAGGCGTTGTGGACCAGGCAGATCTGGGCCGTACCGGCGAGCCGCGTGGAGAGCGCCCCCGCGATGCCCTCCAGCGCACTGGGCTCGGCGAGGTCGCAGGCCAGATTCTCTACCCCCTCTACGGGGCAGGGGCGGCGGGACAGGTTCAAGACCCGATAGCCGTCGCGCAAGAAGCGCGCGGCGATGGCGCGTCCGATGCCGGAGCTCGCCCCGGTGACGATCAGATGATTCATGCCTTACCCCACTGCGCATAGGCCCACTGCCCGGAGCCGGAGGAGACCCCGATCTCCATGGAGCGGATGTCCGCGTCCGCGAGCTCGGACCGGCCACGCAGCCGCTCCAGCAGCAGGGCGGACAGCTCCTCGATGGTCACGTTGCGGACGGGGAGGCTCAAACAGTCACGCTCCAGGAAGGGGATGCGCTCGTCCGCAAACCGGGCTGTGACCCAGCCATCCTGGCGCTCCAGACGCAGGTGGGGCGATCGCTCGGGGAGCAGCACCCGTTCGTCGAGTGCATCGCAGAGCTCTTTCAGTATCCGCTTGAGCGTCGCGTAATCGAAGGCCATCCCGTCCTCGCCGACTGCAGCCGTCACGGCACAGCGGACCTGGAAGTTGTGCCCGTGCAGATTTTCCCGCTCTTTGGCCGAGAACAGGGTGAAGTGACCGGCGCTGAAGCTCAGGTACTCCTTACCGATCTCGATGCGGGTCAGGTGCTCGGGGTGCACGGGGATCTCCGGTCTTGGGGGATGGGCGGCTGATGCTAGGCCCGGATGTGGGGGCGATGGGACGGAACAAAGCCCGGGCGGCGCCTTGCCCCCTGGGACGGAGGGCGAGAGCCCCCCGGAGACGCCCTCCGCGCTCGCCGACCCGTCGGCGAGGTCCGTTGCCCTGGCCGCGCCACGAGTGCTTATGGTGACACGGGAGAGCAAGGCAGGCAGATCCCGCCCGGCTCGGGCTCCTCAAGGCATTGGGGGCAGGGAAATCGACCGGGCGCTCGGAGAGCTGGCGGAGCAGGGCATCGCCGCGATGGTCCGGGAGGGGATGGATCGGGAGGTCGACCAGGTCGCTACCACTTGGCTCGCCCCCGGCTGGAGTGCCCGAACCGACGCGGTCGGCAACCTCCTCCTCGTCCGGGAGGATGGCGGCGGACAGGCCGAGCCCCTACCGTCGATCCGCTCGCAACGATCTTGAGGTTGCAACCTAAACCGCGCGCCCCAAGCCTAACCGTTGTGCACTGATGCCCGATCCGGCACTGGCATTTCCCCCTCCCCCGCGACCCGGGTTTGGACTCGCGGTTTTTCGACCCCGATGCGTTTCGATATTGGCCGCCGGCGCGCGCCTGCTGGACCGTTTTCGCACGCCCTTCCCACCTTGGACACTCCATGACCCTTTACGGCACACTCGACGTCAACGTTTGGCAAGCCATCCTTGCCACGTTGGCCATGACCCACCTCACCATCGCTGCGGTGACGATCTATTTGCACCGCGCCCAGGCCCATCGGTCGATCGACCTGCACCCGGCGGTCGCCCACGTCTTCCGGTTCTGGCTCTGGCTGACCACCGGGATGGTTACCCGGGAGTGGGTGGCGGTGCACCGCCGCCACCACGCCAAGGTGGAGACCGACCAGGACCCCCATAGCCCGAAGGTCCTCGGTCTGGGTAAGGTCATGTCCCAGGGGACCGAGATCTATCGTGCGGCCGCCCGGGACCCGGATACCTTGACCCGGTACGGACACGCGACCCCGGACGACTGGATGGAGCGCCGGGTCTACAGCCGCTTCACCTGGCAGGGTTTGGGCGCGATGCTGATCCTGGATCTGCTGCTCTTCGGGGTCTACGGACCCACCATCTGGGCGATCCAGATGCTATGGATTCCCTTCTGGGCAGCCGGGGTCATCAACGGCGTGGGGCACGCCTGGGGATATCGGAGCTTCGAGTCCGCGGACGCTTCTACCAACATCGTCCCCTGGGGCATCCTGGTCGCGGGCGAGGAGCTGCATAACAACCACCACGCCTTCCCCAGCTCGGCGCGGCTCTCCTCCAAATGGTGGGAGCTGGATCTGGGTTGGGTTTATATCCGGACGCTAAGCGCTCTGGGGCTGGCCCGGATCAAAAAGGTGGCCCCGGAGCTGCGCGTCGTCCCGGGCAAGCCGCTGGTAGATATGGAGACCCTGAGGGCCGTTGTGGTCAGCCGCATGCACGTCTTTGCGCGCTACACAAAAGATGTCTTGAAGCCGGTTACCCGGGAGGAGCTTTGCCGCGACACCGACCATTGCCGAAGACTGGTGCGTCGCACCCAGCGCCTGTTGGCCCGGGAGGGCGGGCATCTGGACGCAGCAGCCCGTTCACGGCTGGAGCAGATCCTTGGCCAGAGCGAGACGCTGGCCACGGTCTACCAGTTCCGGGAGCGGCTGCAGGAGATCTGGGAGCGCCGTACCCAAAGCCAGGAGGCACTCCTTCACTCCCTCCAGGATTGGTGCCGCCAGGCGGAGTCGACCGGCATCCAGGCCCTGGCGCAGTTCGCCCAGACCCTGCGGGGCTTCTCCCTGAAGGTTACCCCGGTCTATAGCTTGGCAGCCGGGGCTAATGCAGCGGAGACGAAAGGCCCAGCGTTCTGCCCCGCCCCGAGTCGAAAAAACCTAAAAACGACCTAAGAAAAAAGCCCGCATGAAGCGGGCTTTTTTCTTACTTGATCTTGCCTTCTTTGTACATGACGTGCTGTCGTACCACCGGGTCGAACTTCTTGATCTCCATCTTGCCCGGTTGGTTGCGCTTGTTCTTGGTGGTCGTGTAAAAATGACCCGTGCCGGCACTGGAATTCAGGCGGATCTTTTCGCGTGCTGCCTTAGCCATGGTAGTACCCCTTTAGCCTGCTTAAACCCGCTCGCCGCGTCCGCGCATCTCGGCGAGCACGGAGTCGATGCCGTTCTTGTCGATCAGTCGCATCGCACTCGTGGACACGCGCAGACGAATCCAGCGGTTCTCGCTCGCGACCCAGAACCTGTGGTAGTGCAGATTGGGCAGGAAGCGCCGCTTGGTTTTGTTGTTTGCATGGGAGACGTTATGGCCGACGATGGGCCGCTTACCGGTAACCTGGCATACCCGTGACATGGCGAGAATCCTTAAGAGATAAGGGTCGGCAACCGCTAGAGGCGCCTGAGAAAAGAGGCGGAAGGCTAGCACAGACGGAGGAGTGGCCGCAAGATGCGCAGTGCCTTAGAACCTGTCGGTGCGGCCCTCAGGATCACGGGACCAGTGCCTCACAGAAGGCCCCGCTCCGCGAGCGAGGTCCCCCGGCCCTCGCCGACGATCAGGTGATCGAGCACCCGCACCTCGATCAGGGCCAGTGCCTCTTTGAGCTTCTGGGTAATGCGCAGGTCCGCCTGACTGGGCTCGGCCACGCCGGACGGGTGGTTATGGGCGAAGATCACCGCCGCGGCGTTGGTCTCGATCACCTTGCGCACCACTTCTCGGGGGTGAACGCTGGCACCGTCGATGGTGCCCGTGAAGAGCTCTTCGTAACGAATAACCCGGTGACGGTTGTCCAGGAACAGGCAGGCGAAGACCTCGAAGGGGCGCCCATGGAGCTTGAGCTTGAGGTAATCCCGGGTGGCCTCCGGGCTGGTCAGCACGTCTTGATCGGCCACCTGGGTTCGCAAGTAGCGACGCGACAGCTCCATGACCGCCTTGAGCTGGGCGTACTTGGCGCGCCCCAGCCCCTTTTCGCGGCAGAATCGGAGCTCGTCGGCCCCCATCAACCCCACCAGCCCGCCGAAGGCGGTCAGCAGGTCGCGAGCCAGGTCAACGGCGCTCTTGCCGGCCACCCCCGTGCGCAGGAAGATCGCGAGCAGCTCCGAGTCCGTGAGGGACTCCGCCCCCCGTTCCAACAGCCGTTCCCGCGGTCGCTCGTCTTCGGGCCAGTCTGTAATGGCCATCGCCCCATGTCCCCCGTGCCCGTTTGCGGATCCACTACCCCCGGCCCGCCACGGCGGGGCGCCCAGCGATCAGGTACACTTCTGTCCATTTTCAGTCAAGGGCACAGGATCATGTCCACGATTTCGACACCCGGCCCGCGGGTGCTGCTCGGCGTGGGCGGGGGCATCGCGGCCTACAAGTCGGCCGATCTGGTGCGCCGCTTGCGCGAGCGCGGTTGCGAGGTCCGGGTTGTTATGACCCAGGCGGCCACCGCGTTCGTCTCGCCCCTGACCTTTCAGGCACTCTCCGGCCATCCGGCGCGTAGCGCGCTCCTGGACCCGACAGCCGAGGCCGGGATGGACCATATCGAGCTGGCCCGTTGGGCGGATCGAGTGCTGATCGCCCCGGCTACAGCGGACCTGATCGCGCGCCTGGCGGCGGGGCTGGCAGACGATCTCCCCACCACCCTGGTCCTGGCCTCGCCCGCCCCCCTGTATGTCGCCCCCGCAATGAATCGCCACATGTGGCTCCACCCGGCGACCCGGGAGAACCTGGCGCGCCTGCGCGGCCGCGGGGTGCGCATCCTGGGCCCGGTGGAGGGTAGCCAGGCCTGCGGTGACCTGGGACCGGGGCGCATGCTGGAGCCGGCGGAGATCGCCGACGCCCTGCTCGCCGGGGGCTCTCTGCCTGGGTCCGCCCCGACTCCCCTTACGGGGGTTCGGGTGCTGATGACCGCCGGACCGACTCGGGAGCCCCTGGACCCGGTTCGCTATCTGGGTAATCGCAGCTCCGGGCGCATGGGTTTCGCCTTAGCGGAGGCGCTTGCGGATCTGGGTGCGCGGGTCGTCCTGGTAAGCGGACCCTGCGCGCTTCCCACGCCCGCGGGGGTGGAGCGTGTCGATGTGGAGACGGCGCTTCAGATGCACGCGGCGACGATGGATCGGGTCGCGGACTGCCAGGTGTTCGTTGCGGCCGCGGCCGTAGCGGACTTCCGGCCCGCCGAGCCGTCCGAGGCGAAGATCAAGAAGGGGACGGCGGAGCTCGCCGTGCGTCTTGTGCGCAACCCGGATATCCTCGCCGAGGTCGCGGCACTGGATCCCGGACCCTTCACCGTGGGGTTCGCCGCGGAAACGGAGCGAGTTGAGGAGTACGCCCTGGGCAAGCTGACAGACAAGAGGCTCGACCTGATCGCCGCCAATCGTGTAGGAGGGGAGCGCGGCGGGTTCGAGCGGGAGGACAACGCGCTCACGGTGCTGTGGCCTGGCGGTCGCCAGGAGCTGCCGATGATGTCGAAGTCCCGGCTCGCCCGGGAGCTGGCCTTGAGGATTGCGGAACGCTATGGCGCTGCAGCTTGAGGTGAGGGTTCTGGATGCTCGTCTGGGTGGCGAGTTTCCGCTCCCCGGCTACGCCACCGACGGCGCGGCCGGACTCGATCTGCGCGCCATGTTGGATGCGCCCCGGGAGCTTGGGCCCGGAGCAGCGGAGCTCCTGCCAACCGGAATGGCGATTCATATCGCCGATCCCGGTGTCGCCGGACTCTTGCTTCCGCGATCGGGTCTCGGCCATCGCCATGGGATCGTGCTCGGTAACCTGGTCGGCTTGATCGACTCGGACTACCAGGGCGAGCTCTTGATCTCCTGCTGGAACCGGGGCCACAGCCCCTTCCGGATCGCAGTAGGCGAGCGCATCGCCCAGTTGGTCTTGGTTCCGGTGCTGCGCGCGGAGCTGGCGATCGTCGGCGACTTTGCGGAATCGGCCCGTGGCCAGGGCGGTTTCGGGCATACCGGTAGGCATTAGCGATGCGGAGAATGACGAGAATGCCGGACGCGGACGCGGGCGCGAACGTGCGGCGCAGGGGACCGGAGCAAGGGGGCGCTCGGGACATGAAGAGTTATTGGTTCCGCAGCTTCATCGCGATTGCGGTCGCTCTGTTTCTTGCTGCCGCCTGCTTGGTCTACCTCTTGATGGCCCGGGAGGATCGGGACGGAAGGCGCCAGCTTGCCAGCGGCGTCAGCGTGCTGGCGAAGGGCGTCGCGGCCGAAATTGCGCGCGTGCGCGGGCCGCTCGA
>JBGSOR010000422.1:0-3725 GCA_041738985.1 Chromatiaceae bacterium | reverse complement strand
AACCCAGGCTGATCCACCCCCTTCGTCGGGCCTGCCGCGGCGGTTCGGTTGTCACCGAACCGGAGCGCCGCGGCGGCCTGCGGCGTGCTTCGCCAACGCGTCCCAGGCGTCCGCCAGCGCGCACCGGGTGGGTCCGCTTTCTTGAGCGCAAACGGGTCCTTTTCGCTTAGCGTCGAGGCACAGGCCTTCATCGAGTCCTTGACGATCGTCACCGTCGATCCCGCATTCGACGATTATTCGGTGCCGTTGCTCAAAAGCCCGTAGCCCGTTGGGCCGTAGACCCTATGAAAGCCCGCAAGGAATTAGGGGCCTGGCTCAGTTCCAGGCCGCTCCGGCGAAGAATGGCCTGGCACTAAAGTCGCCGGCGACCCCAAACCGGCTTGACGGATCGCTGTAGCGATACCCGGCAGGCGTCGTTCAACCCCTTTCTCGCCCAACTCGAGCGCTAGGGTTTGGCCGGAACGATGATCATGGCCCTTCGCAGTCACCCATTGGTTCGACTTCAAGTCCCTGCTTGAAAAGGGAAACGACTTATAGCTGGCGTAGACGTGGCCATCGTAGAAGTAGACGACTGGCGTCTGCCGAACAAGAACGAGCTGGCGTCGCTGATGGAGCAACGCTGCCATGGCCCGGCCATCGACAGCGCTATTTCCCGAACACGCCGGGCGGTTGGTTCGCTTCCAGCCGAAGCGGTGCCGTGAACGACCACCGACGCCTACCACGTGCGTCTCGTGCGCGCCGGACAGTGATTTGGCGATTTGCGGTCGCCGGCGCCGATCGCTCGGCGCCGCACTTCGCCACAGGTTGGGGCGAGGCACGAGCCCCAACGTGTAAGCCGGTGGCGGATCGCCGCTGTTGGGCCTTCCCCGTCGGCCCAACCTGCGCCCGCGGCCAGCGGATCGGCCTTCAAGGCGCTTTCCTCGCGCAACCGCCGTGGGTTGGGACGGATGCCGTCGTGCTGTGGGCTGGGGGGCGCTGCTTAAACCGTGGCCTCGGACACATGACCCGTCAGCCGGGCCTGTCGGCGCCTATTGCCCATTGGCGATTTCCAGACGGCGTTCCACGCGCTCGAGCCTGTCTGCGAAGCGATCCAGCCGAACCGATTGCTCGGCAAGGAATACATGCAGGCTCGCGACATCGCTCTCCAACCGGCCGAGTCGGGCCTTGATCTCACGGACGTCCTCGCGGGTCTCGCGCTGGGAGTCGAGGACGCGTTGGACCATCTGCTGGAGCAGCTCCAGACCGATATCGACCATCGACTTTCTCCAGGTGCTTGTTGTTTGACTGCGAGCATAGTCGCGGCGCTGTTGCTTTGAAAGGGAACCGGGGACGCGGGGAAACCGGGCGGGGACGCGGGGAAACCGGGGACGTACCACCATTAAGGCGGGAAAGCTCGCTCCGCCAACCCCGAGTTGGAGGAGCGGCCCCAGCCTCTCAAGGGAGGGCGTCTGGCCACTGTCGCGCCTCATGGTAGACCCGCAGGATCTGGAGGGTGCTCCCAACGATGCGGTAAGGGACGACGAAGGGGGTGCCGGAGACCACCAGCTCACGGGTGCCGGGGACCCGCCCCGGCCACCCGATCTGGGGTGTTGCCTGGAGGGTCAGAACGCTGGCACGGATACACTCCTGGAGGACGCGGGCGGCCTGGGGATTCTCGGGAAGGGCGCAGATAGACGTCACGCAGGTCGCGGCGCGCCTGGGGCGACCATTGTGTCTTCAATCCGCCACACCTTGGCGCGTCAGCAGGGCATCCATCTCCGCTATCACGTCCTCGTGATCGATGCCTTCGCCCCGGTCGAACGACGCCATGGCGTCCTTAGATGCCCTCGACCTGCCACGCTTGGGCCTCGACATACTGGCGTAGTGCCTCCTCGATGATCCAGTTGCGCGAGCGGTCCATGGCCGCTGCGAGCGCGGCCACTTTGGCGCCAAGCTCGGGGTCCGTCCGGATCGTGATGCTCGTGTGCGCCATGTTGCACCTCGTTTGTTTGCAATGCAGTCAGTTGCATTCATAGCATGCAGCCTGCCCGCAGGCAAAGGCCGAGCAGGTCCCTACATGGGAACAGCAGGCGCCAAAGGGACCGGGCCGAGATTGGTTTTCGGCGCGGCGAGCGATAGCCGCCCGAGACCCCGCGCCACGCGCGTTATCCACTCGGACTGGTCCAGGGGTTGAGGGTCGGAACACCCGTTGGCGCGAAGTCGGCAATGTTGCGCGTTACGACGACCAGACCATACACAAGCGCCGTCGCGGCGATCAGTCCGTCGCGCACGGGACGCGGGTCCGGCACATGGAGTCGTGCACTGCGCCGAGCGACAGCGGTATCGACGATTAGGATGCGGCCGTGAAAGGCAGGCAAAACGTGACCGTCCAGCCACGTCCGAAATACCGCCCCTTGGGATGGGTCGCGCCGTTGTGCCAGCAGGACACCAAACTCCAACTCCTGGAGGGTAATCACCGACAGATACTGATCGATGGAATCCACGCGATCGGCCCAGTTCGCGACGCCAGGATCCGCCATGCCCAGACGGATCTTCCGCAGCTCGGACAAGACGTTGGTGTCGAGCAAGTACATCAGGCGAGATCCGCCGGTTGGGCGAGGTCGCGCATGACCGGGATCTCCAACTCGATGTCTTCGAGGCCAGGCATCGTTAATAGATCGGCGATCTTGACATGACCGCCTGTGATCCTCTTGTATTCATCGAACGTCAGTAGCACATGTGCCGGCCACGATCCGTGATGATCACCGGACCGGCCTTTGCCGTCTTCTTGGCCTTGCTGATGTCCTGGTTGAGCTCGCGGCTTGAGTAGGGTTGTGATGGTCAAGGTGTGACCTCGGCTGGGTGGGCAACGCAGGACCGTTAGCACAAAATCCTCGCCGGTGATGTCGCCTTGCTCGGACTTCGAGTGGATCGTCACCAACTCGACCCATCGGACCCGCGGGAGAGGAACCACCATGGCAGTCATACTCGAAGAGGCGATCCGCAGTTGGATGGCGACACAGCAGCGGCTGCGCGCGCAGATCGCCGAGCGCGCCGCCGACCGCTTCGTGGCCGTCCTCGGGGGCACGGGACCACCGACCCAGGCGCAGATCGATAGGGCGGCGGCCAGCGTTCGCGATGAGGTCTACGCTGCCTTAACCGCGGACGCGGTGCTGGACACCCTTCCTAACCCGCCGTCCGACGCGGGCGCCCGGGAGGCCCTGCGCAGCAGTTGGCTCGGTCTCAACCCGACCTGGGGTCTCCCCGGCCCCCCTCCCGGCCGGGGACTCTCCACCCAACGCCTAGCGGTGGCGGCGGCGGTGGGGAGTCTGCTCGGCATGACGGTGCTGGGCGGAATATTGAACCTGACCCTGGGTCTGCGCGGTGTCGGTATGCTGGTCGGTGCCCCAGGCGGCGCCGCGGCGGCCATGTATGCCGTCGGTAAACTGGCCGACAGCAAGACCCTGCGGTTTACACTCAAGGCCCTGATGGGCGTGGCCTGGACGGCGGACCTGCTCGGTGCCACGGCGCTGCGATTCGGCGCCATCTGGGGTCGGCTCGCGGGATTCGGCCTGCTGCGGCGCGTCCTGGTCTACGTGGGTGTGGTTTCTTTGCTGGCCTTTACCCGCGGCAGCGCCCAGTACGACACCCGCGCCTACCGCAACGCGGTCCGGGATGCGATCCGGCAGGCGGTCGACTTCTCGTCGCTCCTGCTCTGCGGGCTGTCGGCCGAGCGGGTCGCCCCG
>JBGSOR010000406.1:0-1692 GCA_041738985.1 Chromatiaceae bacterium | reverse complement strand
CGCGGTCGCCTGAACGGCGCCCCAGGCCCCCAGGGCGAGCCCGCTCTCGTCACCCTGGGTCATACCCATGGCGGCGGTGAGGGTGCCCACCGCGAAGAGGCCGCCGCCGAATCCGATCAAAGCGGTACCGATTCGGAACAGGGGAGCGGAATCCATCGGGGCGGAAAGGAGCACGGCGAGGAAGGCAGAGACTCCGATCAGGCCACCGACGCCGGACAGGCGATAGGGGTTCGCGCCGCGGGCCAGGTAGCGGGACGCTAGCCCGAACGCCAGCAATGTACCCCCGGCGAGCAGGGCGGTGAGCAGGGTGGTTGCCCCCACGCCGAGGTGCAGTACCTGGCCCCCGTAGGGCTCCAGGAGGATGTCTTGCATGCTGAACCCGGCCGTCCCGAGGGCGACCGCAACCAAGAGCCGCGCAGAGCGTCCCCCTTGGAGGTATTCGATCCAAGAGTCTTGGAATCTGGGTTTGAAACGGCCGGGCCGCGTGCGCGCGGGGTTCCGCGCCTCCTGCTTCCAGAGTGCAATCACGTTCATGACCACGGTGGCCAGAGCGGCCCCCTGGATCACTTGGATCAGGCGCTTCTGGCTGAAATCCGAAAGCAGTGCGCCGAAGAGGAGCGAGCTGCCGACCATGCCGAGGAGCAGCAGTACATAGAGCAGGGCGACGGCCCGGGGGCGGGCATGCTCCGGTGCGAGGTCCGTTGCCAGCGCGAGTCCGGCGGTTTGGGTGATATGCAGTCCCGCGCCCACCAGCAGGAAGGCGAGCGCTGCGCCCAGGGGCCCGACGGGGCCGTGCGAATGGCTGTCCGTCGACAGAACCAGGAGGGCGAAGGGCATAATGGCGAGGCCGCCGAACTGGAGCACGGTCCCCATCCAGATATAGGGGACGCGCCGCCAGCCCAGCGCCGAGACATGGTGGTCCGAGCGGAAACCGATCAGGGCGCGCAGGGGGGCGAATAGGAGCGGGAGCGAGATCATCAGAGAGACGAGCCAAGTCGGTATCCCGAGCTCGACGACCGTCACCCGATTGAGAGTGCCGTTGACCAGTACAACCGCCATGCCGACAGAGACCTGAAACAGGGCGAGCCGCAGCAGCCTAGCGAGGGGCAGCTCCTGGGTTCCAGCATCTGCAAAGGGCAGATACCGGGGACCGAGGCGGATCCACTCCTGGGTCAGCGTGGCGACAAGCCGCTGAATCGGTTTCATTGACGCACAAGCTCCAATGCCTGGGAGGTATAGAAGCCGCGCGATACGCGGAGCGTTCGCCGGATACGCCAATCGGCGAGATCGGGCTCGAGTCCGATCAACCGATGCAGGATAGCCGTGGCCACCGGCTCAATGGCTGGAGACCGGTCGCCCCGCGGAAAGAGCTTCCCGACGGTATGCATTAGGGCCAGTGCCGGGGTACGGGGGGCATAGGTGAAGAGGATCGACCCTGAGGTCCGCTCCGCCACCGCGGAGAGCAGCGAGACGACATCCTGGCAATGGTAATGGATCAGCGAGTCCATGGCGACCACATGGTCGAAAGCACCCAGGGCGGCGTCCCGCATGTCGCCAACCAGGAATCGGACGCTCCCGTTCCCCAGATCCTTGGGGGCGCGCTCCTGGGCCAGGGAGATCAGGGTCGGCGCCACGTCGATGGCGACCACCTCGGCCCCGCGCCTGGCAGCCTCCACGGCGAGCGCCCCGGTG
>JBGSOR010000360.1:0-7414 GCA_041738985.1 Chromatiaceae bacterium | reverse complement strand
CGCGCGCGGCGGACCCAGCGCCTCGACGACGCCCGCACACTCGAGACCCGGGACGAACGCGCCTTGCGGCGTCGCCGAGTACAGACCCAGGCAGGCGAAGATGTCCGCGAAGTTCAGGCCGATCGCCTCGACCCGCACGCGTGCCTCCCCCTGACCGGGTGGCGGGAGGTCTTCGGTGACCTGTGCCAGTCGGTCGAGCGATCCAGCCGCGGAGATCCGCCATACGCGACGCGTGGTCATGGGCGGACGTCAACGCGACCTGGATGCCGTGCAATACGGCCGCGTCGGGGCTGCGGACGGCGTGCGTTGCCTGCGCCTCTCGGAAGCCCGCCGAGCCCGGCTCGGGCAGGTTCGAACGCTGTCGGAAAATCGGTCTTCTTCGAAGCACATTGTTATCGCTCGCCTCCTGTGAAAGGGCGGCTCGTCACGGGCCCGTTGCACCGGTCCGCTATTGGGGGGCTGGTCTGAATCGCTGAGAATAGACGTTGAAGGTGGCGGGACCATCGCCGGCGCCCAGGATCCGCCCTTCGAGGTCGGACGACGACAGGGCGAACATGCGACGTATTCGTTATAGGACCGACCCCAGGGGACGACGTCCTTCAGTGAAAAGGTCATCGGGCGGCTCCGCACACGGCGATTCGGCAACCGCCCGGCTCAGCGGGACTGAGGCGAGGGCTCGGCGACATGGAGCTGGAGATAGCGTCCGACCTGCCACTGAACCTGCTCGGGCGTCAGCGGCGGTCCGAGGGCGCAGTTGAAATAGGGTACCAGACAGCGCAGAAAGAGCACCTCGGTAGGGGCCTCCGAGCGAAGCGTCCAGATGCTCTCCTGATAGAGTGGATCGGCGCAGCCCGAGCCGAAGATGAAGGCGGGCAGACGGGTCGTCGGATCCAGGAGCAGGCGGTAACGGATGCGGCTGACCTGGAAATCGCCCTGCGTGACCCGCTGCGGCTCCGCGCCTGAAACCTGTCGGACCTCGAGCTCACAATAGGGCGCAAGCCGATTGCCCACACCGACGAGCCGGCCGTTCTGCAGGACCGCACGGGCCTGACCTGGGGGGATCGGAATGGGGGCCGTCACCGTCAAGGACAGCCCGGGTGTCGGCGCGGCCGGCTGGAAGGCGCAGCCGCTGGCGGCCAGCGCGAGCAGCGGGATGAGCGCACGGCAGCCATCGCCGAGGAGGCTTCGTCCGAGCCACATGTCATCACCCCCGTCTTCGGTAGTGGTAGGTCCGGTGCTGCGCCGGATCGAGTGCGGTCATCTGGACAGGCGCCGGGTCATCGACGGCATCGAAGAGCAGCGGTGCGAGGCCGGTGGCGTCGACCGAGTAGACGGAGAAGCCGACGCCGTCCGGGCGCGGATCGGTACCGAGGGATAGGGTGGCTCCGTGCGATGAGATGGCTCGTGCTGATGTCGCTCATCTCAAGCCTTCGCGCGATGCTTCAGGAACAACGAAAACGCAGTTCAGTTCCGTCGACAGGGCAGCGATCGACGAAGTACTTGAAAAACCCCTGCGCGGCGGAAGGCATTGGTCCAGCGGCAATGATCGCACCACGGACATCGTCTCTTTTAGGTTAGCACCACCCCCGTTTCAGGCACAGAAGTGCGCGCATATTGACGATTGTCGTTGAGATCAAAGTTGCCGTAGCTCGCTCCGGGCCGTTCGTGTCCGCCGGCGGGCGTCGAAGCGCTTTTGCCAAAGGCCAGTCTCGTACGCGAATCGAAGTACCCGATGCCTTTAGAAGGGGAAAACGACCATCGAAAACCGCCTCCAGCGACTGTCCACGTCCCAGGGGCTGAAGCGGACGGCGGTCGGAATTCGCAAAGCTCGTCCGGACGCTGGGCCTATCGAGCGGGAAGCGGCACTTCCATCCAGCAAATAGGCCCGACGGAACGCCTTGCGACATCCAGGCCGGCGGACTACTTTTGAATCGAAATCCCATCGTCTTTCGGTTGGATTTCCCGCCTGGCGTTGTATCCGTCTCGCTGTACGACCCTCACCGGGTCGGATTTACGGGCTGTTTCCTGTTCGCGAGCTCAACTAGGCAGAACCGTGATGAGACAGAGTCTGACACTCGCATCCGTTTCTTGTTTTCTTGCGCTGGTGGGGCTTGCCATCTCCGCCTCGCCGGTTGTGGCCTACGGGAAGTACTCCCAGGGCAAGATCAAGCATCTCGCTGGTAGCTGGCGATGTCCGACGGATTCGGAGGATTGCGAAGAACCGTTCGGCAACTGCAAGACCTGCCACGGGAATTTTCGGGCAACTGACGAGACTAATGCCGATCCGCAATTGCGCGACCAATATACTTCGCCTGTCGATCACCGGCCGTGGCGAGAGATCTATCGCCAGGAAAACGGCGAGATCGTTAAGGAGGTGGGTCTGCACAAGATCCATGCACGCATCATGCTGAAGACGCAAGACTCCGGTCAATGTCTGGTCTGTCATTTACACGACCCGGAAACGGGCATCCTCTCCCCTTATCCTGTCTTTATCGGCAAGTCCTCGTCGCCAAGCGGTCTTGAACCAATCGGTTGCATGGGCTGTCATGGCCGCGACGACGACAAAGACAAGGGCGGAAGCCGCGGCGCGGGGTTGCTGCAGCACCACACCAATGCCGGCGTGACAGAATGCAAGGTCTGTCACGAGGATGCGGATCCGGCCAATTACACCCCCTTGTCCGAGTCCGTACCGCCCAACTATTACTCGGTTGGTAACGGCGAATTCCCGAACATACCGACCGACCCCTGCAACCGGTCTGGCGACGAAGACTATGCAGGTCGCGGCACCGGTCTCGACAACGATGGCGACGGCCGTTAGGACCGGCTCGACGACGATTGCTGGCGAACCCGGCCCGGCGATCCGCCTCGGCTTCCGGTCCACTCTCGGCGCTGACGGCGCCGTTCGGTCAACCGGTTTTGCGAGCAGCAAGTCGCAGCGAAAGGGCCGATGCCTTCGCCAAAAGGGTCGTCGAAACGCGATATTAGAGACAGGGAACCTGGAGCCTCGATGCCCTGCATCGAGGCTCCATCCCGATTGCGTACGGAGCTGACCGGCGAACCCCGTTGAGAAGAAATCCCGTCGAATCGGTCGAAGGATACGTTGCGGCGCGATCGCCTACCCCGCAAGAAGACCCGACGAGCAGCGCGCAAAGATCTTGTCGGAAACACGCTGTGCGACGTTTGACTCCGCTGAACGTTTATGGCTTCTCGCTGACACCGGGCGGCGGTCATGACCGAGCTGCTCGGGAGTGTGTACCGCGGCATCGCCAACCACCCGATCAAAAAGGGCCGGTTTGTCGCGCAAGCCGGCCCAGACCGGCGCGGTCACGTTGATCCAGCTTCGGCAGAGCGCTGAACCTGGATCTCGACTTCCAGATGCTCTTTCTCGACGGGGTATATACCGAACACCCCGACGGCGCGCTGCGCTTCCGTTGGGTGAAAGCGCCAACGAGTACCGAGCTCGGCCGGCAAACGGAACCCTCGCCCGGCGCATCGGCCGCTACCTCGCACGGCAGGACTTGTCGGAGCGGGACGCGGAAAACGGCTAACTGGCCGTCGATGGCCTTGAGGCCGGGCCGATGCATCCGCTGCTTGGCGCATCGATCATGTGCCGGATTGCGGTCGGGTCGCAATTGGGCCGCAAGGTCCTCACGCCATAGAGACCGACGGCGTGCGACGAGCCGTTCGATGAATCGGTGGGCAAGGTGGTTGGGTTCTCGCTTCGCGGCGGCGTGGCTTGCCGACCCAAGCATCAGAGCGCCTGAAACCGCGGATAGCCCCGCGCCATGCGCTCCCAGAACCCCGCCGCTCCAGTCAATCAGCACCGCAAGGAGCCAATCCGCTGGCGTGGCACTGAGGGTAGCTTCCACCATCTTGCGTCCGCAGCCTTATCTCCGCTGATGTGATGGAGTCGAGCTGCACGATGCGGTTGTCGGTATCGATCAACAACTCGACGCCATTGATCCCCTCGGCGCCGAGGGCGACGACTGGGTTCTACTTCCCATCCGCCGAGAGCCGGTTTGATGCGGTCCGTATGCCCGGAAAAAGCTTGACGAAGCGCAGCTCCGGGATGGCCGCCAGGTCAATCGCGAGCTGGTGGTGAATGGGGTCGACGCGGCGCAGTGTGCGAGCCTTGCGGATGCGCTCACCGTCAATGAAGCTCTGTCGCCGGGGCACACCGATCTCCGTTGTCGAGTGGGTCTCCATGGCCAAATCCTGTGGCCCCCGAAGATCCCGACGCCCGAACGCTCATCGGACGCCGGCGAGGCGGCCTCGGCACCGATGTGCTCGGCCAACTCCAAGGCATCATCCACCTGGCGACGCCCTCGATCAGGGACCGCGCTTGCGGAACCTGACGAAGTAGTTGTCACGGAGCTTGATTGGCTCATCGATCAACGCGAACCCTGCCCGTTCGACCTCGGTCGTTACGGTGCGGCGATCGGCCCGGACATGGGCGAGGATCCAGGGCGAGCTGATGCCCGGCTCGCGCCTGTAGTCGATGATCGCGAGCACACCGCCGGGTACCAGCGCTTCACGGATGGAGTCGAGCATCGCGCGTGGATACTCGAAGTGATGGTAGGTGTCGCAGACGAAGACCAGATCGACGCTGGCGGGCGGCAGCGCAACGCTTGTCTGCTGATTGACCACCGGCACCACGTTCTTCAAGCCTTCGGCCGTGGCACGCGCGCGGATGGCATCGACGAAGGTTTCCGAGACATCCACCGCGTAGACCGTGCCGGTCGGACCGACCGCCTCGGCAAAGCGCATCGTGAAGAGTCCGGTCCCGGCCCCGACATCGGCGATCCGCATCCCGCCATCAAGCCGCAGCGCGTGGAGGATCTCGAGGTACCGGTCGAACACCTCTCGGCCACCGCTCTCGAAGATGTCCGTCCACCGCTCGGGGTCGGCGCCGTGATAGTAGGCGTTGATCTCCGGATCGACCGCCGGGGTTTCCGCAAGCGCGAGGATCGGCACCAGGAATAGGAGCGCGATGAGCAGTGGGCCGCGGATCGGTCGAGCGATAGACATCGGGTTCTCACCTCGGCGTGTCGTACCTTGTGGGGCATGATCTTCCGTCTCCGCCGCGCGCCGGTCTCAGGCGGCGACCTCCGCGAAGGGCTCCGGACGCGTCATCCAAGCGAGCATCCAGCAGCGGTCCGTGCCCCGTTCCAGGCAGGCGAGGCTTCACCAGATCCGTGACCTCCAGCTTGGTGCCTGATGTTGGGCACGCGTGAGCGGGGTCCACTTTGCCCCCGGCGCTGCATGATGCTTACGCCCTATGAGCTCCACGGTACTGGCGCCCCGTCGCGCCCGCCAACCGTCCCGCCAACCGTCGCGCCGAGCGGTCCGCTGCGCAGGGCCCAACGCTTGATCCAGTGATCCACCGAGAGGCGCCCGGGTCCGGTCGCGGCCAGGTAGAGCAGGATCGTCGCCCAGGTGCCATGGACCGGCCAGGCGTCCGGATAGACCAAGACTTGGATGACCGCCGTCATGCCCAACAGGGCCAGAGCCGAGAACCGGGTGCCCAGCCCGATCAGCAACAGCAAGGGAAACAGGTGCTCGGCGAAGGCGATACCGGTCAAGAGCTGCTCGCGCAGCAGGACCGCCAGGCAGCGCGTCAGGTCGAATCCCGTATCCGAACCGCGGTCCGGGGAGGCGCCCGTCTCGGCGGCGGCGCCCAGGGTTGCCCCATCTTGCAGAGCGCCGACGAAGCGGCAGTCCCCCGCGGACATCGGCAGTACCCGCAGCGACCGCCCGCGCCGCAGTACCCAGGCACTCTCGGGCGCCAAGGGGTCCACGGCGGGGGCCGTGCCGTCCTCTTGATGGGCGGCCCAGAGGGAGACCACGGCATAGGGCGAGTACAGAGTGGCCAGCGAGGGATGCAGCGTCAGCCGCAGGGACGGCAGGGTCTCCGGTCGGGCCAGGGCGGACGCCAGGGAGTCCGGGTCGATCGGCTGGGCGTCCGCCGCATGGAGCGCGTCCAGGCAAGCCAACTCCAGGCGTGCCAGGTCCAGGCGTAGAGCCGCCAGACCGCCGGGTCCACGGCACTGCCAGGACTGTCGATCAGCAAGGGGTCCCCGGCGGTGTCGGTCTCCCGATAAAAGCCTGCCAGGTGGATCTCGCGGACCTGTTCCAGGGGCAGTGCGGCGAGATAGGCCATGACGTCGCGCCCGTGGTTGGTGCAGGAGACATAGGCGTTGTTGACATCGAGCAGCAGGCCGCAGCCGGTGCGCCCGACGACCGCCGAGATGAACTCGGCCTCGCTCAGGGTGGACTGCGCAAACTCCACATAGGTCTTCGGGTTCTCCAGCAGGATGCGCCGCCCTAGGGCGTCCTGGACCTGGTCCATGTGGGTGCAGACCCGGGCGAGGGTGTGCTGGTCATAGGGCACCGGCAAGAGGTCGTTCCAGAAGACGCCGCCGTGGCTGGCCCAGGCGAGATGCTCCGAGAATAGCGCCGGGCGGTAGCGCTCGAGCAGTCCGCGCAAGGCGCGCAGATGGTTTGGGTCCAGTGGGTCCTCCCCCCCGATCGACAGGCCCACGCCGTGGATCGAGAGCGGATAGCGTTCGGCGATGGCGGTCAGGTCGGCATGCATGGGCCCACCTGCCACCAGATAATTCTCGGCATGGATCTCGAAGAACCCGAGGTCGGGCGAGGCCTTCCAGGATGGCCTGGACATGGGCGGGCTTGAGGCCCACCCCGGCCCGGGGGGGCAGGCGGGGGCGGTGCCTGGATCCGGGAGCGCCCGCCGGCGCCGGTAGGATCGGACCGCGTGGCGGGATCATGGCTGGCGCTCCCAGATCGTCCTTACAACTTTTCCTTGAAGGCCGAGAGCTGACCGTGGCCGCTCGGGGACGTGGGGGAGGCGGTGGTCTCGCAACTGCCCTTGGGCACGAGCTTCCAGGCATTGCCCTGGTAGTCCTTGGTCGAGGTCCCGGCGCAGCTGGTGCCCGGCCCCGCCTTACAGTCGTTCTTGGCCTTCAGTGCGATGCCGTAACACTTTTCCTGGGCTCCGGCCTCGGCCGCGCCGGCCGGCACGGCGGCGACGGTCAGGGCGGTCCCGAGGGCGATGGCGAGGGCGGCAGCAGTGGCTTTCTGGCTCATGGTTTCACTCCGGTCTGAGATGGATGGTTGGATGACAGCGTTTCGCCTGCTTGGGCTTAGGCTTGTGCTGGCGCGGCCCTGGCCGCGGGTCGCGGGGCCAGTGCCTCGTACCGGTAGTCGTCGCTGGCTCCCGGATCCTTACACGGGTCGAGCAAGCCCCGCACGGTGCTGTTCCTATCTGCGATGCGCCACTTCGCGCACGCGCTGCGCGCATGCGGTCGGCCCCTGCACTGCAATCGGCTGGACGACCCCGCCAACCACGGCAGCCTGCAGGAGCAGTTGCTCGCCGACAGCGAACGCCTGCGCCCCA
>JBGSOR010000335.1:0-14811 GCA_041738985.1 Chromatiaceae bacterium | reverse complement strand
GCAAACCCTGGCCGTACCGGAGCCAGAGCCGGCGCCCGAGCCAAAGCCAGAGCCGGAGCGTCCGGGGGATTGAGATCGAGCCCCATCCGCACCCCGCGGTGCCCCGCTGCTCCATGCAGCGACGGATTGGGGCGAATCGTGCCCATCCTCGCCCGCGCTCGTGCAGCGCGAGCGGGCTCCATACCCGTCTATTGCGGCAGCCGCACGCCACCGAGTTTCTGGCCCTCTAGGCCATTCACGCGTCGGACCAAGGGCG
Organism: Chromatiaceae bacterium; assembly: GCA_041738985.1. GTDB lineage: Bacteria > Pseudomonadota > Gammaproteobacteria > Chromatiales > Chromatiaceae > Thiodictyon. The sequence continues at coordinate 14,555 of JBGSOR010000335.1, read as the reverse complement.
CGCACGCCCCGCATCGACGTGCGCACGGACGCATTCGAACCGGCCCCCACAGGCGGGGGCATCCTAGATCGACACATGCCGAAGGAGCTCACTGTGAACCCTCTACCCGAATACGTGGGCGAGCTGCCCAACATCAGCGGACACGAGTCCCAGGTCGAACGGGTCGTCGCCGCCGGCCGGGAGAAGCCGCTGTTCGCCCAGCGCGGCGGAATCGACTTCAAGGGCATCCGCGCGGCTACCGCAATCGCCCTTCACCAGCACCAGCCACTGATCCCGGCGGGCGGCGGAGACCTGCATAGCGCCGCGATCGTCAGCAATCTCCAGTACATGATGGAGAACCAGGGGATCGGGGATAACTATAACGCCCCGGCCTTCGTGTGGTGCTATAAGCGCATCGGCGAGTTTATCCCCCAGCTCATCGGCGAGGGCAAGTCCCCGCGCTGCATGCTCGAATACTCGGGCACCCTGCTCCACGGGCTGCGCAAGATGGGCGAGCACCACGTCGTCGACGCGCTCAAGACCATCACCTGCAACCCGGACTACAACTGGGCGGCCGAATGGCTCGGAATGCCCTGGGGCCACGCGGTCGCACCCTCCACGCCGGTACAGGACTTCCGGCTCCACGTCCGGGCCTTCCAGCACCATTTCGCGGCCATCTTCGGATGGGAGGCATTGGAGCGGGTGCGCGGTTTCTCCCCCTCCGAGATGGCCCTACCCAACCACCCGGATGTGGCCTATGAGTACGTCAAGACGCTCAAAGACTGCGGATTCCAGTGGCTCCTGATCCAGGAGCACTCGGTCCAGCAGCCAAGCAACGGCCGTCACCCGGAGCGTCCCCATATCCCCCATCGCCTGGTGTGCACCAGCTCCGAAGGGGAGACGGTCAGCATCGTCGCGATCGTCAAGACGCAGGGCTCGGATACCAAGCTCGTCGCCCAGATGCAGCCTTGGTACGAGGCCCAGAGTCTGAGCCGCCTGGAGCTCGCGGGCCATTCCATCCCACCCCTGGTCACCCAGATCGCGGACGGCGAAAACGGCGGGGTCATGATGAACGAGTTCCCCGGCAAGTTCATGGAGGTCGCGCGCGCCGCGAGCGGCTCCGATGTGCCCATGATGAACGGGAGCGAGTACCTGGAGCACCTGTTCGCCGCGGGCGTGAAGGAGTCCGACCTGCCCGAGATCCAGCCGATGTTCCATGACCGCATCTGGGCGCGCATGCAGCCCGGCGACGGCCCTAAGGTGCTCGAGACGGTCATCGCCGAGCTCAAGAAAGAAGATGGCCGCTTCCACATGGACGGCGGGAGCTGGACCAACAACCTGTCCTGGGTCCAGGGCTACGACAACGTGCTGGGCCCCATGGAAGAGGCCAGCTCGCTCTTCTTCGAGAAGGTCCTGAAGCCCGGAACCCCCACCGACGACCCCCGCTACCGCAACGCACTCTTCCATCTCATGGCCTCCCAGACGAGCTGCTTCCGCTACTGGGGTCAGGGACAGTGGACCGACTTCGGCCGGGAGATCTGCCGGCGCGTGAAGGACATCGTCCACCACGACTTCGCGTAGGTCGGACGGCCGGCCCGGGCGGCGCCTCGGGCCGGCCCGCCTCCGTTTGTCCGGACCCGCTCCTTGCCCAATGCGCGAAGGGGGGGATTCGTGAAGTCGATCATGCCGGAAGACTGGCGCCCATGGCCCAATTCACCCTCGGCAACCGCAAAGACGACATCGAAACTGGCAGAGGCAACGGGCCGCCCGCCATGGACACAGCACGGAAGAAGAGCTCCGCTCGATCATGCCCTTCGCGGCTCAAGCGACCGACGACCGACGTGCTTGGGCTCGGGTCCCGCCGCGCCGTCCGCTTCCATCCTGGGCCTCGCCCGAAGGCCGATAGAGCTGGGCAAGCAGGCATCGCAACCCCTCGGACCTTGGCCCTCGATCGCGCCAGGGGATTGATCCGATGCCTCCAACCTTAAGAGACCTCGCGAAGTCCGAATCCGAGCGGATGTCGGACACCGGCCCAGGCGTCGCCTTCGACGGGCCGCAAGCCTGCGAGGCACTTGAGGCACTTCACGAGATTGCCAGGGCCACGGCCTCCAACCCAGAGCGCCAAACCCCGCCCGCGCACGAGCAGGCGTGCCAACGCGCCTTGGATGCCGTGATCCCCAAGATCATGGCGAAGTTTTTCGACCGGATCCTGACCGACTTGCTCGATGCCGCCGACCGCGCAGAATCGACGCTGCATCAAACCGCTTACTTCGACGCCGTAACGGTCTTCAAGAACAACCGGGGGATTGGCGAAAGGTTTCGCGCCGAGGTCTTGCGGCAAGCGGCAAGCGACGACGCCGGGGACGACGCCGAGCCAGACGATCCCCGACCTGAGACCCTGTCTCTGCTGGAGAAGGAGCCCTTCGAAGACTGGCTGAACCTCGTCGGAGAAGCGACCAAGCTGGAGACGGTGTTCGAAGCGCCCTTGCGGGTCCTGGATAAGCGCCTGTCGTCGAGCCCGAGCCCGCACGCGACCGACGAGGCCAAGAAGAATCCCTACGGGCCTCTGGCCCTCGGTCGGGCCTTCCGCAAGGCGACAGAAGAGCTCCCCTTGGCCAACTCGGCCAGGCGCGTGTCCTACAAGACCTTGAGTCAGGCCATGCACAAGTCCATGGCGCCTTTTTATCGTCGGCTCCTGGAGCTGACGGCAACGTTGGAGTCGGCCGATCGGCCAGCCGGGCAACTCGCGCAGTCAGGGGCTCGGAAAGGCAAAAGCGCAGACGGAGCATCGAAGTACGCGGGCAACGACATGCTCCGGCCGGCTGCCACTGGTAGTGCCGGAATGGCGGGAGCCGCTACGCGCAATCTGTCCGGCGCCTTCGCCGCGCTCAATCGGTTGAATACGGACTCCAAGACCGCGAGGACGGCTTCCGGTGCCAAACCGGCCGACTGGACCCGAGCGGTGGAGTTTGCCTCGGAGCTGTTTCATCACCGGCTACGCGAGCCGCAGATGAACGCCCTGCACTTGCTCGGGGCCGTCATCTCCACTATCGCCGAAGACCCGTCGACGCCTACAGGACTACAGCCCCTTCTCAAGCAATGGCAATGGCCCTTGCTCAATCTCGCGATCCGCGATCCGCAAATACTGGACGACGCCAAGAGTCCGGCGCGGCGCCTGCTCGACACGATCGACCGCATGGCCCTGGCCGCGGATAACAGCGGACATCTCGGAGAGGGCCTGACGGTGCGCCTGAACGAATGGACCGAGCGTCTCGCGAAGGAAAGCGCCCGCGACCCCGGCGTCGTGGAGCGCGCGGCGATAGACCTGGAGGGACTGACCGAGCCCTTGCTGCGCGCGCGCAACCTTCGGATCCAGAGGCTGCGCGAAGCCTGCGAGAGCCAACAACGTATAGAGCGGGCGCGCCGCCGGGCGAATGCCGAGATCCATCGACGACTGGCAGGTGCAACCATACCGAGGATCGTACCTGAGCTCCTGGATATCGGCTGGCGCGATTGGCTGGTGCAGACCTATCTCCGCGGCGATTCCAACCCCGAATCGCAAGAATGCCTCGAGGCACTGGACCGCGTGCTGATGTGGTTGGATCCCGTGGGAAAGCTGCCGGACCCGGATACGGCTTACCGAATCATCGAGCTTGTCGAGGACCGACTCTGGCCACGCAGCCTGGATCCCAACGCCTGCCGCAGCTTGATCGACGAATTGGCCGCCCTTCTGATCCAGGGCAAGCCGCCCGACCGGATTGAATGGTCGGGCGAAACCGCGGATGCCACGGAGGGATCCAAGCCTCGGGTACAAGACCAACCTGGCCTGGCACGCCTGAGGTCGATCCGCGTGGGCGACTGGTTCCGCGTCGTCCTGAAACCCGGCTCGGCGCCCGTCCCATTGAGCATCGCCTGGATCGACGAAGACCGCGAAACTTTCGTTTTTTCCGATCGACAGGGAAACAAGCGACTCGAGCTCGACTCGAAGCGACTTTCCCATTATCTGGATGATCGACGCGCCGAGCGGGCTCAGGGATTCGAGCTCCCCCTGAGCGAGCGTGTCGTCAGTGCACTTATGCAGAGCGCCCAAGAGAACGCACGCTACCGGGTGCACTTCGATCCGACCACCGGTCTGCTCAATCAGAAAGGATTCAACGGACGCCTGGCCCAGGAGTTCACCGACATCGATAACGTTTCAGCGGTCGATGCGCTCTGCGTCCTTGAGATCGATCAGTTCCACAGCATCGTCAGCCTCTGCGGTCACGAAGGCAGCGAGCGACTGCTTAGGGAAGTCGCAGAGATTCTCAAGCAGCAGCTGGAGTGCGAGGAAACCATGGCCCGGATCGCCGATAATCGGTTCGGTGCCTTACATACCCGATGCGAGCTCGAGTCTTGCCGCCAAAAGACCGAGCGGGCGATCAACGCCATCGCGGACTACCGCTTCCATTGGAAGGACCGCAGCTTCGCGGTGAGCGTGCATGCGGGAATGGTCGAGTTTCGAATCGACGCAGCAACCCCTTCCTCCGTCTTCAAGCACGCCGACACGGCCTGCATGAGGGCGAAAGAGAAAGGCGTCGGCCACATCCAGATCTATAACGAGAACGACGCTGCACTTTCGCAGCGGGAGCAGATCATGGACTGGGGGGGCCGTATCGACAGGGTATTGTCAGAGAACAGACTATTCACCCGATGTCAGAAGATCGCACCACTTGACGATAGATCCGGAATAGCCGCCCACTACGAGATGCTGTTGGGCATCAGGGACGCCGACGGACGCCCGCTATCGCCCGCAGATTTCTTGGCGGCCGCCGAACGCTGGAACCGCGCCTCCGATATCGACCGTGCCCAGATCGAGTCGGTGTTCGACTGGATTCGACACGACCCGGCGCGCTTAGACGGCTTGGGTGGCGTCTCGATCAATCTTTCCGCGCAAAGCGTCAACAGCGACAGATTCATGGAGCTCTTACATGCGCAGCTCGCGACCGCGGAATGGTCGCTCGAAAAGGTCACCTTCGAGATCACGGAGACCGCAGCGATCGCCGATTTCGCCCAGGCCGACAAGTTTATCCGCAGGATACGCCGGCACGGCTGCCGGTTTGCGCTCGACGATTTCGGCAGCGGCTTTGCCTCCTATGCGTATCTGAAGAATTTGCAAGTCGACTTCTTAAAGATCGACGGCGCCTTCGTTCGGGATCTTGCCGTCAGCGAAGCCGATTACGCCATGGTGAAGTCGATGAACGAGGTCGGCCATTCTCTGGGAATCAAGACCATCGCCGAATATGTAGAGTCCGAGGAGATTCTGGCGAAGCTCAGGGAGATCGGGGTGGACTACGTGCAGGGTTACTGCATCGGCAAGCCCATGCTCTTGACAGACCTACGCTAACTGTGTTGAACGAGCCGCATCGTTCGATTCGTGTCGTTGTCATGCGGGCCCTGGGGGTCGCGGCACGAATCTTCAACGGGCCATGACGCTGGTCCTTGGACATTCGGCACGGCTGGGCGGCGGCGCCCTAAACGCGACAGAGACTTCCGCCCTCCGCAGGGGCTAACGACTCCCCGCTGCCTTGCCCTCCGGCCCCCATCTCTGTAGCCTGACCGGACCCGACCCACGACCGGGTTTTCCGGTCCCACCTCGCTCAGGCGTCCAGGTTTTAGCAAGATGCGTCACTGGCTGTGGCTGTCTCTGGTCGTGATCCTGCTGGACCAGGCCACCAAGTGGCTTGTGATGGCTGCGCTGAAGCCCTTCCAAGTCCTCGAGCTGGTCCCCAATCTGAGCTTGACGTTGACCTTCAACGAGGGCGCGGCCTTCAGCTTCCTCGCCGACGCCGGGGGCTGGCAGCGATGGATGTTCGCAGCCGTCGCACTGGCGATCAGCGGGATCTTAGTGGGATGGCTTCTGCGTCTGAAGCCCGAGGAGCGGACCCTGGCAGCGGCGCTGTCACTGATTCTCGGGGGGGCCGTCGGCAACCTGATCGACCGGGTGGCCTTGGGCCACGTGATCGACTTCATCCAGGTCCATCTTCCCTTCATCCCGCTCCCTCTATTCAATCCCTGGCCCGCCTTCAATGTGGCGGACAGCGCTATCACGCTTGGTGTGATCGTCCTGATCGCCCACACCGTTATCGCGGGCGACCCGCGAGACCGATCGTCCGCTCGGGGCTCCTGAGGGCGTCTGAGCCCTCGCAACCGACCTGATTCCGTCGCGCCACCGCAACAAACATCGAGGCGTGATTTGAGTATGATGAGCGCCCCGAGCGGACGGGGCTAGACCACAGGCACAGGCCCTAGGCTGGAGACCCAAGCGGGCGACGCACAGGCCCCACGCCCGGGAGGAGTGTACCCGGATCGAGGCCCCGGCAGCGCGGCGACTCAAGAAGCGCGAGGTCGATCCGACCAGCGAGCGCCTGGCCGAGGTCGAGCGCTACCCGATCCCGGCCTAGGCTGCTGGAGGCATGAACCCATGCGAATCGCCATCCTGTCTCGGGACCCCTCGCTGTATTCGACCCGGCGGCTGGTGCAGGCGGCGCGCACCCGCGGCCACGATGTCCGGGTCATCGATGTCCTGCGCTGCTACATGAACATCACCACCCACGTCCACTCCATCCATTACAAAGGGGAGGACCTGCGGGACTTCGATGCCGTGATCCCGCGCATCGGCGCCTCGGTCACCTTCTACGGCACGGCAGTGCTGCGCCAATTCGAGATGATGGGGGTGTATGCGCTGAACGAGTCCGTCGCCATCGTGCGCGCCCGGGACAAGCTGCGCTCCCTGCAGCTGCTTTCGCGCAAAGGGATCGGGCTCCCCATCACCGGGTTCGCCCATGCCCCCGACGATATCGAAGACCTGATCAAGATGGTGGGCGGACCGCCGCTTGTCATCAAGCTGCTGGAGGGGACTCAGGGGATCGGCGTGGTGCTGGCCGAGAACGAGAACGCGGCCAAGAGCCTGATCGAGGCATTCATGGGCCTGCGCGCCAACATCCTGGTTCAGGAGTACATCAAGGAGGCCCAGGGGGCGGACATCCGCTGCTTCGTCATCGGGGACAAGGTCGTGGCGTCGATCAAACGACAAGCCAAGGAAGGGGATTTCCGCTCCAACCTGCACCGGGGCGGCACCGCGAGCCTCATCCGGATCACCCCGGAGGAGCGCTCCACCGCCACCCGCGCAGCCCGCATCATGGGGCTCAACGTGGCTGGCGTGGACATCCTTCGCTCCAATCACGGCCCCGTGGTCATGGAAGTCAACTCCACCCCGGGGCTGGAGGGGATCGAGGGCGCGACGGAGAAAGACATTGCCGGCATGATGATCGAGTACGTGGAGAAGAACGCGGCACTTGCCAAGACCCGTACCCATCGCCAGGCCTGAGACCCCCTCGCGCCGCATGGCCGTTTCGTGACAAGATCCGCGGGGCAGCCAACCCCAGGTATCCAGTCGCGATGAGCGCAGAGCCAGTCCTGATCGCCGGACACGCGGTGCAGCCCGGCGAACGCGCTCGCATCGACATTCCGCTCCCCAGTCTCTACACCCAGACGCCCGTCTTCATGCCGGCCCACACAGTCCATGGGCGACGCCCGGGACCCCGGCTGTTCATCACCGCCGCGCTCCACGGGGACGAGATCAATGGGGTGGAGGTCATCCGCCGCCTCCTCCAGAACAGCGCACTGCGTCAGCTTCGCGGAACCCTGATCGCCGTTCCGGTGGTGAACGTCTACGGCTATATCCGCCAATCCCGGTACCTGCCGGACCGCCGGGACCTCAACCGCAGCTTCCCGGGCTCGGACAGCGGCTCCCTTGCGGCGCGGCTCGCCTCCACCCTGCTTCAGGCGGTGGTCTGGGGCTCGACCCACGGGATCGACCTGCACACCGGCGCCCTGCACCGGGAGAACCTGCCCCAGGTGCGCGCGGACCTGGCCGGCAGCCAGTCCATGCAGGCGCTGGCCCGGGCCTTCGGCACCCCAGTGATCCTGGACGCGGATCTGCAGCCGGGGTCGCTGCGCGCCGCTGCCGCGGAGCGGGAGATCCCGCTCCTGGTATTCGAGGGCGGCGAGGCCCTGCGTTTCGATGAGTTGGCAGTGCGCGCTGGGGTACGCGGCATCCTGGGGGTCATGCGGTACCTGGGCATGATCCGGGGACCGGCGGGCAGTCGGACCTTCATGCGGGAACCCGTCGTCGCCCACTCCACCCTCTGGGTCCGGGCCACCCAAAGCGGGGTGCTGCTCTCCTCCACACCGCTCGGGGCCCATGTGCGGCTGGGGGCGACCCTGGGAATCATCACGGACCCCTTCCGGGCGGCGGACGAGCGGGTGGTGGCGCCCATTGGGGGCGTTGTGATCGGTCGCACCAACCTGCCCCTCGTCACCGAGGGAGAGGCCCTCTACCACATCGCCCGCTTCGAGGAGCCAGAGACCGCGGCGGACCTGGTTCGCCAGTATCGGGACGCCCTGGACCCGGACGAGTGGGACGATCCGGAAGACACCATCCTGGTATGAGGCGGGGCCCGCCGCGCGGGGCGCCCGGCAACAGGTCCCGTCGCGCACATCGGATTCGGCGGACCAGAGTCACGCGCCTGTGTTAGCTTGCATGGTCGAAATACTCGATCTCAGCAGGAGCAAGACCATGGAACAGCTCACACCCGAAGGCCAGCAGCTCGTCGCGGAGCTCGCCCAACGCCACGGATTCGGCACCGACGCCGTCACCCACATGCTGTTCGCCGTGCGCTACGGCAATGGCAGCATGGCCCAATTCAGCCACCCGGAATTCGGCGGCTCGGGTCAGTGGATGCAGGGGGGGATGATTATGCTCGGGGACATGTTCAACAATAATCTAAAGGGACGCGTGGACTCCCTGTGCAACGATATCTCGGGGGTGCTGGCACGCCAGCCGGGCCTGCTCCAGACCGGGAGCTTCCAGTCCCAGAGCCAGGGGGGTGCCGGCCACCAGACCCAGACCGCGGGCGGCTACCCGGGCCAGTCGAGCCTCTTCGTGCCGGATCCGGCTACCCACTGGTGGCCACCCGAGCTGGGCACCCCGAGCGCCACCGGGGCCCAGAACAACGTGAAGTACGCCTATTTCGCCGGCGCCCGACGGCTCGCGGTGGACGCGGGCGGAGAGGTCTGGGTCTACGATACCCAGGACCACCAGATCGGCGGATTCTCCCAGCAGCAAGGAGGCGGCTCGTCCATCACCTTCACCAGCCAATATGGGACCGTGAATCTGGGCAGCCTGCCGGTGGTCTCGCGGGGTGGGCGGCAGGTGTAGCAACGAGGACGCCGCGCGCCCGAGCCCGGCCATCGAGCATCCGCTTCGGCAAGGCAGCGCCGGACAAGTCCCAGGTCCGAGGGCCGCCTCAGGGTGCTCGTTCCACAGGCCCTGACGTCAGCCCCAAGGCATGCAACAGGCACTCCCCAAGCTCGTCCGGGGTGCGGGAGATCACCTCTTCCGGGATACCGTGACGGACGGTGAGCCGTGCGAAGTCCTCGAATCCGTAAGAGACCATGAAGGGGTGCATGCCGCAGCCGACCGCCGCCCGGTAGTCCTTCGACTCGTCCCCGCAGGCGTAGGCCAGGGCGGGATTGACGGCGAAGCGAGAGCGGATCTCGCGAAAGGCGTCGAGCTTCTCGTCGGACAGCGGCAGATGCACCAGAAAATCGAGCCGTGCCGGGTCGAACCCTTCGCGCCGAAACAGGACCTCCAGGGTGTCGATCGGGTTTTCCGTAATGTTGCGGGTGACGACTCCGACCCGCAGACCCGGCTGGCCCGCCAACCGATCCATCAGGGCGGCCATACCATCGTAGAGCCGGCCTTCGTCCCGGTATACCTCCGTGAGGGTAGCGATCAGCCGGGAGCGCTTCTGGCCGGCGATCTGCTTGCGCAGATTACGCGGAAACTCTTTGAGTCCACCCAGGTACTTGAATACATTCCGGCGCTTCTGAAAACGGGCCAGCGGGCCTATATCCATCCCGTGCATGGCAAAGGTCCGGTCGATGGCATCGAAGGCGTCCACCGTGGTGCCATCGGCGTCCAGGATAACCAGTCGGTCGTTGCTGAACATGGGATCCTTGGGGCGGGTCCGTAGGGGTTTGGCGCCTCGGCGTGTCTCGCCACCCGGTCGCCGGCGGTCGCCGGCACCGGATGCCGGCCCGCGCGGCGGTCCATACCTGGAGGCCGTTACAGACCACGCAGACGGTCCGCGATCTGCGGCCGAGCCAAGCGCCCATATTGTAGGGGCACCGGGCCGGCCGGACGAGCGTGGCCGAGGAGTGGCGGGCCGGCCCCACGCCGACTGCGAATACGCTCGTTGGACAGACTGGAGGGCCGAAGGTGGACAGACGAGCGCCCCAATCCTTGGGTTCTACCAGGGCCGGTATTCGAGCCCGGGAATGGCCTTGATGTCGAACACGGGGGGCAGCTGGCGCAGCAAGTCCTGTAGCTCGTCCAGATTCATGTGCCGGCCATAGGAAGCCTTGGCGGCGTCCAATGGCAGCTCCACCCAGTAGCGGGAATCCCCAGGCTCGCAGAGGATCTGGAGAATATTGTCCTTGGGATCGATGAGACCCAGGTAATCGTCCTCGGTGCGCAGGCGGGGCAGGAGCTGCTCGCGGATGGCCCGGGCACTCATCTCCATGGCGCTGGCCGAGGAGAGGGACTCGCCGCTACGGTCGAAGAGGTAGAAGACTCGATAGTGCATGGTCGGCGATCTGTTGCGCAAATCCCCGTGAATCGCGCCCATCCGCATCGGTTGGCGTCAATCTGCGGACATTTCCCCGATCCGGGCATTATCCACGTCCAAGGGCGCGACGCACAGCCCCTGACGCTCGCGAGTGGCCGTTCCGCCGCTCGGGCCGGACGAGCGGGTATTTCCGGTTCGGCCAGACCCGAGCGTCACACACGGCGGCGCCCTCCAGGAGTCGAGACCTGGGGGCCCGTCACCGCCACGCGAATGGCCGCCATCATCGCGGGCACCCCGCCCGACCGGGGTAGGTCTTTCCCCTATTCCTTTTACCCCATTTTAGCCACCAGGTGCAAATGAATCCTCAATGACCTCAGCTACATGCGAAAGCCGCCGCCCGGGGGCATGCCGCCGCCGGGGAATCCTCCAGGGAGCCGGCCCTGCATGGCGCGCATCATCTTGGCCATGCCACCGCCCTTCATCTTCTTCATCACCTTCTGCATTTGGGTGAACTGTTTCAGGAGCTTATTGATGTCCTGAACCTGGGTTCCAGAGCCCTGGGCGATGCGGCGTTTGCGCGACCCCTTGACGATGGCCGGGAACTGGCGCTCCTGGACGGTCATGGAGTTGACGATAGCGATGAGCTTGACGATCTCCTTGTCGTTGACCTGATTCTTCACATGGTCCGGGATCTGGCTCATGCCAGGTAGCTTATCCATCAGGCCGGCCATGCCGCCCAGGTGGGTCATCTGCTCCAACTGCTCCTTGAAGTCCGCCAGATCGAAGTCCTTGCCCTTCTTGAGCTTCTTGACCAGGCGCTCGGCCTTTTCGCGGTCGACCTTGGACTGGACCTCCTCCACCAGGGAGACCACGTCCCCCATCCCCAGGATACGGGAGGCGACCCGGTCCGGGTGGAAGGGCTCCAGGGCCGTGGTCCGCTCGCCCGTCCCTAAGAACTTGATGGGCTTACCGGTGATCTGGCGGATAGAGAGCGCCGCGCCGCCCCGGGCGTCGCCGTCGGTCTTGGTGAGGATGACACCGGTGAGCGGCAGTGCCTCGTCGAAGGCGCGCGCCGTGTTGGCGGCGTCCTGACCGGTCATGGCGTCCACCACGAACAGGGTCTCCACCGGCCGCACGGCCGCGTGGATCTGCTTGATCTCCTCCATCATGGCCGCGTCGACGTGCAGGCGACCGGCCGTGTCGACGATCAGGACATCCTTAAACTGCTTGCGTGCCGCATCCAGGGCCGAACGGGCAATGTGCACCGGGTCCTGATCGCCGCTGCTCGGGAAGAATCCCGCACCGACCTCCGCGGCGACGGTTCGCAGCTGCTCGATGGCCGCCGGGCGGTAGACGTCGCAGCTCGCGACCAGCACCGTCTTCTTCTGCTTCTCCTGGAGCCAGCGGGCGAGCTTGGCGACGCTGGTGGTCTTGCCGGAGCCCTGGAGACCCGCCATCAGCACCACCGCGGGGGGCTGAGCGGTGAGGTCAAGCTGCTCGTTGGCCTCGCCCATGAGCGAGATCAGCTCGTCGTTGACGATCTTGATCAGCACCTGGCCCGGGGTGAGGCTGCGCATCACCTCCTCGCCGAGGGCCTTCTCGCGCACCTGATCCACGAATTGGCGCACCACCGGCAGGGCCACGTCGGCCTCCAGCAGGGCCATGCGCACCTCGCGCAGGGTGTCCTTGACGTTGTCTTCGGTGAGCCTGCCCTGACCCCGCAGATTGTTCAGGACACGCCCGAAGCGGTCCTGGAGATTCTCGAACATGGTTGACCTCTTCGATCCGCCCTGGGACCTCATGTAACCGGCGCACGCGACCCCCGCCTGTGCCGACCGTCCGATCGGCAAGCGCCTGCTTTCTGTCGTTAAGCCGGATCCGGTCCGGCCAGGCGTTACGCTGGGCACGCGAGTATAGCGCCGACGCGGCGTTTTCCGGTCGCGCGCTTTATGCCATCATGTGCGCCTATGACGCATATCATCCTGGCCATCTCCGCGATCGTCTTCTACCTCGCCGCCACCGGCGCCATCGGGCTGCGCCTGTTCGGCTCGGGAGCCACTTGGGTGCCGAGCCGCCAGGTCGCCCTGTCGCTCGCCTTCGCGGGGCTGATCCTGCACACCTTTCTGATCTGGCATGGCGTGTTCAGCGATCTGGGAGGCAACCTCGGTTTCTTTAATGCCCTGGCGCTGACCTCCTGGACCGTGATCACCCTGCTCCTGGTCTCCAGCCTGTCCAAACCGGTCGATAACCTGGGACTGATCCTGCTGCCCGTGGCCGCAATTACCCTCGGACTCGCCGCCCGCTACGGCGAGATCGCCTTCATGGGGGGCGCGACGAGCTGGGCGCTCAAGATCCATGTCCTGCTCTCCATGCTGGCCTACAGCCTGCTCACGTTGGCGGCCGTTCAGGCGATCCTGTTGGCCGTCCAGGACAACCACCTGCGTCAACGCCAGCCGGGCGGTTTCGTGCGCGGATTGCCGCCGCTCCAGACGATGGAGAGCCTGCTGTTCGAGATGATCGCAGCCGGCTTCGTGCTGCTCACGTTCGCCTTGCTCTCCGGGTTCGCCTTCCTCCAGAACATGTTCGCTCAGCATTTGGTCCATAAGACCGTGCTATCGACGATCGCCTGGCTGGTCTTCGGGGGGCTTCTGCTCGGACGCTACCGCTACGGCTGGCGCGGTAGGACCGCAATCACCTGGACACTGAGCGGCTTCGTGCTGCTAATCCTCGCCTACTTCGGCAGCAAGGCGGTCTTGCAGCTCGTCCTGCACCGCTGATCGCCGCCCCGGCCGCAAAGCGGGGCTTGCCGGAGGCCCCGAACCGGTGCAGAATCCGCGTTCCGCGGCGGCGCCTGTCTAGCGCGCCCAGACCGATAGTCCGCCCGGGTCCCCATTCGGGGCAGTAGCTCAGCTGGGAGAGCGCCGCGTTCGCAATGCGGAGGTCAGGGGTTCGATCCCCCTCTGCTCCACCAAACAAACAAAGCCAGCTTAGCGCTGGCTTTTTTGTGCATGGTATGTTGCTTCGCTTGCACTGAGCACGAGGACAGGCACCCTATGGCACTGGAGCGTTCGGACGTCGAGAAGATCGCCCACTTGGCGCGGCTCGCCATCTCCGAAGAGGAGTGTGCGCGCTACGCCGTCGACCTATCGCGTATCTTGGACCTGGTGGCCCAAATGGACGCGGTGGACACGGCGGGCGTCGCACCGATGGCCCACCCCCTGCACATGGCCCAGCGCCTGCGCCCCGACGCCCCCACCGAGCATGATCGGCGGGAGCGCTTCCAGTCCATCGCCCCGCTGACCGAGGCCGGGCTCTATCTGGTTCCCAAGGTGATCGAGTGATGCACTTGGACACTGGCGATCGGCGATCGGCGAGTGGCGAGGGCCAGGGGCAAAGGGCCGAGGGCGATCAGACGGAGGAGGCGGGCGCATGATTCACGACATGGGCATTTCCGACCTGGCGGCTGGGCTCGTCGCCCGGAGCTTTTCCAGCGTCGAGCTGACCCGGCACTTCCTGGAGCGGATCGAGCGCCTAAACCCCAGCCTCAATGCCTTCATCACCGTCGCCGCGGAGTCCGCCCTGGCTGCCGCCGAACAGGCGGATCGGGCCATCGCCGCAGGGACTGCCGGCACCCTGACCGGCATCCCGATTGCGCACAAGGACATCTTCTGCACGGCGGGCCTGCGCACGAGCTGCGGCTCGCGGATGCTGGACAGCTTCATTGCGCCTTACGACGCCGCCGTGGTCGAGCGCCTCGCTGCCGCCGGGGCCGTGGTCCTGGGCAAGACCAACATGGACGAGTTCGCCATGGGCTCCAGCAACGAGACGAGCTGGTACGGCCCGGTCCGCAACCCTTGGGACCCGGACAAGGTCCCCGGCGGGTCCTCCGGCGGCTCGGCGGCCGCC
>JBGSOR010000315.1:0-6768 GCA_041738985.1 Chromatiaceae bacterium | reverse complement strand
GTCGATGCCTCGGCGGCCCCGATTCGCGGGCGCAACGGCTCCGTGCTAGGCGCGGCCCTGGTGATCCGCGACGTCTCGGAGAACCGCCGCCTTGCCCGCCAACTCGCCTACGACGCAACCCACGATGCACTGACCGGGCTGGTGAATCGGGCGGAATTCGAGCGGCGGCTCCAGTCGGCACTCGCCGCGAGCAAGACGCACGGTAGCCGCCATGCCCTCTGCTACATGGATCTGGACCAGTTCAAGGTCGTCAACGACACTGCCGGTCATGCGGCGGGGGACGAGCTCCTCAAGCAGATCGGCGTCCTACTCTCCGGCATGGTCGACGAGCGCGATACGCTGGCGCGCATTGGCGGCGACGAGCTGGGACTGCTGCTCGCCGACACCCCGCTGGAGCCTGCCCAGTCGATCGCCCAGACCATGGTCAATAGCATCCGCGACCACCGCTTCGATTGGGGCGGACGCAGTTATCGGGTGGGGATCAGCGTCGGGCTGGTGCCCATCGCCCCGGGGGCGGAGAGCGCCGCTCAGATCCTCACCCAAGCCGATGTCGCCTGTTACATCGCCAAACAGAACGGCCGCAACCGCGTTCACCTCTATCGCCGGGAGGACGGCCAGACGGCGGTCCATCACAACGAGATCCTGGATGCGGCGGGGGTGCGCAGCGCCCTGGAGCAGGGTCGCTTCCGGCTTTCTTACCAGCCCATGGTGTCGCTCGGCTCGCCCGAGCCCCGGCCGGTGCGCTACGAGGCACTCTTGCGGATACTGCCCGAAGACGGGGTGGGGGAGCCCACCTTGCCGCCCAGCTTCATTACCGCGGCTGAGCGCTTCGGCCTGATGGACGAGATCGACCGGTGGGTCATCGAGACGGCCTTTCGCGACTACGGGCAAGGGATCGGCAGGACTGGCGCCAAGATCGCGATCAACCTGTCGGGCAGCTCCCTCAGCGACGAGACCCTGCTCGCATTCATCGAGACCCAGCTCGCCCGCTTTGCGATGCCCCCGGAGCGGGTGTGCTTCGAGATCACCGAGACGGCGGGTATCCAGAATCTGCACCGGGCGATCGACCTGATGACCGCCCTCAAAGGGCACGGCTGTCAGCTCGCCCTGGACGATTTCGGTAGCGGGCTGTCCTCGTTCCGCTATCTGAAGTCCCTGCCCGTAGACTATGTGAAGATCGACGGCAGCTTCGTGCGGAACATGGCGGAGAGCGAGAGCGATTGCGTCCTGGTGGAGGCCATCAATCGCATGAGCCACACACTGGGGATCGAGACCGTCGCCGAGTATGTCCACAGCGCGGAGGTCGTCGAGCGCTTGCGGATGCTCCGCGTCGACTACGCCCAGGGCTTCTACTTCGGCCGGCCTTCGCCCTGGATCGAAGATCCCTGAGCAGCGACTGCGGACCGCAACCGCCGTCCCAACCGCGATTCGAGGACGAGCCGGTACATCCAGCCGGCCGCGCCAGCGAACCAGGTCCAGCCGCCGCGGCCGATGTGGGGTGCCATCGCGTAGACGTCCGCCGCCATGACGAAGGGCTCCACCTTGTAGGTCGCGACGGCCCCGGTGGCCACCGCGGCGACTGCGCGGACGGGAGTGGCGGATCGCCGGTCGCCGATCGTCAATCCCTCGGCACCAAATCCCGATAGGCATGCCAGGTGGCATGTCCCACTAGGGGCATGGTGACGAGGAGCCCGACGAAGTAGGTCAGGATGCCGACGCCCACGAACATGACGATCAGGGCCGCCCACAGGGTCATCGCCTGCCAATTCTTACGCACAGCCTCCACGCTGGTGCGCATGGCGGTGACGACGTTGACCGGGCGGTCCATGAGCATGGGCACGGTGATCGCGGTGATGGCGAAGGTGAATACGGCGATGGCCCCGCCCGTCAGGATGCCGGCGGCGACGAAGGCGTTGTTCTCCCCCGAGAGAAAGACATGAGCCAGGAAGTTGCTCCAGGTGGGGACCATGTTGTTGTAAAAAATTGCGAAGACCAGGATCGCGGCCAGCATCCAGACCAGCATGACCAGCACCAGCACCAGGGCCATGGCCGCGAGCTGTACCTCGTTGCGGCGCCACGCCTCCAGTGCCTGACAGAATCGGACCGGCTTACCCTCTTCCAGGTTCTCGCTGATCTGGTACAACCCGATCCCGAGCATGGGGGCCACGAGAAAAAATCCGGCGGCTAGCACTGGAACGATGACGAACAGGTGGCCGACGATCAGGCCCAGGGTGAGCAGCGCACTGAAGAGGACGAAGGCCGCCCCGTAGGCGAGGCTGAACCGTGGGGCGCGCAGGATGTCCTGCCACCCCTTGCTCAGCCAATCCCAGGGGCGCTCCGGGCTGACCTCGTTGACACGCGGTGGTATGGCCGACCCGGCGGGGTCGGTGAGGGCGGCTTGAGACATTGGATGTCCTCCGAGCTTTCTTGTAGTGACTATTGGCCTCAGGCCCCAATCATACGAAAGCTCGCGCCCCTGCGCGCGCGCAGTGGAGCGCGGGGTCGCGCGGGAAGGAACGAATCTCGGTGCCACGGCGCCCCACAGGTTGCGCCTTCCGCGGGAACCTACAAGGCGTCTTCGCGGCGCCGAACCTGCAGGTCGGAGGTCTCGCCCGCCCCGCCCCGCTTGCGGTCTGTGGATTCGAGCGCAAGTCGCGGCCGGCTCCCTATCCGTGGATTCTCCGATCTTTCAGCGCGGACCGAAGCGGCTGCGGGCATTTCCGGGCGCATCGCGTCGAGGCCGCCGGGTCCCGCGTTGGTTAGACTTCGCGCCTTGCGTCGATGCCAACCCAAAGTCAGCCAGCGGAGCCTTGCCATGCCATCCCATCCTATCGAAGAGGTCGCAGACCGGATCTATCGCGTCGATACCGGTCTTTATCGCCGCGGCTTCGCGGCCTGCTACATGGTCCGCTCCGGCGACCGACTGGCCTTCGCCGACACCGGGACGGCCCGTACCGTCCCCGACCTGCTCAGGGCGATCGCCCGGATCGGGCTCGATCCCACGCACGTGGACTATGTGATCCCCACCCATGTCCACCTGGACCACGCCGGGGGCTCCGGCGACCTGATGGCGGCCTGCCCGAACGCCCGCCTGGTGGTCCACCCCAAGGGGGCCACCCACATGATCGACCCCGGGCGGCTCATCGCGGGTGCCACGGATGTCTATGGGGAAGAGGCGTTCGGCCGGGACTACGGCGGGCTTACCCCGGTCCCGGAGGGGCGGGTGACCCTCGCCACCGACGGCCTGGAGATCGACCTGGCCGGTCGCCCCCTGACCTTCGTCGACACCCCCGGCCATGCCAACCACCACGGCTGCATCTGGGACCCCCTGACCCGCGGCTTCTTCACCGGCGATACCTTCGGACTCTCTTACCGGGAATTCGACACGGCCCAGGGTCCCTGGGTCCTAGCACCGACCACCCCGGTCGCCTTCGACCCGGACGCCTGGCACGACAGCCTGGACCGGATCATGTCCTACGAGCCGCAGGCCATGTACGTCACCCACTATGGTCGCCTGGATCGCCCGGACCTCCTGGTGGACGGCCTGCGCCAGTGCATTCGCGACCTTGCCGCGCTGGCCTTGGCCGAGGAGGGCCAGTACGACGCGGAGCGCGGTGCCCGACTCAAGGCGGCGGTCTCGACCTACCTGCTGTACCGCGCCCGCGAGCACGGGGTCGAGATGGCCGATGAACGGATATTGGATCTGCTTGCGATGGACATCGCGCTCAACGCCCAGGGACTCGAGGTCTGGCTGATAAGGCGGGAGCGGCGCGCGGCGGGCTGAGACCGCGTTCTTCGCGGCCCTGGGACTATCCATCGCCCGGCGGAGTCCGAATCAGATGGGCCAGGGAGTGCTCCGCCTCTCTCCACCCCCGGTCGATCAGCTCTGCGGCACGATGGAACTCGAACGCGCGGGCGGCGTCGCGGGGGATGGTGACGATGCCGTCAGGGGTATAGGCCGCAAGCTTGAAGCGGGAGACGATGCCCTGCATGGTCTCGAACGAGCCCTGGATCACGTCCGCCAGGCCCAGCTGATCGCTCGGCTGGACCCCGAGCTTGGACTGGACGTCGTCGATGAAGGCGATGATGCGGCGATGGTAGCCGGCGAGCGCCGCGGCCGGCTGGGGCAGGAAGGTCGCAGTCACGCCCTCGGGCAGACTGGAGGGCGGCGGGACTGGCATGGTCGGTGACGACTCGCGGGCTCCGGCCACGTCCACCGCGATGGTGAGGTCGTTGCCATCGCGCAGGGTGGGTGCGATGGGGACCGGGTTCACCAGTCCGCCATCCAGGAGCCGGCGGCCGTTGATCTCGAAGGGGGTAAAGACGGTCGGCACGGCGATGGACGCACGGATCGCGTCGAACAGGGGGCCGCGGTTGAGCCAGACCTCCTTCTCCGCCTCCACGTCGGTGGCCACCGCGGTGAATGCGATGGGCAGGTCCTCGATGTTGCGGTTTCCGATCAGATCCTTAAGGGTATCGATGACGCGCTCGCCCTTGAACAACCCGGAAGCGTGCCAGGCGAAATCGAGCAGTCGCAGCACGTCGGACTGCCGCAAGGCCCGCACCCAACTCTCGAAGGCGTCCAGCTGCCCGGCCGCATAGATCCCCCCAACCAATGCGCCCATCGACGCCCCTGCCACGGTGCGGATGGCGAATCCATTGGACTCCAGCCAGCGAATCACGCCGATATGGGCGAGCCCGCGTGCGGCACCGCTGCCGAGCGCGAGCGAGACGGTGGGTGGGGTCTTGGCGAGGTTGGATGCGGACACGGCCTTCTCCGAGCCGGCAAGCGCCTTGCGGTCCGCTCAGGGCTCGACCGGCGGAAAGACCGCCGCCCAATCGTCCTTCATGGAGACTAGCACCCAGCCGTTCTGCGGTGCGAGGGCCAGGGCCTGGTCCAATCGGCCAAAGGGGCCTTGCCGATCATAGGCGTATTCGCGCTGGCCGTCCGTGTGGTGCAAAAGCAGCCCGAGCCGGCGGCCGGAGCCCGCCGTGGACCATTGAAGCATCTCCAGGTCCCCGTCCGAGTTGCCGAAGGCGAGGATGGGCCGGCGCCCGATGTGGCGCTGGATGCGCACCGGTTTGCCGTCCCGGTCGTCGACAAAGGCGACCTTGGGCTCCCGCAGGATGACCGGCTGGCCGTCCTCAATCTCGAACCGAAGCTCGATCTCGGAGCCCAGGATCTGCTCGGGGGGAATGCCGTAGACCCGCTCCGCCCAAGGACGCATGAAGTCCGCACCGCCGCCCGAGACGATGTAGGTCTTGAATCCGGCCCGGCGCAGATAGCCCAGAAGCTCCAGCATGGGCTGGTAGGCCAGCTCCGTGTAGCGACGCTGGAAACGCGGGTGACGTGCCTTGGCCATCCAGTCGGAGACGATGGCGGCAAACGCGTCGGTACTCATGCCGGAATGGGTAGCGACGAGGATCTGCATGAGCCCGCCCATCCCGGACGCCCCCAGCGCCTCTAGGTCCCCTGCCAGCACCGCCTTAAAAGGCGGCTCATCCGTCCATTCCGGGTGCTGCGGGGCCAGTGCCCTGACGCGGTCAAGGACGAAGGCGAGCTGGGTGTACATGGGCTGCTCCACCCACAGGGTGCCGTCGTTGTCGAACACGGCAATACGCTGGGCGGGCGGGACGAAGTCCACACCGCTGGCGTCGGTCACGTCCGAGACGAAGGCCATGATGGCCTGCTTGGCCGGACCGTCGTTCCACGACGGAAGCGGATCCGCGGCAACGCCCGTCAGGGCACAGGCGAGCAGGAGTGCGAGCAACAGGCGCATGTCGGTCCTCATCGGTGTTACGTCGGGCCGTCGATAACCTTCCCAAGCGAGTCCCTGGGGTGGCGAAGGCCAGCGAGATCCTGAACAATCCGGCCCATCCTGTCCAATTTACAATCCGTCGCCGCACGTCGCATTGGCCGGCCCCCTGCCGAGTGCCCCAGGCCATCGGCTATCCTGTCCGCCCTAGCCGAATAACAAGCATCGACAACGACCCGAGGAGATCTGCATGCCCACTTCCGCCCCCTCGCTCTACCGGACCTTCACCTGGATACTGCTCGCCTGCCTGATCGGACTCTATCTCCTTTACGACTGGTACACGGACACCCTCAGGCGGGACTTGGAGAGTCGGGGTGCACAGGCGGCGCTCTCCGACCAGCGCCTGAACGAGGCGGACACACGCCTGAAGCGCGCGACCGAGGCCGAGAAGGTCCTGCGCGGCCAGCTCGCAGGGCTCGAGGCCCAGTTTATGAGCGAAACCAAGACCCTGACGGGCAAGATCTCCGACGCCAAGGCAGAGCTGGAGGCACTCGCCGAGCGTCACCGGCAGGCGACCGAGCAGGCAGCCGCCCAGGCAGCCGCGCTCGAGGGGCAGAAGAAGGCACTGGCGGAGGCCGCGGACCGGGAGCAGGGACTCAACGCCAAGCTCGACGCCGCCGAGACCGCCCACGCGGACCTGGAGACGGCCCATCAGGCTGCCAAGGAGCGGGTCGCGACCCTGGAAGGCGAGCTGAAGCGGCTTAACCAGACCCTCGCAGAGAACGAGGCGCGCGCGGTGGAAAAGGCCCGGGAGCTGGAGCAGCGGCTGACGGCGCGTGCCGACCACTTCCGTACCGCGTTGGAGGGCAGAGATCCCGAGCGGGCCCGGATGCTTTCCGCGATGGAGCAGAAGACCGAGGAGCACCGGGCGGCCCGGGCCAAGGCCGAGGAGACCCTTGCGGCCGCTCGCGCGGAAACCGAGCAGGCCAAGTCCGAGGGACAGCTGTCCCTG
>JBGSOR010000288.1:0-6762 GCA_041738985.1 Chromatiaceae bacterium | reverse complement strand
GCAGCCCGCGCACCATCGGGTGCCGACGCGAGGGTCCCGACGCCGCGGCTGGATCGGCAGGCGGCAGCGGAGACCCAACAGGGACTGGGGCCGACGGGTCGGAGGGGGCGAGGTCCGGACGCTTGGGGAGGTCGTTCATAGGTCAGGCCCGATGACGAAATGCAGGCGGGCTGGGGGAAGTCCGTAGCGCTCCCCTTCGGCATCCTTCGTGAGGGCAAAGGCCAGATCCAGCCGGACTTGGCCGATGGGGGAGCGCCAGCGCACGCCAAGTCCGACGCTCTGCTCCCAGTCTTTCTGGTACTCGGGATCGAAGGCGTTGCCAAAGTCCGTGAAGACCGCAACGCTCCAAGGTCCCTTGATTTCCCGCTCGAGCTCCAGGCTGCCCACCGCCAGGTAGCGCCCTCCCACGGTCTGGTCGTTCACGGGGTCGTTAGGACCCAAGGCGTCGTAGCCCCAGCCGCGGATGGAGTTGTCCCCGCCCGCATAGAAGCGCCGGCTCGCCGGAAGATCTTCCACACTCCCCGCCAGGGTCGCCCCCAGGTCCGCCCGGGTGAGAAACCGGTAGCGTTTGGCGAAGCGCCTGATCCACTTGAAATCGACGGTCCCGCTGAGATAGGAGGTTGGCGAGATCACGCCGGCCATGCTCCCGAGGACGCTGTACTTGAAGCGGTACCCCTTACTCGTATAGACCGGGTCGTCGGTGACGGTCTTGGCCCATGAGATACTCGGCACCAGCTCGTTGACGGAATCGGTCTCCACGTCGTTAATGGTGTAGTCCTCGTAGCGGTAGTCGATGCCGATATCCCGGCGCCAGCCACCGCCGCTGACCGTCGAGCGCCCGACATGCACCAGGGCGATCCAGCCGTCGCGGGTGGTGGTGTCGTAATAGCGAATATCGGGAACGATCCTCCAGTAGTCTTTCAGAGGGTCTCGGATCGGGATCCGGTAATCGAAATTGAATTCCGAGAGTGCGGGAGACAGGCTCAGCACGCTGCGGAAATAATGCCCCCAGCGGTTCAGATAACGGCGGCGCCAGTCGAAGCTGATTCGTGGCCCTATATCCGTGGCGAAGCCCAAGCCGATGCGAAATTTGTTCGCCTGATTGCGCTCTGCGATCACCTCGATGGGAACGATCCGGTTGGCGTTCGCGGTGTCCTTGAGGGGGACGACCTCAACGTTGCCGTAGTATTCGGTGCCGAGGAGCCTCGCCTGCAGGTCGAGGAGCAAGTCCGGGTCATAGACATCCCCAGACTTGAATTTGACATAGCGCCGCAGCAGATCCTCGTTCAGCAGATCCTGCTTGAAGGTTACGGGCCCGAAGTAATAGCGAGGCCCGGTGTCCAGCTCGACGTCGACGATGGCGGTATAGGCCACCGGGTCGATCAGGACCTGGTGCTGCACCAGATCGTAATCGAGATAGCCCTCCGAGGCGGCGGCGAAACGCAGATCCGCCTTGGCCTTCTCGTAGCGACTATGGAGCAGCGCGTCCCCAACCTTCATGGGGAATTGCTTGGGGAAGGCCGGATTGGTCGCCCCCTCTCCGAGCACCCGATAATTCACGGCCGCGATCTTGATGGGCGCGCCCGGATCCACCCGGTAGGTCGCTACCCAGGCCCCTTGGGGACCCTTAGGCGGGGTCAGGGAGTCCTTGATCTCCACGCGATAGAGCCCGAAGGGCGCGAGCGCCTCCCGAATCTGCCCGGGGGCCAGGCGGTGCAGCGCCTGGAGTCGTGCCTCGCTCAGACCCGGGTCCTTTCGGTCCTGGTAGATCGCCAGCAACGCCAGGACGTTGGCCTGCTGCTCCCCCTGGAGCCCCTCCACCCGCACCTCGAGCTTTACTGCCAGGGCCTGGGAGGCCGCAAGCAGCAGCCCCAGGATCAGCAGACACTGGCGCGCCCATCCCGCGGGCCCCCGGCAACGACCGACCCCGGCCCAGGGTCGCATATGGCACTGGAGCTGAGGGTAGTCATGCCAGATGCGTTTCAAAAACGCCACACAGGTGGTTCCGAAAGAGACAGTGTGACTATGGTAGCAGAAGCCTGGGGTCGCGCCGGGTGGTCCGTTGACGGCACCGAACCGGTCGGTCCGAGAGAAACGGGATCTCGCCCCCTGGATTCGCGGGCTTGAGCTCCGTTCGACTTGATCGAGCTGGGGGCGGCGGTGAGCCCACTGAACCGGCTCAGGCCACAGGGTAGTAATCCGGGTCGAGCACACGCTCGACGTCATACGGACAGATCTGCGCAAAATCGCACTCGTCCAGGCCAGTCTCGTCGGCTGCCCAGCGTAAGGCGCTGTCGTAGGCATCTGCTAGAAGCCCGGGGAGGACAGGCTCCAGGCTTGGGCTGTCCCGCAGCAGCTTGGCGATCTGCTTGCGCTGCTCGATCAGGGTGCGCCGCCAGCTCTTAGACCGCTGCCCGGGCTGGTATTGCCATTTGAGCAAGTGGACCAACAACACGGTCAGGCGGCTCTCCAACGCCCGGCGCTCGCTCTTGCCCATGGATTCCAGCTCCTCGGCGACATGGATCCTGTCTATCTCGGCGAACCGCCCTTCCCGGAGAAGGCGAGCGGTCTCCGTCGCCCAGCCATAAAGGTCTTGCTCATAAAGCGGTATGTGCATATCGACACTCCGATTACAGGGCATGAACAGCATCGAAGGGAGTGGGGGCGCGGCTCGGCCCTAGGCCCGAGCCGGTCTCACCCATTGCCAGAGTCCGCCTGCGGCCGTCACCGCCCCAAGCACCACCGCCCCCACCAGGATACCGACGAGCCCGTCCATGAGGAGCGGGGTGGCGCCCGCCAGGGCCCCACCGACCACGGGGAAGGTGCCGGCCCAGTGGGCGATGTGATGGATGACTTCATGGGCCCCCGGTACCCCATGCGTGACGATCCCCCCGCCCACCAGGAACATGGCGGCGGTGCCGACGATGGACAGGAGCTTCATGAGCCAGGGGGCCGCGCGCAGGATGGCCCCGCCCAGCCAGCGCAGGAGGCCGGGCCAGGCGCCCTCGCCGGCCCTCTGGCTGAGAAAGATCCCCAGGTCGTCGAGCTTCACGATGCCCGCCACCAGTCCATAGACCCCGATGGTCATGACGAGGCCGATCCCGGCCAGGACCGCCACCTGGGTACCGAAGGCCGCGCCCGCGACGATGCCCAGGGTGATCACGATGATCTCGGCGGAGAGGACGAAGTCCGTGCGCACGGCGCCCTTGATCTTGGCCCTCTCGAGGGCGGCCAGGTCCACCTGGGGGTCCTGGAGCGCCTGGGTCAGCTCCGCGTGGTGCGCCGCGTCTTCCGACCTGGAGTGGAGCAGCTTGTGGGCGAGCTTCTCGAAGCCCTCGAAGCACAGAAAGGCGCCGCCGATCATGAGAAGCGGCAGGATGGCCCAGGGGGCGACCGCGCTAATGGCCAGAGCCGCAGGGACCAGGATCGCCTTATTGACCAGGGATCCTTTGGCCACCGCCCAGACCACCGGGAGCTCCCGCTCGGCCCGCACCCCGGTGACCTGCTCCGCGTTGAGGGCCAGGTCGTCCCCCAGGACACCCGCGGTCTTGCGCGCGGCGACCTTGGTCAGGATCGAGATGTCGTCCAGGACGGTCGCGATGTCGTCGATCAGGGCGATCAGGCTGGTTCCGGCCATCGGTTGCTACCTTGTTTGCGCGATGGCCGCGATGATAAAGGCAAGTCCCAAGCCTTGCCCTCCCGGTCGCGCGATCGGCAGCGGCGGCGGGACACCGGACCCAGTCGACTCCTCCCTGCCGTCTCGACACCTTAACTCCCCTCGCCCTGCTTGGCCCTATACTCGCGCGTTTCCTACGCCGCCCCCCGAAGGAGGGATTCCCATGCGCTTCCGTTTCCCCGTGGTCATCGTCGACGAGGACTTCCGCTCCGAGAATGCCAGCGGCACGGGCGTGCGAGTCCTGGCCAAGGCGATCGAGGAGGAGGGCATCGAGGCACTCGGGGTGACGAGCTTCGGCGACGTCGCCTCTTTCGCCCAGCAGCAGTCCCGGGCCTCCGCCTTTATTCTCTCCATCGACGACGAACAGTTCTCCTCGCCCGAGGAGGCCCAGGCGGCCATCGCCCAGCTGCGCGCCTTCGTGGAGGAGATTCGCTTCCGCAATGCCGACATCCCGATCTTCCTCTACGGGGAAACACGGACCTCCCGCCACGTCCCCAACGACGTGCTGCGGGAGCTGCACGGCTTCATCCACATGTTCGAGGACACCCCGGAGTTCGTCGCCCGGTACATTGCACGGGAGGCGCGCAACTACCTCGACTCCCTGGCCCCGCCATTCTTCCGGGCACTCACCCACTATGCGGCGGACAGCTCCTACTCCTGGCACTGTCCCGGACACTCGGGCGGTGTCGCCTTCCTCAAGAGCCCGGTGGGCCAGATGTTCCACCAGTTCTTCGGCGAGAATCTGCTGCGGGCCGATGTCTGTAACGCGGTGGAGGAGCTGGGCCAGCTCCTGGACCACACGGGGCCGGTAGCCGCCTCGGAGCGCAATGCCGCGCGCATCTTCCATGCGGACCATCTCTTCTTCGTCACCAACGGGACCTCGACCTCCAACAAGATCGTCTGGCATTCCACGGTCGCGCCGGGGGACGTGGTGGTGGTGGACCGCAACTGCCACAAATCCCTCCTCCATGCCATCACCATCACCGGCGCGATCCCGGTCTTCCTGATGCCCACCCGCAACCACTACGGGATCATCGGCCCCATCCCGCTCTCCGAGTTCCGCTGGGAGAACATCGAGCGCAAGATCGCCGCCAACCCCTTCGCCCAGACCGGCAGCCGGCCGCGTATCCTCACCATTACCCAGAGCACCTACGATGGGGTCATCTACAACGTCGAGACCATCAAAGAGATGCTCGACGGGCGCATCGACACCCTGCACTTCGACGAGGCCTGGCTACCCCACGCCGCCTTCCACGATTTCTACCGCGGCTATCACGCCATCGGCGAAGGCCGCGCCCCCTGCCGCGACTCTATGATCTTTTCGACCCAATCGACTCATAAGCTCCTGGCGGGCCTGTCCCAGGCATCCCAGATCCTGGTGCAGGACAGCGCCACCCACAAGCTCGACCGCGACGTGTTCAACGAGGCATTCCTCATGCACATGTCCACCAGCCCTCAATACGCCATCATCGCCTCCTGCGACGTGGCGGCCGCCATGATGGAGCCCCCCGGCGGCCCCGCGCTGGTCGAAGAGTCCATCCTCGAGGCGCTCGACTTCCGCCGCGCGATGCGCAAGGTCGATGCGGAGTTGGAGGAGTCCTGGTGGTTCAAAGTCTGGGGGCCGGACGAATTGGCGGAGGAAGGCATCGGGGAGCGCGAGGACTGGGTCTTGCGGGCCGGAGAGCGCTGGCACGGATTCGGGGATCTGGCCCCGGGCTTCAACATGCTGGACCCCATCAAGGCCACCGTCATCACCCCCGGGGTGGACGTGGACGGCAACGTGGCCGACTGGGGGATACCGGCCGCGATCGTCACCCGCTATCTGGTCGAGCACGGCATCATCGTCGAGAAGACCGGGCTCTATTCCTTCTTCATCATGTTCACCATCGGCATCACCAAGGGCCGTTGGAACACCATGGTCACCGAGCTTCAGCAGTTCAAAGACGACTACGACCACAACCGCCCCCTGTGGCGCGTCCTGCCCGAGCTCGTCGCCAAACAACCGCGCTATGAGCGCATCGGACTCAAGGACCTCTGCGACCAGATCCACGCCGTCTATCGCGAGCACGACATCCCGCGCCTGACCACCGAGATGTATCTCTCGGAGATGGCGCCGGCCATGCGCCCCGCGGATGCCTTCGCCCGTATGGCCCACCGCGAGATCGAGCGGGTGGAGATCGACCGACTGGAAGGGCGGATCACCGCCATCCTCCTGACACCCTATCCGCCGGGTATCCCGCTCCTGATCCCCGGAGAACGGTTTAACTCCACGATCGTGCGCTATCTCCAGTTCGCTCGGTCGTTTAACGAGCTGTTTCCGGGATTCGAGACCGACATCCACGGGTTGGTCAAGGAGCCGGTAAACGGCCATACGCGGTACTATGTCGACTGTGTGACATGAGTCGGCACAGGCGAGCCGGACGGCGAATCGGGGACGCCGATGCGTTTTTCATCCCAACCGGGTGCAGCCAGTCGTGGCCTGGCGGCCGCCATGGTGGGCCGGCTGGCTGCATGTCCCTGTGCTGTCCGTCGCCGTCGTGGGATTCCTCGATATCGGGCTGGGGCGAGTACCCGGGTGGCCGGAGCTCGCCCTGAGTCTCGCGGCGATCGGACTCATCTTCAACTGTTGGAGCCGCTGGAACTGGGCTATTTGGCGGCGGCGGTCGGTCCCGGACACACGGTCCGAATCCTCGATCTGCGACTGACCCTGCGGGCGGAGGGCGCGCTGATCGCCGCGCTACGGGGCTTTCGACCCGAACTGGTCGGGTTCACCGGCTATACGCACGAGGCATCCAACGTCTCCGGGCTGGCCCGCCTGGTGCGCACGCGACTACCGCCACCAACGTCGTCGGCGGCGATCACGCG
The DNA here is from genome assembly GCA_041738985.1 of Chromatiaceae bacterium. GTDB lineage: Bacteria > Pseudomonadota > Gammaproteobacteria > Chromatiales > Chromatiaceae > Thiodictyon. Next base: position 221 of record JBGSOR010000288.1, on the reverse strand, counting down.
ACCGTGGCGCCTGCCGATTTCGATCGGCATCGGCTGCCCGCTGCTGCAACCGGACAAACCCACAATGACCTTATGTCCTCTCCTCGGTCCCAGTCCCTTCCAGTTGCGCCAAGCGGGCCTCCAGGGCGGCCAGTCGGGACAGAACGGCATCCGGCGGCGGCTGCTCGGACGCGGCTTCCAGCGCCGCGACAGCGCGCGCAACGACGGAGGACAGCGGCTCG
>JBGSOR010000571.1:0-5701 GCA_041738985.1 Chromatiaceae bacterium | reverse complement strand
AACGGCGCCTGCGCGCCGCAGCGACCGAAAGCAGCCGCCGTTACACGCCCGCCTCCTATCTCGGGTCGAGTGCCATCACCGAGCAGACCCGGCAGATGATCGCGCGTCTGGCCGAGGTTCCCTTCAGCGCCCTGATCCTCGGCGGCGAAACCGGGACCGGCAAGGGGTTGGTCGCCCGCATTCTGCATCATTCCGGACCGCGCGCCGACGGCCCCCTGATCGAGGTCAACTGCGCCGCGCTCCCGCGTGACCTGCTCGAATCGGAGCTCTTCGGCCATGAGGCCGGCGCCTTCACCGGCGCCAAGGGACGCCATCGGGGCTACCTCGAGCAGGCTCACGAAGGGACCCTGTTCCTCGACGAGATCGCGGAGATGGACCTCGATCTCCAGACCAAGCTGCTGACGGTCCTGGAGGACCGGCGTCTGCGGCGCCTCGGCGCCGAGAAAGCGGTCGAGGTCGATATCCAGGTCATCGCCGCCAGCAACCGCGATCTGGAGCGGCGAGTGCGCGAGGGGGCCTTTCGCAGCGACCTCTTTCACCGCCTGAGCGTCTTTCGGCTCGACCTGCCGCCGTTGCGTGCGCGTCTGGACGATCTCGCAGAGCTTGTGCCGACCCTTATCGATGAGTACAACGCCCGCTCCGGCCGCCAGGTCAGCCGGGTGCCCGAGGCGGCCTACGCACGGATGCGCGCCTATCGGTGGCCTGGAAATGTGCGGGAGCTGCGCAACCTGGTCGAGCGGGCGGTGCTGCTCTCGAAGGACGAGGTGTTCCCGATGGAGTGGATGCAGCTCGGTCAGGGGGTGACCGAGGCGCCCGCGGGGCCGGCCATCGACGGGGATCGGCTGATCATCCCGCTGGACGGCAGCATGGCGCTCGACGAGATGGACAGCTACATCATCCGCACCGCGCTGGCGCGCAGCGGTTCCAACGTCACGGCCGCCGCCCGCGCGCTGGGCACCACCCGTGAGACGCTGCGCTACCGCATCCAGAAGTACGGGTTGATGGGTAAGTGCGGCACGGGCGATGCGAGCGACGGCGCTGGGTCCTGACCCACGTGTGTCGGGTCGTCCCCGATCGTTTGGTGGATATCCACCGGAACTGGCTCAGTTCGCACAGGGTGAGGAAGCCGAAGTTAACGCGTCGGATCGCAGCGGTCTGTGCCGGTAGGTGCGTCGGCGCCGATCGAGTCGGCGCGCCGTTCGGATGCGGAACTGCCACGGCGTCGCGTACCACGACCGGGGCCTTGGGAGGCGCGGCGGCCGGTGCGGCGATCGGCTCGATGAGCGGCGATGCAGGCAAAGGCGCACTGATCGGCACCGCCGCAGGTGCCTTGGGTGGCGCAGTTTATGACGCGAACGAGAAGGAGCAGGAACGCAGGTATCGTCGCGGCTACTGGGGAGACGCTTACTAGCGAGCAAGTGGTCATTCGCCGTCCTGGCGAGAATCGGCATGCGAATCGAAATTGCGAGGTTCGCGTCGCTTCATCGCTTCATATGCAGCCGTATACCATACGCGCCTGTTTCGAAATGAAACGCACCATGACAGACAACTATTTATCCGCCAACCGATTGCTTGGCTTCAAACTGCGAACCCTCGACGAGGTTAGCGTCGGACTTTGGGATCTGATCCTGGATGAGGAACAATGGATCGTGCGCTATCTGGTTGCCGACGCCGCCGCGTGGGCGCCGCATCGAGGCGTGCTGGTAACAATGCGTTCGGTGACGGGCCTGGACGAGGTTCGGGGCGAGCTGAGCTTGAATCTTTACGCGGAAGCCCTGGGAGCCAACGCCTTCTTGGCGTCGGGCGACGGGCTCGATGGAGTGCGAAAAGACGGATCTCCGCCACCGGCACGGCGGGCGCCTTGGCGCGCCGAGATTGCAGCCGACCTGGCCGTCGATCCGCCACCGCTACCGATCCATGACCTGGACAGGGTGTTAACCTCGATGTCCGGTGCAGACCCCGATTTCTCCGCGGCGCGGTGGGTCCGTGCCGAGACACTGCGCCGCATCGCGGGTGAGACCGCGGACGGCGTAGCGGTGCGCGTCATGGACATGCTGATCGATAGCGCGGACTGGGCGGTTGCCTATCTGGACGTGGTCGGTCCCGACGACAGCAACCGCCAGGCTGACCGCGCGCGCTCGACGACCCGCTGCCTGGTGCCGCGCCAGTACATCGATTACTTGAATTGGGATGCCGAAACCTTGCATCTGGCGGTCTGGCAGCAGGAGATGTGGGATGCCGACCTGCAACCGAACCCCGCGGCCGGCGGCGGCACCCCGGTACGGATACTGGATGCCTAGGCGATCGCAATAACGACTGCGCGCACGACACGCGGCGGCCAAGCCGCGACGAAGCGCTCGCCTCCACTCGGATCCTTGCCGGCGACGCTCAGGGGCATCCCGAGGTCGACTCCCGTCGATGAATATCCTGAATACCTGCTCAGCGCGCGCCAGACCAACGAGACCGGCACCACCAGCCTGGTGGCCATGCTCTTGACCTTCGGACCTTCGTACTCGGCGCCCTCGACACACTCGGCGATCCCACCATGGCAGTGGCGACCGCTGTGGTCGCCACCATGCCACTCGGCTTCAAGCCGCAGCTGCATCATTGGGTCGACAAACTGGAGCAGCACGAGTTGCAGGCGACACTGAAGCTCCTGCTGATCTCGATGGTACTGCCGCGCCTGCTCTCCGACCAAGGCTATGGTCGGAGCCGCGACCTTAACCCATTCCAGCTCTGGTGGATGGTGGGACTCGTCGCCTTTATCTCATAGCTCGGCTGTTGCGCGGTCAAGATGCCGCAGCGGTCTGCACCCCCGAAGAGTACTGACCACAATAGCCGAGGCGACAACGCGATGACCGACACACCGATCGCTGAGGACATGGGCGAGGTCCCCTTCGAGCTGCTGCAGGTGCTCGATCGACCCAACGACCTGTGGGAGGTCTGCTGGAAATTGCTGCGTATCGGCTATGACCTGCCCAAGGTCTGGCTCGCCGGGGACATGGTCGCCTGGCGCAACGCCGGCACGCCGATCGACCTGCTGGCGCAAGGGACGGTGCACGACCTGCGCAGCCCGATGGAGGGGAAGCGCGACCTGTTCGTGCTCGACGCACGTCAGCTCGCCGAATGGCGTGCACCTGTCAGGGAATTGCCATGATCGGTCCGCGCTCCACCAAGTCCCGCTCCAACGCCAGATCGGTTGCTGAAGGCGGGCCCAAGCCCAAGCGGGGGCGTGGGCCCGCAAACCAATGCGCGGACTAGGGAAGTCTTTGGCCACGTCCCCGGACAAAGAAGATCACGGCAAGCACGAGGCCGACCACGAACAGGATCCAGGCGATCTGGGTGGCGACACCAGCGATACCAGACGCACCGAGAACGCCAGCGACGATACCCACGATTAGGAAGACGAGAGCCCACTGAATCATGATGTTTCTCCGACAATCGAGATCTCTCAACGATCGAGTTGATTTCGATACCGAGCTGATTTGACAGGCGAGTTGATGTGTGTGCCGAGTCGGCGGAGCTGAAAGCCGTCCTACGATAGGCTGCGGTCATCCGTCACATCGACACCGTACGATGGCCAGCCCTATCCGGTGCTCCTATCCGGTGTTCCTGCGCAATGCCGGCTCTTCAACGCGTCCTCGACCGGGCCACGGGATGTTTCCTAGGCCATCCCTGGCCGCGCTGGAAACGATTACTGCATTTGGTCGACCTGTTTCAGTGCTTCTTCCTTCGTAATGCCGTACTTCTCCTGCAAACTGCCGACGAGCTTGTCCTGCTCGCCAGCGATCACGGTCAGGTCATCGTCCGTGAGCTTGCCCCAGCGTACCTTCAGCTCGCCTTTGGCCTGCTCCCAGTTGCCGCGGATTTGCTCCCAGTTCATCGTCTTCTCCCGACCGGTCGCGACCGGACTTGCTTAGATGGATTTGGGTTTGCTTCGGCATCGTCGCTTCAGCAGTGCTGGTCCCGCAATAACGATGCCAATCCGATTCAGAACCGCTATTCGACTCCCTGGCTGGCGCCTGAATGAAACCAGTGTTGGCTTTATAAATCATGAAGATGAGTCGCTTTGTGTCTTCGGTGCGCGGCTCAGTCGTCGCATAAGCCCTTTGCGGGCCGAGCTTGCTCACTGCCGTTCAGAAATCCAAGTCGGAAGTGGCGAGGCCGCAGAGATTCGAAACCCAGTCATCGCACGCTCTGGTTCTTGATGTCACCGATGCGTTAAAAGCCCCGGTGAATGGTTCCAATCAACCATGCGAATGGCTGAAACAACCATGGGCTCAGGTCGTCTTCTATTTCCTCACGCCTTGTATGCTGGCAAGCGTGCCGGCCCCAGTGCAAGAACAGTCGGCGGCGAAATGAAAGGAGACACCTGCTGGGCGGCGATCGATCGTCCGGAGCTGCGGTTGACCGACAACGCTGCCGAGCGGGCGCTTCGCTACTTGACGATCACCCGGTGCCTGGAGGGACTCAATCCTGTCCAGTCAGCGGTTTGCCGCACGGGCTGCTAGGGCTGCTAAGACTCGGCGCATCGGCCTTGGATCGCAGCGGCAGCACGAACGACACAGACTCCCAGTCGAGCTCGACCGAGCCGCCACTGTCATGTGCGGCGCGCTCGGCGGCCTGAGCCATCAGACAGTGATCGGCACGCTCGCGTAGGGCGACGTTGGCGAAGGAGACGCTGGCGGACAGGCGCAGTGTGAGCATGCCATCGACGCAGGAGATGCGCAGTAGCGGCTGCTCGGTCCCGCGACCGACACCGATCAGGCGCAGGCCGTGCATGATCGCGGCCTCGAAGGCGTCTGGGTGGGCCATGACCTCGGCCCGCATCGACTCCACCTCCGCTGGGCACTCGATTTGGCCGCCGAGGAGCCGTGTCAGCCGGGACGCCGTGCGGACGGCATCCAAGGGGCGCTGCGCGCCTTGCGCGAAATGCGTCGAGCGGACGAGCTCCGACAGGGTCGTGGAGACCTTGAAGAGGGCGCTGAGCACCTGCTCCAGGCGCTCGCTCTCCTCAGGTCTGTCCTGAAGGTCGATCTGGAGTGTCTCGCAGATGACCTCGATCACATTGAGCGGGGTGCGCAAGAGGTGCGCGAGGTGGCGCGCCTGCTCGGCGATCAACGAGCGCCGCTCCAACTCCGCCAGGCGTTCGCGCTCCCGGCAGGTCTGCTCGCCGGCGCGGATCCGGTCCGGTTGTGTCATGTCGGTGTTGCCCAGTGTCACAAGCTCGACGCGAGCGTCGCACGCGGTTCCTCCAACCCTGAATGGATCACGGGTGAAATGAATAAGGCAAATCAGGTGCCAATCCTGTCCGGGGGAGGTGCCCCAGGGGGGCTGGACGCGGCGATCCGCCGGAGGAGCTCGGCCAGGATGTCGCGCCCGACCGGTTTGATCAACTGCTGGTCCAGGCCCGCCCTGCGGCCCATCTCCTGCATGTGGGCATCGCTATAGCCGGACACGCCGACCAGTCGCATCCGCTGGGGGTCCGGCTCAAGCGTGCGCAGCCGCTGCGCGGTCTCGAAGCCGTCCATCCCGGCCATTCCGAAGTCGATCAGCACCAGGCGCGGCGAAAACCGCGGCGCGATCGCGATCGCCTCGACGCCGCTCAGCGCGACGGCGACTTGCTGGCCTAGGTGCTCGAGCAGGGCCGCCATGCCTTGGGCGACCTCGGCGTTGTCGTCGACGACCAGGATCTTCAGGG
>JBGSOR010000250.1:0-8258 GCA_041738985.1 Chromatiaceae bacterium | reverse complement strand
CCCGGCCCGCCGCCCGGTCTGCCCTGTGCTCGCGCATCGGCGTATGCTCCGCCCTGGTCGAATCGGCTCCCCGCAGCCTGCCCGCGCCCCGGTGTCGAGCCTGGCGATCAGCCTAAACGCCTGTAGATCCTTCCACCCCTGCTCGCAGTGCGGAGAGAGTTCCATGCGTCTGCTCCTCGTCAACCCGCGGTTTCCAGAGAGCTTCTGGACCTTCAAATGGGCCATCGATAGGGTGTTGCCTGGCCGACGGGCGACCAACCCGCCGCTGGGGCTCGCGACCCTGGCCGCCCTGTGCCCGCCGGACTGGGAGGTCACCATCGTCGACGAGAACGTGGAGACGCTTCCCCTGGCACCCGAGGCGGACATCGTCGGGGTCTGCGGGATGGGGGTGCAGGTGCCGCGGCAGTTGGAGCTGCTGGAGTATTACCGCTCCATTGGGCACTTTGTGGTCGCGGGTGGGAGCTACGCCTCCCTCTGCCAGGAGCGCTACGAGGGGATCGCCGACACGGTCGTCGCGGGTGAGTCGGAATATCAATGGCCCAAGTTTTGCGCGGACTTCGCCCGGGGCGAGCCGCAGGCCCTTTACCGGGAGGAGGAGACGGTCGACCTGGCGGATTCCCCGGTGCCGCGCTTCGACCTGCTGAAGCTCGACCGGTATTCCATGGCGTCCATGCAGTTCTCGCGCGGCTGTCCCTATCGCTGCGAGTTCTGCGACATCATCGTGATGTTTGGCCGCCGGCCTCGGACCAAGCCGCTGGAGCAGGTGGGACTCGAGCTCGACGCCCTGCGTGCCCAAGCGGCCCGCCGGGTCTTCTTTGTGGACGACAACCTGATCGGCGACCGCCCTCGGGCAAAGGCCCTGCTGGCTTACCTTGCCGAATACCAGACGCGGCACGACTACAGATTCAGCTTTGGCACCGAGGCGTCCCTGAACCTGGCCCGGGACGACGAGCTGATGCGGCTCTTCCGGGAGGCCGGCTTCTCATGGGTCTTTATCGGCATCGAGACCACGGACGAGGAGAGTCTGAGAGAGGCGCGCAAGGGACAGAACACCGGCGTCGATATCTTGGCCGACGTGCGGCGGATCTACGCGAACGGCATCGAGGTGCTGGCCGGTTTCATTGTGGGTTTCGACCAGGACACCTTGGCGACCTTCGACCGCCAGCGGGACTTCATCATGGCCTCCGGTATCCAGTCCGCCATGGTCGGTCTGCTCCAGGCACTCCCGCGCACGCCGCTCTACGAGCGTCTGGAGCGGGAAGGACGACTGCGGGAGGTCGATAAGGACTGCGACAACACCCTGTCCGGGAGCAATGTGGTCCCGATGAACATGGACTACCAGCAGATGCTGGACCGCTACCACTCTCTCTACGGCGAGCTCCTGACGGACTCCGCGATCGGCCGGCGTATCCGCAACAAACGACGCTACATGCGCAACCCGGTCTACAGCGGGTCCTTCAGCGCCCGGGAAACCCTCGCCATCGTCTCGAATCTGCTCGGCCGCGGCATCCTCGCCGGTGGCCCGGGGCGCTGGGCGGCCTTCGCGCGCTCCCTTCCCTGGCGCTCTCCGGCCCACCTCCCGTGGGTCTTGTCCGACTGGATCACCGGGCTCTCCATGGCCGATTTCGCCCGACGTCGCCTTGCGGTCCCGGCCCCGGCGCAGGTCGGCGAGCGCTGCCTCGCGACCGTGCGCTCTGCGGTGGAGCGCTACGTGCAGGCGGGCCGCGCTGCCCTGCATGTCGCCATGGGACCTGCGCCGGACCTGTCGCTCACACTCAATGGATTGCTCGACCGGCGATTTTTCCGGCGCGTCGCCCGCCCTCTCAAGCGCCTGCTCGCCCTGACCCCAATGACGGTGACACTGCGCATCGAAGAGCTATGCGAGGCTGAGGTCCGGCATCTGGAACGGCTGCTGGGCCAGCTCCGCCGCTATGGGGACAGGGTCTCCATCGTCGTCGACGAGCGGTTGCGCCAGCTCGTGCGGATCGACTCGTCGGTCTTTCACCTGGTGCTCGCGGGCGCGCGGACGCGCTAGCTGGCAGGTGGCGATCGCGGCATGAGCTGCCCCGGAAGCCGCCCCGCTCCCGGGGCAATACGCATCGAAGGGCTGCCTCCAACAGTCCTTCGCGAGGGCGGCTTCCCGTGGCCCGCTATTGTCCCCGCCACCGCAAAGCCGGAGAATCCCGGCACTGCATCCTGCGGCCCTTGGCCATCGCCCGAGCCTGACCCCAGCGGGTGCGAACGCCGATCCCCGCTAGCCCGAGACCCCGCCGTGGCCACACAAACGATCTTCGAGCATCCCCTGAACGAGCGTGTCCGCACCTTCCTGCGCCTGGAGCACCTGTTCGAGAAGCTCGACTTTTTCATGCCCCAGTTCGACCCCTGGGCCACTCGGGTGGCCGTCGAGGCACTGCTGGAGCTGTCTGCCATCACCTCCAGGGCGGACATGAAGGGCGAGATCCTGAAGGAGCTGGAGCGCAACCAGGCGGCCCTGAATCGCGTTGCGAGCCAGCCGGGCGTGGACCCGGCGGCCCTTGACCGTGTCCTGGGCGACCTGGAGCGGGCAGCGAGCGGCCTCCAGGCGATGACCAGCCCCATCGGCCAGACGGCTCGGGAGGACACGCTTCTGAAGGCGGTCGCCCAGCGCAGCAGCATCCCCGGGGGCGCCTGTACCTTCGACCTGCCGCACTACTACTACTGGCTGGTCCAGACGCCGGAGCGGCGCCAGTCCCGCCTCGAGCGTTGGCTCCAGGATCTGCGGCCAGCGGACTCGGCGATTCGGCTGGTGCTCTCGCTTGCACGAACGAGCGCACCCCCACGACAGGAAACTGCGGCGGCCGGTTTTTTCCAGGAGTCTCTGGACCCACGGGCTCCAGCCCAGATGGTGCGCGTCGCGCTCCCAGTGGGCGCTGCACTTTTTCCGGAGATCAGCGGGCACAAGAACCGCTTCAGTATCCGCTTCAAGACCCTCACGGGCCCCGATCGGGCTTCCCAGACCGCCGAGGAAGTCCCCTTCCGGCTCACCTGCTGCGTCTTCTGAGCATGCCGACTGTCGTCAACTGTCCCAACTGCGGCCGCCCGGTGGAATGGACCCCCGCCTCCCGTTACCGTCCCTTCTGCAGCGAGCGCTGCCGTCTGATCGATCTGGGCGAGTGGCTCGCCGAGAGCCACCGGATCCCGGACGCCGCGGACGCCCCGCGCGACGACCTGGAGGACTCGGAGGGGGAACCCCAGACCCATTGAGTTACACTGCCCTCTCCTAACACGGATCACTCAAATCATGTCCGTCGTCTTCCGAGAGCATCCGTTACGCCACATCCTCACGGCCGAGCTTCACGCCCGCACATTCGAGCCACTCCGAGCCCCGGAGCGGGTTTCGTATCTCGCCGTGGTGTGTGGGGAGCAGGGGATCGAACGTCAGGTCCAGCACCTCGAGCGGCTTCTGGAGCTCTATGCACGGCCGATCCCGGAAACGGTCGATCAGCACTGCGCGGTCGATTTGGGGCCCGTGCGCGTGCGCTGGGAGCGCCACACGGAGTTCGTCACTTACACCTTCAGCAAACAGGGTGCCTACGAGCATCCCTTCGCCGAGCCTGTGCTCCAAGATCTCCCGGAGGAATGGCTGCGCGAGCTGCCCGACGTGGTCATCTCCGCGGTCTCGATGGCCGTCGATTCCTGCGCGATGCCGGAGCGCGACAGCGAGGAGCTGGCCGCGCTCTTCGACGGCAATCCGGTCATCGGATCCGAGGCGGTAGGGGGGGCGGCACGCGCCTGGTCGGACTTCAGGATCCATTCCGACGGATTCATGCGCATCCTGGTGCGCGACTGTAGCCTGTCCAAGAACCAGGCCGGGCGACTCGCCAAGCGGATACTGGAGATCAACTGCTACCGGGCGCTGGCCCTGATTGGCTTTCGGCTGGCGCGGGAGGTGTCGCCCACGCTGACCGATGCCGACCGCCAGCTGGCGATGCTGGCATCGCGGATGTCCAGCCAGGGGGCGTCGGCAGACCCCAGCTTCGAGAGCGACCTGCTCGCCGAGCTTACTCATCTCGCCGCCGAGATCGAGGAGGTCTCGGCGCGCACGACCTATCGCTTCGACGCCTCGCGTGCCTACTACGGCATGGTCCGGCAGCGGCTCGAGCAGCTGCGCCAGCAACGCATCGAGGGGTTGCAGACCTTCACCGAGTTTCTCGAGGCCCGCCTGACGCCCGCGATCGCGACCTGCGAGGCGACGCAACACCGCCAAACCGACTTGGCCGAGCGTGCCGCCAGACTGACCAGCCTGCTGCGTGCACGCGTAGAGGTCTCCCTGCAGAAGCAGAATCGTCAGCTGCTGGAATCCATGGATCGTCGCGCGCAGCTGCAGCTTCGCCTCCAGGAAATGGTCGAAGGTCTGTCCGTCATCGCGATCGGCTATTACGGGGTCGGGCTCCTCGGTTACGCGCTCAAGGGTCTGGAGAAGGGCGGTTTCCCCGTCGACGCGACGGTCGGCATGGCCATCGCCCTACCCTTCGTGGTCGGCTTTACCTGGCTCACACTCAGACGGATGAAGAAGCGCCTGACCCGATCGACCTGATCGAGCAGGGCCGACGGGCCTGTCAAGGGCGAGTCGCGATGAACGAGCGAAGTCCCATGACTGGCCCGTACCCCAAGGTAGTCGGCCAGGAGGAAGGCAAACCCCAGCTCGGTCCCCCGGAGATCCATGCTTGGAATCGAGCCTTGACGGCGAAGACGTTATCGACGCCGCCCAAGGCGCCGCGTCGATTCCGATCCTACCCCCCGGCTGCCTCAGGTCTTTCCGTACGTGCCCTCCCGGTGCTAAGGTCGCGCCTCTTTTTTCGGGTGTCCCTTGCCGGAACCCGTTTGAATCGATTCACCCGCCGCAGCCGTGCGGCGCATCCAAGGAACCCCAATGATCGAGCTGCCGCTGCTGTTGAAGGCCCTGATCCTCGGTATCGTCGAGGGCCTCACCGAGTTCCTCCCGATCTCGTCCACCGGACATCTAATCATCGCCGGCAGCCTGCTCGACTACACGAACGAGCAGAGCAAGGTCTTCGAGATCGTGATCCAGCTCGCCGCCATCCTGGCGGTCTGCTGGCTCTATCGGGGGCGGATCGGCGCCGCGGTCACGGGGATGTGGACCCAGGAGCGGGAACGGCGCTTCGCCCTGAATATCCTGATCGCGTTTATCCCGGCCGTGGTGCTGGGACTCCTCCTGCATTCGGTCATCAAGACCTACCTGTTCAACCCGCTCACCGTGGCCGGGGCCCTGATCGTGGGCGGATTCGCCATCCTCTGGATCGAGCGGCGCGTCTACCACGTGCGCTTCGCCGAGGTGGACGACATCGGCTGGAAGGAGGCGCTCAAGGTAGGTCTCGCCCAGTGCCTCGCCCTGTTCCCGGGGGTCTCGCGGGCCGGGGCGACCATCCTGGGCGGCATGGTCTTCGGACTGTCCCGGCGGGCCGCAACCGAGATGTCCTTCTTTCTCGCCATCCCGACGATGCTGGCGGCCACCGTCTACGACGTCTACAAGGCCCGGGACATCCTCTCCATGGACGACCTCCCCGTTTTCGCGGTGGGCTTCGTCTCCTCCTTCGTCTTCGCGATGCTGGCCATCAAGGGCCTGCTGCGCTTCATCTCCCACCACAACTTCAATGCCTTTGCCTGGTACCGCATCGGCTTCGGGGTGATCGTGCTGGCCACCGCCTGGACGGGGCTGGTGGACTGGCACACCGCATAAGGGCGCCGTCGAAGACAGGAGGCGCTGCTGCGGGGCAGGGGTTTTGCGGCCATTTCGAGCGCGTAAGCGCATGAAGGCGGAGCCAAGCGGGGATCGCGTTTTGGCGTCGCGACTTGCGTAATCGCCAGGACGGCGATTCCTCAAGGTCTTCATTGCGGGCTTAGCCTTGCCAGGTTGACCCCAGTCAATGGCTCGCGCAGGACTGCGCGCCACAATGGCCGGCTTGCGCGGAGGCAGCTCCGTTGCCGTTTCGGCGGCCAAGGCGAGCCCGCTTGAACCTTTCGCACGCGATCCCGTGCCGGAGACCGATCCCATGCCCTCGTTCCATTCCGTACTGGTGACCCTGTCCAGGCCGCTGCGCCTGATGCCCACAGCCGCCCATAGCCAGGTGCTGGCCACGGCCCTGAACCAGGTCATGAAGGATGCGATCGCGCAGGGCGAGCTGGAGTTCTTGCAGGACCGTCAGGTGGGGATCGAGATCGAGGACCTGGGCATCCGCTATCGGCTGGGGTTCAGCGGGGGGCGGATCCGTGGCTACGGGGAGTCCGCCCGGGCGGATGCCAGCATCGCAGGCGGACTCCACGAGTTCCTGCTGCTCGCTACCCGCCGGGAGGACGCGGACACCCTGTTCTTCCAGCGCCGGCTGCGGATGTCCGGCAGCACCGAGCTGGGACTTTATCTCAAGAATTTCCTGGACGCCTTCGAGCCCCCGCCGCGCTTCGCGCCCCTCATCCGCGGACTCGATAAGCTTCTGCAGCGCCTCCCCGAGCCTCCGTCCCAGGGCAAGACGTCCTGAGCATCCGCGCGAGCGGAAGGGAGGGAGGGTCCGGGCTTGCTCGGCTTGCTTGTCTCTCCGCCTTAGCGCACGGGACAGAATCGCCCCCACTTGTCACGGAACGTCGGCCAACGGAGCCGCCACGCGACAAGGGCCTTTACACCGACCATGCTCGAAATCGCCAATCTCTCCCGCCAGTTCAACGGCCGCCCGGTGCTGCGGGACATCTCTCTGCGCCTGCAACCGGGAGAGTACGTGGCCATCGCTGGCGAATCCGGTGTCGGTAAGTCCACCCTGCTCAACCTGATCGCCGGGTTGGATCGGCCCGACAGCGGTCGGCTGAGGCTCGATGACGCCGACTATGCCGAGATGGACGAGGATGCCCTCACTCGGCTCCGCCGGGACAAGCTGGGCTTCGTGTTCCAGGCATTCCATGTACTGCCCCATCTGACCGTGCGCCAGAACGTGGCCCTGCCTCTGTGGCTCAAGGGTCTGGACGGGGCGGCCGCCGATGGACCGGCGCAGCAATTGCTCGAGGCCGTGGGACTGGGCGACCGCGCGGCCAGTTGGCCGCGGGAGCTCTCCGGCGGCGAGATGCAGCGAGTGGCGATCGCCCGCGCCCTGGTCCATGGTCCGCGTCTGGTTCTGGCGGACGAACCGACGGGCAACCTGGACCCGGCCAATGGGGCCAAAGTGCTCGCCCTGCTCGCCCAGCGCATCCGCGAGGCGGGGGCGATCGGCATCCTGGTGACCCATTCGCTTGAGGGTGCGAAGACGGCGGACCGCGTCCTGCACTTGCGGGTCGACGGGTTGCACGGATGAGTCTCGCGCCGGTCTTCGTCGGCTCTCTCGCCCGCCGGCGGGTTGCGACCCTGTTCTCCTTTGCGGCCATTGTGCTCGGCGTGGCGCTGGGGATGGCGGTGGAGTCGGTTCATGAGTCCGCGCTGGCGGAATTCGGTCGCGGACTGCGCTCGATGGCGGGCGAGGCCGACCTGCAGGTCCTGGGGCCACGCGGCGGATTCGACGAGGGGCTCTACGCGCGCTTGGCCACCCGTCCCGAGGTGGTGCAGGCGAGTCCGGTGCTCGAGGTTGGGACCGAGATCGTCGGCACGACCGACTCGCTTCAGCTGCTGGGTATCGATGTCTTCGCGCTGGCCGGGGTGACGCCGGCGCTGTTGCCGCGGCCAGCGCAAGACCCGGCCGCTGAGGAAGGGGCCGAGCGATTCGCCGCGCTGGCCGAGGACTCCATCTTCCTGAGCGCCGCGGCCCAGAAGGAGCTTGGTCTGAAGGCCGGCGATCGGTTGCGTCTGTACGCCGGCGCCCAAGCGCTGGAGCTGCGGGTTACCGGGGATCTGCCCGGTAGCGCCGAGAACCGCCGGCTCGCGGTCATGGACATCGCTGCGGTGCAGCGGCATTTTGCGCGTCTCGGGCGCCTAACGCGCATCGACCTGCGCCTGGCTGAGGGTATGGAGCCGGATTCGGCGCGCGCTGCCTTGCAGGCGATCCTGCCGGCCGGGGTGCTGATCGAGGCACCCCAGGCGGCGGAGGGACAGGCGGCCAACCTGTCCCGGGCCTACCGGGTCAATCTGACCATGCTGGCGGCCATCGCGCTCCTGACCGGCGGGTTTCTGGTCTTCTCGGCCCAGGCGCTTTCGGTCGTGCGGCGACGCACCGAGTTTGCCTTCCTGCGCGCCATCGGTCTCGGGCGCCGCCGGCTCTTCGCCTGGCTCGTGGCGGAGGGCG
>JBGSOR010000245.1:0-1554 GCA_041738985.1 Chromatiaceae bacterium | reverse complement strand
CGGGGCGGTATCGCTGGCGTGCTGGATGGGGGCGCTGGTCGCGGGCCGGATGCTTGCGTTTACCGGGGCGTGAGCGGCGGGGGAGCTCCGACACCTTGTCCGCCCCCTGACCGTGAGGACAGGCCTGCCGTCCATCGCTCGCACGTTTCCGGCCCGTTTTCGGTCGCTCGGCCAGACCGTCCGACAGGTCGCCCTTTGACTCAACGCGAGACGGTGTCGCCGCGGGGCGCGTTCAGGATTTCGTCGAGCTTCTCCAGGCTCGGCGGCTTGGCGAGGTGGGCATCGAAGCCGGCCTCGCGGGCCTTGGCGACATCCTCGGGCGCGGCGTAGCCCGAGAGGGCCACGAGCTGCGTCGTGCGCAGAGTGGGGTCCCCGCGGAGCGTGCGTGCGACCGCATAGCCGTCCATCTCCGGCAGGCCGATGTCGCAGAGGATGAGGTCCGGGCCGAAGCGGCGCGCCGTCTCGACGCCCTCGGAACCGGAATGGGCGACCGCGACGGTGTGCCCGCACAGCTCCAGCAGTACCCGCAAGCTCTCGGCGGCATCGACGTTGTCCTCGACGACGAGGACGCGCCGACGCGCACCCCCCTCCCGAACATGCCGCGCTTGCGGCGCCTCCGCCGGGGGCTCGGCGAGCGCCAGGGGCAGACGAACCGTAAACTCCGCGCCCGCGCCCGGGCCCGCGCTCGCCACGCTCGCACTGCCCCCATCAGCTCGACGATCCCCTTGACCATGGCGAGTCCCAAGCCCAGCCCGCCCCGGTTGCGCTCCAGGGTGGTGTCCGCCTGCGCGAAGGGCTCGAACACCCGCGCGAGCATCTCGGGCGCGATGCCGATCCCGGTGTCGCGCACCCGCAATACCGCCTGGCCGAGATCCGGTGCGCATTCGAGCGAGACGGCTACCCGACCCCCGGGAGGCGTGAACTTCGCGGCGTTGCCCAGCAGGTTGCCGATCGCCTGCGCGATGCGGGTGGGGTCGGCACAGATCCACAGTGTGCCTTCAGGAGGGTCAGGTGAAGATCGAGCCGGTGCTGCGCGAAGGTCTCGCGATGGTCCTCCAAGGCGCGGCGCAGCTTATCGCAGAGGTCGAGCCGCTCGCGCCGCAGCTCGATCTTGCCCCGGGAGATGCGCGTGATATCCAACAGGTCGTCGACGAGTCGCGTCAGGTGCCCGACTTGGCGGTCGATCGTCGCCTGAGCCTTCAGGGCCAGCTCGCCGCCCGGCACCGAGCGGTCGAGGATGTGCAGACTGTTGCGGATGGGCGCGAGCGGGTTACGCAGCTCGTGCCCGAGTATGGCGAGGAACTCGTTCTTGCGCCGGTCGGACTCTTCCAGCGACAGGCGCGCCTGGACGTGCTGCAGCGCAAGCGAGGCGACGGTCGCGAGCTGCTTGAGCAGCGCCTCGTCCTCCGCATCGAAGTCTCCTTGCGCCTTATCGGTGACCAGGATCGTTCCGTCGGTCCTGCCGTTGCGCGCCCGCATGGGCACGCCGAGGAGCCCGCGCAGCGGCGCGTGCCCGTCGGGCATGCCCCACCATTTGGTGTGGGCGCGCAGCGC
>JBGSOR010000214.1:0-6870 GCA_041738985.1 Chromatiaceae bacterium | reverse complement strand
CGGCGCGGCTCCGGCGGACGGGCCTGCCGCCCCGCCCGCAACCGGTCGCGGCAGCCCATCGACTTCGAGCGTCGACCCCGGAGACAGGATCATGGAGCGCTCGACGATGCTCTCCAACTCCCGGACGTTGCCCGGCCAATCGTAGCCCATGAGCTCGGCGACCGCCCGGTCCGGGATGCGAGTCACCTGGCGTCCGAGCTTGGCGCGGAGCTTCTCGACGAAATAGGCGGCGAGCAGCGGGATATCCTCTTTGCGCTCGCGCAGGGGCGGGAGGGTGATGGGGAATACGCCAAGCCGATAGTAGAGGTCCGCCCTGAAGGTCCCCTCCCGCACCATGGACTCCAGGTCCCGGTTGTTAGAGGCGATCACCCGGGCGTCGAGCCCAGGCGCTCGAGCTCCCCGCTCTGGAGCACCCGCAGGAGCTTGGCCTGAAGCTCAAGCGGCAACTCTCCGATCTCGTCGAGGACCATGGTCCCGCCGTTCGCCACCTCGAACCGACCGACCTTGCGCGCGATAGCGCCGGTGAATGCGCCCTTCTCGTGACCGAAAGAGCTCGCTCTCGATCAGGGACCCGGGCAGGGCGGCCGTCGGTGACGCGGGCGAGGGTTGGCTGAACTGGCTGCTTCCGGTGCTTGGGATGCTCGCACTTGGCGTCCTGCTCATCTGGTGGTTCGCCCGTGACGCCGAATCGATTCGCCCGACAACCACCGCGCCAGTCGCGGCGACGACCCCGCCAGCGGCGACAGCACCCGCGCCCGTATCCGTGGGGCCCGCCCTCGTGAAAAAGACCATCTGCGCAGGCCAGTCGGTAGCGACGTCGTGGCTCTTAGACGCTGGGGTATGCTTCGAGGCTGAACCTTGTTGCCTCATTGCCCGCCTGGACTCTGCCATGAAAGCCGCTGTCGCGCCTCCCCCTAGCATTGCCGGATCCGCGACCAGCTCCCTTCAATCGCCGTGGCGGTTCGCACTGCCGCTGATCGTCGCCACGCTGCTGATCGGCGCGATCGGCGCGTTCGCCTTCCGTTTGCTGAGCGACGACATCCGGGACGAGACCCACCGCACCCTGGCCGTCATCGCCGAGCAGAAACGACAACAACTTGAAGCGTTTCTCGCCGAGTCCCGGCTCGAGGCCGAGCTGCACTTTTCCGGCAACGCGCTGCTTCCGATGCTGCTCGACCAATGGCTGGATGGAGGGCGGCGGGATGAGGCGCTCTTGGCCCGAATGCAGGACCGCCTGGATGAGGTGATGCGGGTGCACGGCTGGGCAGGTGTCGCCGTACTGGACGCCGAGGCCCGTCCGCTCGCCGTCGTGGGCGAGGTCGATGCCAGGGAGCAGGAGGCCCTGGCTCGGGAGATTCTGAGCCGGCCCCGCATCGAGTCCGTGGATCTGCATCGCAACGCGCGGGGGGAGGCAGAATACGGTGTGTTGGCACCGATCGGGTTGCCTGGAGCGGCGCCGTTGGGCGTGGCCTACCTGGTCTGGCGGACCGATCGCACCCTGTACCCCTTGGTGGAGTCCTGGCCGGTGCCGACCCGGACCGCGGAGACCTACCTGGTCCGCCGCGACGGTGACCAGGTGCGCTTTTTGACCCCGCTACGCCACCACCCGGGTGCTGAGCTCGCGTTGACCCGACCCTTGACCTTGCCCGATCTGCCCGCCGCCAGGGCGGCTCAGGGCCAGCGCGGAATCATCGCAGGCGGCCGGGATTATCGCGGCATACCCGTGCTGGCCTACGCCGCCGCCGTCGCCGGCACGCACTGGTCGATGGTGGCCGAGATCGACGAGAGCGAGGCCTACGCAGGCATCCGTGGCACGGCCTGGGCCACGGCGCTGGTCATGGGTCTGACGCTTTTACTGCTGCATTCCGCGGGCTATGCGCTGTGGCGTCGGGAGCTGACCGCGCTGTACGCCCGGCAGGCCGCGGAGGCGCGCTTCCGCTTCATCTTCGAGCAAGCGCCGCTCGGCGTCGTGCTGGTCGAAACGCGCAATGGTCCGATCATCCAGGCCAATCGGCGCTTCGCCGCGATCGCCGGCTGCGTCCCCGAGGAGCTGGCGAGCCTCGACTGGATGCGCGTAATCCAACCGGACGACCTTCGCAGGGTCCTCGATCGCCTGGCACGACTGAACGCCGGCGAGGTTTCCGACTTCCGCTCGACCGCGCGTTACCTTCGGCCGGACGGGTCCGTGCTCTGGGTCAACCTGACCGTCACGCGGATGCGGATTGGGACCGATCGCGTGCATGGCTATCTGGCGATCGTCGAGGACATCACCGAGCGCAAGCAGATGGAAGACCAGCTGCGGGGCAGCGAGGAGAAGTACCGGTCCCTGGTCGAGTCCACCACCGACTGCATCTGGGAGCTCGATGCGCAGGGACGCTTCACCTATCTCAGCCCCAGGTTTCAGGATCTGACGGGTTATTCCCCTGAAGAATTCCTTGGGAAGCCCCCCTTGGACCTCGTTGGGGATGACGGGAACCAGTCGATCCGCGAGCGCGCCTTGGCCGCCTTGGTGGATCAACAGCCGGTGACAGGTCAGCAAGTACCGGTCCGGCACCGGGACGGCCGACGGCTCATCGTGGAGGTTAGCGGGATTCCCCTATTCGGGCCCGAGGGCGACTACAGCGGTATGCGGGGGATCACCCGGGACATCACCGAGCGTAAACGGCTGGAAGGTGCCCTGACTGCCACCGAATCTCGCTTTCGCCTGTTGTTCGAGCGGCACAGCGCGGTCATGCTCCTGGTCGATCCCGTCGACGGCCGAATCCTGGATGCCAACATCGCGGCGGCGCAGTTCTACGGCTACTCCCGTAATGAGCTGCAAGCGATGAATGTCTTTCAGATCAACTGTCTATCCGCAGAGGCGGTGACCAGCGAGCTGAACCTGGCGCGCCAGGAAGCGAAGAGCTGTTTCATCTTTCCGCACCGTCTGGCCGACGGGACGATTCGTACCGTCGAGATCCATTCGACCCCGATTGCCCTCAAGGACAAACCGCTTCTCTTCTCGATCATTCACGATATCACGGAGCGAATGAAGGCGCAGGAGGCCCTCGCCCAAAGCGAGGAGCTGATGCGCCTCTTCATCGACCGTGCGCCAGTCGCGCTAGCCCTGTTCGACGGCGAGATGCGCTATCTCGCGGTCAGCGCGCGTTGGATCCAGGACTACAGCTTGGACGGTCTGGAAATCCTCGGTCGCTCCCATTACGCGCTATTTCCCGAGATACCGGAGCATTGGAAAGACGTGCATCGCCGCGGCCTGGCGGGCGAGGTGATTCGCGCAGTGGAAGATCGTTTCGAGCGGCAGGACGGTACCGTGCAATGGATACGCTGGGAAGTGCGGCCGTGGAGCAAAGGTGACGGCTCGGCGGGCGGCGTACTTATATTCTCCGAGGACATCACCCTGCGCAAGCAGGCGGAAGAAGCATTGCGCTTGGTACTCACGGAGCGCTCGCGCAAGGAGGAGCGCAAACGCCTGCTCCAGGATATGCACGACGGATTCGGCTCCCAGCTCGCTAGTGCGCGTCTGCGCATCGAGCGTAGCGAGCTCACCACTCACGAGATCCAAGTGCTGCTGCGCGAGTGCCTGGACGACCTCCAACTGGTCGTGGATACCGCGAGCGACGAGGACAAGAGCCTGCGCGATGCCCTCGTCGATTATCGCTATCGTTGCGAGAGCCGGCTGTCGGACCAACCGGTCCGCATCGATTGGGAGATCCAGCTGGATGACTGCCCCCCGCTCGGCCAACGGGTCAATCTACACATTCTGCGTATCCTGCAGGAGGCGCTCAACAATGCCCTCAAGCATGCCCAGGCCCGCCATATTGGGGTTCAGGCGACTTACAATTCCGACGACGATCTCATCCTCGCCGTCACGGACGACGGTATCGGCCTTCCCGTAACCTTAGAGCCCGGACGCGGGACGGGCAATATGCAAAGCCGCGCACGCAACATCGGCGCTCGACTCGAATGGACGCGACGCGATCCCGGCACGCGCGTCAGCTTGGCATTTCACGCCGGCCACCACCGCGTCTCTCACTCATAGGAGCCCGTGCTCTCGGGCCTTGGACACGGCCTGCGTCTGGGAATGGACATCCAGCTTGCGGTAGAGGGTGCGGATATAGGACTGGACGGTCGAAACGGCTACGCCCATGCGCTCAGCAGCTTGCGCGTAGCTGTTCCCGCTGGCGATGAGCGCCAGCAGCTCCGTTTCCTTGGCCGACAATCTGGGCAGATCCGAGGCGTCTGACGCCGCCTGTTGCCCCGCCAGCTTGAACAAACAGCGGGCCAGCATGGGGCTGATCGGATAGTTGCCCGCCATGATTTGCTCGATGGCGCGTGCCATCGACATGCTCGAATCGCCTTTCAGGATATAGCCGAGCGCGCCCGCGCGGATGGCGTCTAACACAACGGCTTCGGAAGACAGCACCGATACCACCATGATCGGCGTATCGGGGAAACGGCTACGGATTGCCCGGATGACGGCGATGCCGCCGATGTCCGGCAGGCCCAGATCCACCAAAGCCAAATCTAACGTCGAGGCTGAGTCGTTACAGAAGGCGAGGGCCTCGCTCCCGGTTCTGACACAGTGCACGAGCCACGCGGTCTCCAATTGGAGGACCGCTTCGCCAATGGAGCGTTGGAAGACAGGGTCGTCCTCGACGATCAGCACCTGCCGCATTCCACTAACGGAATCTAGCGAAGCCATAATTGCAGGATCCAAGAGCTCGATAAGCTCGTCATTGGGCCATTGCCACCGTATTCGGCTCGCCAAGCCTTTGGGGCGGGGCGGATGGGGCGACTGCGATCGTTGCTGCAGGCGTTCGGCGCGACCGACCGGCGGAAATCGGGGCCGCGGCGATCACCGGGAAACGCTTATACACTATATGCATCACCCATAAATATGGGGAGTGGTCTCCCGGACCATAAATATGGGGAGTGGTCCCCACGAATATGGAATTGACGGTGTTTGCAGAAGCTCCTATTTTGGCGTGGCGAATTCAACCTAATCGTCGACCTCCGTGGCGGCCGCGTCAGGCTAAGGAGAGCGGAGCCAAGGCGCATATTACCTTAGGTTGGGGAGGTTGGCGCTCCGGCGCTGTCGACCTCGCGAGGAGGACTGGGTTCTGAAGCCCCAAGGCGGCTGCCGCGTTCGGGACCTCCGACGCGGCAACCGTCGGATAGAGGAGGGTCGCTGGTTTCAATGAAACGGGTCCGATCGATCATTATCGATGATCGGACCATGTATGGATCCATGGCAGCAAGTTGGCCATACGATGGGAATCGAGTAATGATACGGGATATTTTTCTTGGTTCAATCAAAGATCGCAAGATCGAATCGGCGATTGGCATGAGCTACAGAAAATTCGGCGATCTGGTGCCGGTTTTCGCAGCGAGCTATGAAATGGCTCAACAGGAGCGCATCGCGACTAGCGAGGTCGCGCGAATCCGGGACGGCGACACCAGCGGCGCTCTCGACTCCCCGGAAAAATGCCTTTTCTTCATACTGTACTATCTTAGATCTATTCCGTCGTTCGATAAGCTAGGCGCCCTTTTCGATCTCAGCCCGAGCCACGCCTACGATCATATGATCCGATGTGTTCAAGTCTTGCGGCGAGGTCTGGAGATTCTGGCGATTTCTCCCCATCGAACCCTGGATTCAGCCGACGAGCTGAGGCAGGCCCTTGAGCGATTTGCCGAAGCCAGCAACGACGACGCTGAAGCGGAGCTTGCGCGACCGGCGTGCGATGAGCCGAACGATGGTCGGTACGGCGGAAGAAGGACGCCCACCGCGCGCGATCCGTTTGCCGACGCCGACTACTGGAGACGCTCGCCGGCTGTCGCGGGCGCGTCAAGGGCGAGGCGAGCGTCATGACCTCCGGCGAGCGCCTGCGGGCCTACCCGTATTCGGATCTGGATCGAGCGGCCGGTTTCGGGGTCGGTCGCGACTTGGGGCGCCAACGGATCGGCAACGAATGGGTGGACCGCCAACCGCCCGAGCATTTCATGGGCGCCCGTTGGGATAACTGGATGTCCGGCTATCGACAGGGTCTGCGCGAGCGGGCGATCGGCAGCGGCCAAACGCCGTATCGCGCTGGCCAAGCGGCCTTCCTGGACGGATTCTGGCGCTCCGAGAACCCTCACCCTCTCGGCAGCGGGGAATACGAAGCCTGGCTGTGCGGCTGGCTGGACACGCGTCGACTCAAGACCAGGCTGAGGGGTCTGCAGAAGGCGATTGCGTAAATGGCCACCCTCGAAGGGGCAGGCGTCCGGGGCGAAGGCCGCGACGACGATTCCTTCGACTTCTAAGACCTGACCGAACGCCTCGGTGGGTTCCCGCCGAGGCTCGCACAGGACCTATCGCGGTCCTCCCCGCGAGCGACGCACCTTCCCGAGTGCGACGCGCCATCGACCGTTGCCGCCCGCAGGGCCGGGCTGGCTCCGCTTACTCAAGCTAACGTCCATGAAGCCTGCCGGACACCCCGGAGTATGAAAGTCTTTCACGCGAACGGGGCACTGCGCGGCCAGCGGCCGCCCTCGACCGCGCGAAGCTAGGCGTGGCGCGGCTTCCCGACGACTTTCACGGTAATTCATGGTACTGCACGCGCCGATCGGCGACGGATGCGGAGCCGGTGTCCGTGGCGCTCGGCAGGCTCGGGGCTCGATGCGGCACAGCCGGATTCGCCGTTTTGACCAACCTCGGGGTCGCCCAAGCGGAAGTCAATCGGCACTTTTGCATATTCGGAACTACTATTTCTATGTGTCCCCAAGGCGGCGGCTTGGCCGTGCCGAGGCGGCGCGGCGCCATTCGGGGCACGGGTGGCCTGGCGGTCGGGGGCCTGGATACCCGCGCAGGTGTCCGTGCGGCTGCAGATC
>JBGSOR010000209.1:0-11266 GCA_041738985.1 Chromatiaceae bacterium | reverse complement strand
GATCTGCATACGGTGTCCGCCGCACCGCGCCACGAGCCGGTCGACGACAGCGTGCGCTGGGGCCTGATGATCGACACGCAGCGATGCGTGGCGGGCTGCACCGCCTGCGTGGACGCCTGCAATCTGGAGAACGGACTGGACCTTCAGGTCCGGCCCGAGTCCCAGGACGAGGCCGAGTGGGATAATCAACAATCGGTCTGGATCCGCAAGGTCCGGGTAAGGGACAACCAGACGGGGCAGGTTACCAACCTGCCGCTCATGTGCCAGCACTGCGAGCACCCGCCCTGTGTCGATGTCTGCCCCACCGGGGCCTCCTTCAAACGGGCGGATGGCATCGTGATGGTGGACCGCCACACCTGCATCGGCTGCCGCTACTGCATGATGGCCTGCCCCTACAAGGCGCGGAGCTTCATCCACGTGAACACCCATGACCAGCTCACCCGGGTCCCTCGGGGCAAGGGGTGCGTGGAGAGCTGCAACCTGTGCGTCAATCGGCGGGACCAGGGCATCGAATCGACCGCCTGTGCCGATGCCTGCACCCAGGCCGGTCATCGGGCGATCCTGTTCGGCGACCTCAAGGATCCCCAGAGTGCCATCAGCCAAGCCTTAGCGAGCCTGCCGACCCGCCAGCTCCGCGAGGACCTGGTGCTCAACACCGGCGTGCGGTACTCCGGCGTCTAGGCCCGGGAGAGACAGACCATGAAGCGAATCGTCTATCGCGAGTGGCGCATCCCGCCGGCTCGCTACTGGGGCATCCTCGGTATCCTGGCGGCGGTCGCCGGGATCGGCGGGTTGGCCGCACTCTACATGGAGCACCAGGGCCACTGGGTCACCGGGATGAGCAACTCCGTGGTCTGGGGCACTCCGCATATCTTCGCGGTGTTTCTGATCCTCTCGGCCTCCGGGGCGCTGAACGTCGCCTCTATCGGGACCGTCTTCGGTAGGGGCGCCTACAAACCCCTGGGGCGCCTGTCCGGGCTGTTGGCGGCGGCCCTGCTGGCGGGCGGGCTGATCGTGCTGGTGCTGGATCTGGGCCGGCCGGACCGGCTCCTGGTCGCGCTGACCCATTACAACTTCCGCTCCATCTTCGCCTGGAATATCTATCTCTACACAGGCTTCATGGCTATCGTCATCGCCTACCTCTGGACCATGGCGGATCGGATGGGAGGTCCCTATAACAAGCCCATCGGGGTCCTCGCGCTGGTCTGGCGTCTGGCGCTCACCACCGGCACCGGGTCTATCTTCGGCTTCCTGGTCGCCCGCCAGGCCTATGACACCGCTGTGCTGGCCCCGATGTTCGTGGCCCTGTCCTTCGCCTATGGGCTGGCTGTGACGATCCTGGTGCTCATGTTCAGCTTCGACCAGGAGGGGCGGCCCTTGGGGGATAAGATGCTCGGGCGGCTGATGGGCCTGCTGGGGGTCTTCCTCTGGGGTATCCTCTTTTTCATCCTGGTCTATGTCCTGACCAAGGTCTATGGGGCCAAAAACTACGACCTGGTGAGCTGGCTGCTCTATCGCGGCGGTATCTACTCGGCCATGTTCTGGGTGGGTTGGGTCCTGATTGGCTGTCTGGTGCCCCTCGGCATCGTCTATCACCCCGTGCACGGCAGGGATCGGCGGTGGTCCATTGCCGCCTGCGCCCTGGTGATCTTGGGGGGCCTGGCGACCATGTATGTCGTCATCATCGGCGCCCAGGCGTATCCCATGCAGATGTTCCCGGGCAAGACCATCCTGGAGTCCGGCTTCTTCGACGGTGTGAACGGTCAGGCGGCCCCCTACAGCCCGAGTCTACCCGAGGCGCTCTTGGGGATCGGCGGAGCGGCGCTGGCGATGCTCATCACAGCGGTTGGTGTGCGCGTGCTCCAGTTCCTGCCCGAGTCCCTGGCGGATTCCGCCATCCCGGCGGACGAGGAGCCAGAGACCGCTGCGGTCCTGGCGGGGGCCTGATCCCCAGGGACAAGATTCTCAGGCCACGCCACGACGGCAAGGTTCTCCAGCGCGGCACCGCAACGCGGGGTGCGACTTGGGCGTCTGGGGGGTAACGGCTCTGCCCCAAATCCTTCTTCACGTTCTTGGCGCCTTTGCGCGAGACCTTGCGGACCTGGGTACGACCTACCGAAGGCGCCAAGCATGGCACATCTCTATATCTCGGCGGCCCACAAGTCCTCGGGCAAGACCACGCTGTCGATCGGCCTGTGCCGGGCCTTGCGCTCGCGCGGCCTAATCGTCCAGCCGTTCAAGAAGGGGCCCGATTATATCGACCCCCTGTGGCTCGGCCAGGCGGCCGGTCGGCCCTGCCTCAATCTGGACTTCCACACCATGGGCCGAGGCGAGATCGCGTCAGCCTTTGCCCGCGAGATCCAGGGGGCGGACCTGGGGCTGATCGAGGGCAACGTCGGACTCTTCGACAGCACCGATATCGAGGGCGAGAACAGCAACGCGGCACTGGCCAAACACCTGGGTGCCCCGGTGATCCTGGTGCTGGACTGCCAGGGCATGGCCCGCGGCATCGCCCCCCTGCTCCTGGGCTACCAGGCATTCGATCCGGATCTGCGCATTGCGGGCCTGGTGCTGAACAAGGTGGGCGGCGAGCGCCACGCGGCCAACCTGATTCGCGCGGTGGAGCATTACACGGATCTACCGATCCTGGGCACCCTGCTGCGCGACGAGGGCATGGCGATCGCCGAGCGGCACCTGGGCCTCATGCCGAGCAACGAGTCCGAGGAAGCGGATGCCTGGATCGAGGCCATCGCCCGTCAGGTGGCTGCGGCGCTGGACCTGGACCGGCTGATGGCCCTTGCGGAACTGGCCGAGCGCCCTCTGGCTCCGGTGCCCGGATCGGTCCGCCCGCCGGCAGCGACCGGGCCCCTGGTGCGTATCGGCATCGCCCGCGACGCCGCCTTCGGCTTCTATTATCCGGACGACCTGCGCGCCCTGGCTGAGGCGGGGGCGGAGCTGGTCCCTTTCAGTCCGATCTCCGACCCGGCGCCCCCCGCGGTGGACGGTCTCTTTCTCGGCGGCGGCTTTCCCGAGTACCGGATGGACGAGCTGGAGCGCAACCGCCCCATGCGCGAGGCCATGGCCGCGTTCGTCGCCCGGGGCGGTCCTGTCTACGCCGAATGCGGCGGTCTCATGTATCTGTGCAGGACCATCCGCTGGGGGGACCGGCGCCGGACCATGGTGGGCGCCATCGACGCGGAGATTGCGATGCATCCGCGGCCCCAAGGCCGGGGCTATGTGGTGCTGCGGGAGACACCGTCATTCCCCTGGCCGACGGACGATGCGGATGGCGACCCGGGGAGCCCGGGACGCGAGATCCATGCCCACGAGTTTCACCACTCCGCCATCGTGGCGCCCCGAGCGGACTGGACCTACGCCTACGAGGTCCGGCGCGGGGTGGGGATCGACGCTCGGCACGACGGCATCGTCCAGGGCAACCTGCTTGCTTGCTACGCCCATCTCCGCGACGTCGGGGGTAACGGCTGGACTCGCCGCTTCCTCGCCCATGTGCGTCGCTCCCGGGTGGGCCGCTAGCCCAGACGGTCCGCTCGCCGGCTTCCCGTGCCCCGCCGATCCTGTCGGGTTAAACTCGCGGTGCAATCAGCCCAACGCCAACATAGGGTCAGAGATGTTCAGATTGACGAGATCGGCGGCCGACCAAGTCCTCCAGGCGGCAAGACAGGGCGGGACCCAGGGTTTGTCCCTGCGCCTGGCGGCGCACCGCAAGCCCGACGGGGCCATCGATTACCGGATGGGGTTCGACGAGGCGACCGAGGACGACATCCGAATGAGCTGCGAGGGCATCGATGTGGTCATGACCCCCGAGCAGGTCCCCTTGCTGGACCAGGCCACCATGGACTTTGTCGAGATCGAGCCCGGCCAGTACCATTTCATCTTCCTGAATCCCAAGGACGCCAACTTCAGCCCGCCGACCGAGGCCTAGCCGTCGGACGGGGCGGGATCGTACGACTTGGAGCTCAGCGCGGAAGACAGCCTCAGGCTCAACGTCCTGCTCGCCAACAGGCCGCTCGCCATCCGCATCGACGAGGCGCGGATGATCGTCCACGGGCTCGGCCCTCAAGGCGAGCTCGCCATCCGGCTTAACCCCAGCACCCACCCGGATCGGTATCTCCGAATGGTCCGGGAGCTGATCTCCGGCCATGTCCTGGGCTCCCCGGGGGGCTACCCGGTCTATCTCCGCCGCTGGACCCGCATGGGCCAGATGCGCGCGGAGAGCCTGTCCCAGCTCCTGTTGCTGGGCGAGCCTGAGGCGGTGGTCGCTGCAGTCTGCTCCCCGGGGCTGGACGACGAGCTGGCCCGCCGCGCCTGGTGGGCCATGGAGGACGCGGAGAATGCGCGGCGCATGCTTGCCAACCCCGCGATCGTCGCTGGCCGTATGGGCCGGGCCCTGGCCGACTATCTGATCGATTATCTCCCGTTCGAGACCGAGGCCGACCGCATCATGGAATCGGTCCGGCTGGTCCTGCAGACCGGCCTGGCGGACGCCGACGTGCGCGCGGATCTGTGGCGCAAGTCGTCCCGCAAGCACGCCTACCTGGTCGGCTTCCTCCAGGCCGAGCCGGATGCCCTGCCGGACCCCGAGCCCCCCCGCACGCTGGCCTCGGGGCTTGCCGAAGGGCTCCGGTCCCTCGCCGAAGGCGGCAACGCGGTCGCCGCGCTCGTCCTGCGCGTCCATTCCGATGCCGGCCAGACCTGGCTCCGCACCATGGCCACCTTGCTCGATCGGCCATCCGGCCAGGACCTGGTCGCCGCCGCCTTCGACTGCCTGCGGGGTTACTTCGCCCCCCTGCGCCCTGAGGGAGATCCCGACCTCCCCATTGGCGATCTGATCGCCGAGGCGGCGCGTTACGTCGCTCCGGAGAACGCGGATACCGCCGTGGCGGAGTGCCTGAGGCTCTCTTCGGCCCTGGCTAAAGACCTGGCTGCGATGCGCGCCCTCTCCGGCCTGGGCTATGGCGCCATCCGTCCGGTTCTGCCGGACCCCACGGTGCTTGGCACCCTGATGCGTCGCAAGCTTGCCCCGGTGATCGAGCCCATCCAGGCCCAGATAGAAACCCTCAGAGGTGTCCGCCCCTGAGTGCGTCCCGATCCGGACGCGCCGATCGGTTCGACGCCTCGCGGACCCGGGTCAAGCCCCCGAGGCCGCCAGCGCCTATCCAGGATGCACACAACAACTGCCAGGCGATGGGTTCGACAAAAACCCTAGATATACCTGATCGCTGGCGCCGTTCCATTGCGATGGTGCACAATCGCCGGCTATCGCCTCCCCGCCTTCGGACGTTCCGGGGCCGATTGGGGAGGTGCCCGTTCATCGATTCGATCTACGTGAGGCGGCCGATGAGATTGGCTGAAGAATCATGATAGTGGAGAAGACGGAACGGCAGCACAAGACCCTGGCCATGACCCTGCTCATGACCCCGGACTTGGCCAATTTCTCCGGCCATGTTCACGGCGGCGCGACCCTGCGCCTCCTGGATCAAGTCGCCTACGCATGCGCCTCGCGCTATTGCAACCACTATGTGGTGACGTTATCGGTCGATCAGGTGTTTTTTCGCGAGCCGGTCCACGTGGGCGAGCTGCTGACATTCCTGTCTTCGGTAAATTACACCGGCAGCACCTCGATGGAAATCGGTATCCGGGTGATTGCCGAAGACATCATTCACAAGACCACCCGGCACGCCATGACCTGCTATTTCACCATGGTCGCGGTAGACGGGGAGGGCAGACCGGTGCGGGTCCCACCATTGGATCTCGTCACCCCCATCGAGCGGCGCCGGCATGAGGCCGCGGCCTTGCGCCGGGAGCTCAGGCGCGAGGTCGAGAGACGCATCCAGGAGATCAAGCGGATGCACGGGACCGAGGGAAGCCGGCCGGTCGCCTGAGCCGGCGGCGCAATCGGGACGGCTCGCCGTGACTTTCATCGACCCGCTCCCCATCTGCGGGGGCCGCGGGCCAATCCGGTTAATGGTCCGGCGACCGGAGGTCGCCGGAGCGGTCGGGATCGGGACCTAAGGCGATTGCCGGAAAATCATGTACCAGATCGCGAAGGATTTTCGTCTGCCTTCAAGGAGCGCCGCCAGGAGCATAGCTGGGCTATGTGACTGTCGGTGCGACGCCGAAGGCGGGCGAAATGACGAGCGAGGTGGTACATGATTTGACAGAAATCGCCTAAGCTCAGGCCCCCCAGCGCTCGATGACGGCGGCGATCCCCTGGCCGCCGCCGATGCACATGGAGATGAGCGCATAGCGCCCCCCGACGCGCTGGAGCTCGTGCAACGCCTTGACCGTGACGATGGCCCCGGTCGCGCCGATGGGATGGCCCAGGGAGATGCCGGAGCCGTTGGGGTTCACCTTGGCGGGGTCTATTCCCAAGTCCTTGACGCAGGCGAGCGCCTGGGCGGCGAATGCCTCGTTTAGCTCGATCACATCCATGTCTGCGACCGTCAATTCGAGCCGGGACAGGAGCTGGCTGACGGCCGGAATCGGGCCGACGCCCATCACCTTCGGATCGACGCCGGCGACCGCGTAGCCCACCAGCCGCGCCAAGGGCTTGAGCCCGCGCGATTGTGCGGCGGCGGCGCTCATGAGCACCACCGCGGCCGCCGCGTCGTTAATGCCCGAAGCGTTGCCGGCGGTGACGGTGCCATCCTTCTTGAATGCGGTGCGCAGCTTCGCCATCCCCTCCAGGGACGCGTCGGGGCGCACGTGCTCGTCGGTATCGAAGAAGGTCGAGCCCTTCTTGGTCTTGAGCTCTACGGGCAGGATCTGGTCCTTGAAGCGCCCCGCGGCCTGGGCTGCGGCGGCCCGCCGATGGGACTCCACCGCGAGGGCGTCCTGGTCCTCCCGGGAGATGCTCCACTGGGCAGCCACATTCTCCGCAGTGATACCCATGTGGATCGTGTCGAATGGATCGGTCAGCGCGCCGACCATCATGTCCATCATCGCGCCGTCGCCCATACGCTGGCCCCAGCGGGCGGTGGCCAGGCCGTAGAGACCCCGGGACATGTTCTCGGCCCCGCCGGCCACGGCCGCCTCGGTGTCGCCGAGCATGATCTGCTGCGCCGCGCAACAGATCGCCTGGAGTCCGGACCCGCACAGACGGTTGAGCGTGAATGCCTGGCTGGAATGCGGGAGCCCGCCGTTGATCGCGGCCACCCGGGAGAGATACATGTCTTTGGGCTCTGTGTGGATCACATGCCCAAACACACAGGCCCCGATCTCGGAGGCGGATGCACCGGAGCGCGCGATCGCCTCCCGGACCACCATGGCCGCCAGCTCGGTAGGAGGGATGTCCTTCAACGCGCCGCCGTAATCGCCGATAGCGGTGCGTACGCCGGACAGGAGAACGACTTCGGGATGACTCATGATCGGTGGCTCCTCGGTCTATTGCTTCTTTCCCGGGCCGAACGCCCGAGCGTTTTTGGAAGACCGGCGATCATCCGTCGGCCCGCGACGTCCAGTCAACCGCCAGGCTTCATATTAAAGAGGAACCATATTAGCGATTAGCGATGTCTGGTCGAAGACGGCCTGTGCTGGGGTATGACGCTGGGGTATGACCCTCGTCGGGCAATCCGAGGACCGTCGACCGACCGAGCGATTCGCCGAGCCTCGTGAGGGCGCGCCGCACCCACTCGGATCGAGCCCTAGGTCCCCCGCCGCCTGAGCAGGCGGCGCCCGTCGATGGCGAAGACCAGGCCGAGAAACAATAGGAGCAGCACTGCGCCGACCCACAGGGCATCGAGCCCCAGGCCGGCTACCAGTACCCGACTCGCAGCGTAGAGCCCGAGGCCCAGGGCGATGTAGCCGAAGACGCGCCGCAGGTCGTAGGGCACCGGGTAGTAGCGCCGTCCGAGCAGATAGGATGCCGCTACCATGGACCCGTAGCACACTAGGTGCGCCCAGGCGGCACCTGCATAGCCGAAGACGGGGATCAGGGCGAGCAGCATCCCGACCGTGATGGCGGCCCCGCCCAGGGAGACCAAGGCCCCTAGCAGGGTCCGGTCCGTGAGCTTGTACCACATCGACAGGTTCACATAGATCCCGAGCAGGAGCTGGGCCAGCAGCAGCACCGGCACCACGAAGAGCCCCTCGCGGTAGGCGCTTCCCACGAAGTACTGGAAGACATCCAGGAACAGCGTCACCAGCAGAAAGATGAAGACGCAGAAGGCCACGAACCAGTTGAGCACTAGGGCATAGGTGTGCCGGGCGTCCGTTTGCTTCGCGTAGGCGAAGAAGAAGGGCTCTGCCGCATAGCGGAATGCCTGGATGAAGAGCGTCATCAGGATCGAGAGCTTATAGCTGGCGCTGTAGATCCCGAGCTGGGCCAGATTGGTCTGCGGATCGTAGGGCAGGAGGTACTTGAGGGCCGCCCGGTCCAGCATCTCGTTTACGATGCCCGCCATCCCGATCACCACCATGGGCAGGGAGTAGCGGATCAGGAGCCAGAAGAGCCCCCGGTCGAAACCGGCCAGCCCCCCGCGGAGCTGGGGTGCGAGCATGAGAAGCTTGAGCCCGCTCGCCGCCAGATTGGCCAGGAACACATAGCCTATGCCGATCTGGGGGTACCAGAGCCGGCCGAGCAGCGAGCTGGGGTCCGCCTCGTGGGCGAGTCGGCAGACCAGGATAAAGAAGACCGCAAGCCCGATATTCAGCGCGATCTCGGCGATCTTGATCCCCGCGAACCGCCAGGCCCGATCCTCCGCCCGCAGCCGCGCAAAGGCCCCGGCCCCCACCGAGTCCATGGCCAGGATGGCGGCGCACCACCAGATGTACTCCGGGTGGTCCGGGTGCCGCAGCAGATCCGCGACGGGCTGCCGATACAGGATCGCCAGGACCAGGAATGCCAGGTTGGCCATCGCCAGGACCCGCAGCACCGTGGCATAGACCACGTGCGGGGGGCGTTCGCCGCCTGAGCGGAAGCGGAAATAGCCCGTCTCCAGACCGAAGACCAGCAGCACCGCCAGGAAGCCCATGTAGGCGTAAAACTCCGCCACCACGCCGTATTCCGCCGGGGCGAAGGTATAGGTGAAGAGCGGGACCAGTAGATAGTTGAGGAAGCGTCCGAAGACGCTGCTGGCGCCATAGATGGCGGTCTGGGAGGCGAGTCGCTTCAGGGGGCTCAAGGGCTTCGAGTCCGGACGGCGTGGCGGGGGCGCATTCTAGCGCGCCCGGCGCCGCGAGCGGGTCTGGATCGTCGATGTCCCCGGCCGTCACCTGGACTGCCACCGGGACCCGGATGGCGGGCGCTACACCCAACAACTCCGCGTGCGCGACTTGTCGCGGGTCGAGATTGACACGCTGCCCGGAATCGCGCTCGATCTGGGCGCCTTGCTTTGAAATACCGAGCCCATTCCCAGTCTCCGATTTCGCAGGAGCGCCGTTGCGGCGCGAGCGCTCAGGTGCGGATAAAGGACATGAACTCGGCGCGCGTGCGCGAGTCCGTCTCGAAGGCCCCCCGCATCGCGCTGGAGACCGTGGTGCTGCGCTGCTTCTGCACCCCGCGCATCATCATGCAGGTGTGGCTCGCCTCCATCACCACCGCCACCCCGTGGGCGCCCAGGTGCTCCATCATGGCGTCCGCCACCTGGCTGGTGAGCCGCTCCTGGACCTGGAGCCGGCGGGCGAAGACATCCACCACCCGAGCGATCTTGGACAGCCCCACCACCTTCCCGTTGGGCAGGTAGCCCACGTGGGCATGGCCGAAGAAGGGCAGCATGTGGTGCTCGCACATGGAGTAAAACTCGATGTCCCGCACCACTACCATCTCGCGCACATCCTCCTCGAACAGCGCCTTCTTGATGATCTCTTCCGCGGAGAGCTGGTAGCCGCTGGTGAGGAAGTCCAGGGCCTTGGCGACGCGCAAGGGGGTGCGGCGCAGCCCCTCGCGGTCCGGGTTTTCGCCCAGCTCGTGAAGCAGGTTGCGCACCAGAGACTCCTTGCGGGCGTCGTACACCTCTTCCTCGGATTCGGGCTCGAAGCTCGCCGCGTAGTGTGCGTGGGCGAGGAGATTGGACAGCTTGGCTTTCTCTGACATGGGTTTCCTGCCTGTGGTCGGGGTCTGCCAGCAAGCCGCTCGCAGCCGTTGAACGTTTTCCGTCCAACACAGTGGGGATCCGGCGGAGAAAAGGGAATGGCATTGCGCCACGATGCGTTCCTGTCGGTTACTGCGGGGTCCTGGTGCAATCTCCCTGAACGCACCGAACCCGAATCGCCCGCCCGTCCCGGCAGTCGATGCGATGCTGCTCCCAGTCGGGGCCTGCCTGCTCGAGTACTGCGCCGGTGTTTCCCAGCTCGCAGCCCTGGTCCTGGGCGTATGCCTCGGCGTAGTAGGCCCAGGTTCCCACGGGACGGTAGTCCGATGCGGTCGGGCTTGGGGCGGGTCGCGGCGGGGCGGCCGTGCCGATCGCGTCAGGTAATCGGCCAGCCGGGGTATGTGCAGGGTCTGCTGGCGATCTCAGGGTGCGGGCATCCCACTTGGATCGCAGCGAGGAGAGGGCGCGGGAGAGATTCTCGTCGTAGGCCGCGGTGACGTCGGTCATCCACTCATCGCCGGTTCCCAGGGCCTCCCACTCTTCGGCGTGCAGCGACACACGCACCCCGTTCGTCTCTTCGGCGAAGTCCGCGTAGACGCGGATGGCCCTTGACTGGGTCGATCCGTCGTCGGAGCTGGTCTCGTCCAGGGTCTGCTCGAAGGTCGCGCCCGCGGGGCCGATGTCCAGCACCCGCCAGCCCCGGTCGCGGGCGACCGCAACGGCGAAGTCTACGGCCGCGGACAAGGTGGCGCCGAACAGGAGCAGGCTCGGTGCCTGGACGGCCTGGGCGTTGAGTACGATCAGGAGCAAGGGGAGGGCGCCGCCCAGGCGCCGGGGGGCGCGGGATCCGGAAGGCCCCCGCGGGCTCATTGCAGGCCCCGGCAGACCCCGTTCTGGCACTTGAGTAGAAAGCTGTCCGCACCGGCGCACGCGACCTTGTGGATCTCGCCGTCCGAGCGGCTCTCGATCAATTGGGCACCCTGATCGGTGACGTTACAGCCTCGCAGGCGGGCGTACTGCTCGGCGTAATAGGCCCAGGTCCCGGTGCCGCTCGCTTGGCTTAGGGTCAGCATGTTTTCGCCAGGGGGAACCGGCTCCGGCTCTGCAAGAGGGAGGATGGCAGTCGGTGCAGGCGCGGCTCCTGTGGTCGACTGGGCGTCGCCGGCGCGCCGGCCGAGGGTCTGGCTGCCGTCCACGACGGGTGCGGGTCCGCC
>JBGSOR010000207.1:0-9459 GCA_041738985.1 Chromatiaceae bacterium | reverse complement strand
GCGGCCAGCTCCCCGGCGTGGTCGGCCAGGGTGGCGAGGCAGCGGGTCTCGCGCCCGGAGGAGGTGTCCACCCCGCGCTGGTCGAATGCCACGACGTCGCGCCGCGTCCGTAGGCCCTCGAAATAGGTCGAGGTCAGGGCGACGTTCTCGACGATGCCGCAACCGGGCCCGCCGTGCAGATGTACCACGGCGTCCGGCGCCGGCACCAGGGTGCGGGACTTGAACACCATGAAGGTCAGGGGGATGCGACGGCCGTCGGGTTTGGCATGGTCCTCGGGGACCGAGACGGTGCCGCAGGCGACGGTCTTGCCCTCGATCTCGAAAGGGGCCAGGGGGCGCGGACAGGGCGCGGCCTTGACCGGATAGCGGCTGTCCGCCCCACCCGCGGCGATCACCGGAAAGGCCGGCGCGGCGGGCTGGGGCGAGATCAGGGCGAGGACGAAGGCAAGGATCTGGTCGGGGTCATCGGGGCTCCTTAAGCGGCGGCCGAGGGGGGCGTCGCGGAGCCCCGAGGAAGTCGGCGAAGGTTCGGCGGCGAGGGTGCGACGACGGCGTCGCTCTAAGCACCGCGGAAAGCGGTCGCATTTTGCCAGCCGCGGACCCGTCCCGGAAAGGACGTGCTCCACGCTCGGTCGTCGCCTGGGCACTCGGAGCGGGACACGCTTGGGACCGGTCTGGAGTGGCGCAGGACATCAAGCCGGAGCGCCTCGTCGGCTTCTCCCAGGCCGGCAATCAGCGTGTGCCAATTCGGCAACGGCTCCAGCAAGCCGAGGGCGTTCCTACCGCGACAGCGCGCTTGTGACGTCGATCCTTCCCCTGGGCCAGACTCGGCGCGCGCCCTGGTACAAGCCGGAGCGAGTCTTCGCGCTGCTCGAATCCTTCTATCCGGTGCAGCCAGTCCTGCAAGGTCCTTGGGTAGGCGGGATACCAAGAAACGAGTATACGGTCGGCGTCGATGGATGCGGCAAGCGCGCGACGTTTGTGGTGATATGCGCGCAAGGAGGCACGGGCTGCTTCGCGGCGGGTCCGGGCGGCTTCATCCAGGGAAGGTAGGGCTGCCTTCTTGGCCTGCGCTGCGGGATTGGCGGGCAAGTCACGCCGTCATGACCGGCGTCGTGGCGTCGGTCGTCGTCACGCTGATCGTCAACCTCGTGCTCGTCCTTGTCTTCAAACACCCGCGACGGGGGCCGCGACGATTCAACGAATCGCGAAAATCGACAGCACCGGGAGGAGACCGCTAACAAGCACCTGAAACGCCGAAACCCCTGACGTAAGCGGTTTCGGCTCCCCTAGCCAACCCTAACGAGGAGATCGTCCATGCCGTTCCTTGCGCTTCAACGACCCGCCGGATCCGCAACCCTCTGCTCTGCAATAGCCCTTGCGGCCCTGCGCGAGCCCATGCCAAGGGCAAGTACGACACCGTGACCGCCACCTATATCGTGGTCGATGGCGACGACCTGTTCGCCATCAGCGAGCGCTTCGAGGTCCCGGTGGACCAGCTCAAGGCGCATAACAAGCTGACCTCGGACGAGGTAAAGGAGGGCCAGAAGATCCATGTGCCTGCCGCGGGCACCCACGCGTCCGCGACCCACAAGGCGGCGGCCAAGAAGCCCCTGGCCAAGATGACCTGCGAGGACTTCGTCGAGCTCGACGAGAGCTTCCAACCGAAGGCGGTCTATTGGGCTGTCGCCTATGGGAAGGATGGGAAACCGCAAGCCGAAGCAGTGGACGTCGAAGGTGTGGAGACGGTGATCCCTTTCGTCGTTGAGGAATGCAAGAAGGCACCTAAGGAGAGCTTCTGGGAGAAGGCCAAGGCGGAGTGGAAGAAGATCGAGGCAAAGCTCTGAGGCACGACCGGTGCCGGCCCGCCCGGGCCGGTGTCCGGTTCCCGGCCGCGGCGCCGGCCATTTCGTCGAGGCGGAGATCAAGCATTTCCCAGCCGCCGAGCGTTCCGCCGCGCGCGATTGGCTGCGCTCGGCTTAGGCTCAGCTCACACCGGAGGCCAACCATGAGCTATCGCAAGGAGCTGATCGTCGAGCCGGGCACCAAGGTCCGGCTCGACAAGATCGATCCCAGCTACAAGGGCAGTCACGATTCCCACGAGAGCGCGCAGGCACAGATCGCAGAAAATGTCTCGCGAATGAACAGCCTGCAATATCTGCTCTATGCCAACGGCGAGCAGTCTCTGCTGGTCGTTCTGCAAGCGCTGGATGCGGGCGGCAAGGACGGGGTGGTGCGGCATCTCTTCAGCGGCATGAACCCGCAAGGGACCCGTTGCGTTGGCTTCAAGCAGCCCACCCCGATCGAGGCCGCCCACGACTTCCTATGGCGCACCCATGCCCAGGCCCCTGCCAAAGGCGAGGTCACCATCTTCAACCGCTCGCACTACGAGGACGTGCTGGTGGCGCGGGTGCACAAACTGGTCCCGAAATCGGTCTGGTCCGCCCGCTACGCGCTGATTAACGACTTCGAGCGCGTGCTGCACGCGAACGGCACCCGCATCCTCAAGTTTTTCCTGCACATCAGTCCGGAGGAGCAGCTCGCGCGCTTCAAGGAGCGGCTCGAAGACCCCGCGCGCAACTGGAAGATCAGCGAATCGGACTATTCGGAGCGCGAGCTCTGGGCCGACTATGTCGCGGCCTTCGAGGAGGCCCTGGAGAAGACCTGCCAGGAGCAGGCGCCCTGGTTTGTCATCCCGTCGAACCACAAGTGGTTCCGCAATCTCGCCATCTCGTCCATCGTGGCGGACACCATGGAAGACATGGGGCTCAAGCTCCCACCCACCCGGGTAAACCTGGACCAGATCCGTGCCAAGTACCACGCGGCGGAGCAGGAGCGCCGGGTTCCGGGGTCCGGCGGCTAAGCGGCCTCGAGCGGAACCATCATGGGTGTGCGCTTGTTCGGCGGCTTGAGTCGCCGGGGCGGCGAAGACGGTGCCGGCGGTGTGCTACGCGATGTGGTCGCGGGTATCACCCTGGCCTCCATGAACATCCCGCAGGTCCTGGGCTATACGCGGATTGCCGGCACCCCGGTGGTGACCGGTCTCTACACCGTCTTCTTGCCGCTGATCGCCTTCGCCATTCTCGGCTCGTCGCGCCACCTGGTGGTCGCCGCGGATTCGGCGACCGCCTCCATCTTCGCGAGCGGTTTGGCCGACATGGCCAAGCCCGAGACCCCGCACTACATGGACCTGGTGGCCATCGTCGCGCTGCTGACGGCTGGGCTGCTGCTGCTCGCGCGTATCTTCAAGCTCGGCTTCCTGGCCGACTTTCTGTCGCGGACCGTGCTGGTCGGATTCCTCACAGGCGTCGGCTTTCAGGTGGGCATCGCCATGCTCGGCGGCATGCTCGGCATCCCGGTCGAATCGCCGCACACGCTGGACCAGATCCGGCAGCTCGTCGAGCTTCTCCCCCAGACTCACCTGCCGACGCTCTACGTCTCGGCGGCGACCGTGGTCCTGATCCTCGGCTCGCACGCCCTGCTGCCGCGGTTTCCGATGGCACTCTTTTTGGTCGTGGGGTCCATTTGGGCCAGCCACGCCTACGGCTTCGAGAGACTCGGTATCGCCACCCTGGGTCCGGTCCCCGGCGGGCTACCGCACCTGGTGCTGCCGTCTGCGACCTGGCGCGAGGTCCTGGCACTGATCCCCATCGCCGCGTCGTGCTTCGTCATCATCGTCGCCCAGAGCGCGGTGACCGCGGGCGGCTTTGCGCTGCGCCACCACGAGCGGGTCGACGAGGACGCGGACATCCTCGGTCTCTCTGCCGCCAACGCGGCCGGAGCCCTGAGCGGGGCCTTCGTCGTCAACGGAAGCCCTACACAGACGGCCATGGCCGAGCGCGCCGGCGCGCGCACCCAGCTTGCCCAGCTCACGTTTGCCGGCGTGGTCACCCTGGTTCTGCTCTTCCTCACCGGCCCGCTTCAGTACCTGCCCCATGCCGTGTTGGGTGGCGTCGTCTTCACCATCGCGGTGGGACTGGTGGACGTTTCGGGGCTGCGCGCCATCGGCCGCGAGAGTCCGGGCGAGCTCAAGCTCGCGCTGGTCACGGCGGCCACCGTGACCCTGGTCGGGGTTGGACAGGGCATCCTGCTGGCGGTGGCCCTGTCGCTGCTCCGTCACGTGAGCCACAGCTATCGCCCCCACACGGATGTCCTGGCCCCTGACTCGGCCGGGCGCTGGCTGCCGGTGGCGGCGCAACCCGGGACCCAGAGCGAGCCGGGGCTCATCGTCTACCGTTTCGGGGCGGATCTCTTCTATGCCAACGAGCGCCGCTTCGGGGACGAGCTGCGCGCCCTGGTGGCCCAGGCCCCGACGCCGGTGCGCGCGCTGGTCATCGAAGCTGGGGCCATGACCGATCTCGATTTTTCCGCCGCCCGCGCGCTGCGCGAGCTCTGCGAAGAGCTCAAAGGACACGGGGTCGAGCTGATCTTCGGGCGGGTCTCGCCCGGCCTGCGTGCAGACATGAAGCGGCATGGCATCCTGGCCGTGGTCGGCGGGGAGCGGGCGCTGCCGACGTTGCATGAGGCGATCGCCTTGGCACGCAAGACTTCGCATCGCGATCTTGAAGATCCGCTTCCACTGGAGACGAACATGAACGGGCTACCTTCGGCCGTCGGACAGACCGACCTGGCTCCCCACCAGGACGTCGACCTCGAAAAACTCCCCATCGACCAAGTCCTCGCCGCGCTTGGCGCGGATACCGACCGCGGACTCGCCGCCGTAGAGGCAGCACAACGGCTCGACCGCTACGGCCCCAACGCCATCGTCGAGAGGGAGCGAAGCTTCGTCTCGAAGCTGGTCGGCCACTTCATGGGCCCGATCGCCTACATGATCGAGGCCGCGGCGCTGGTCTCCGCCCTCATCGGCCACTGGGACGATTTCGCCATCATCGTGGCCTTGCTGCTCTTCAACGTCGCCCTGGAGATGTGGCAGGACCGCAAGGCCTCCAGCGCACTGGCGGCACTCAAGAAGGGTTTGGCGCCTGAGGCGGTCGCCCGCCGCGACGGCGCCTGGCAGACGGTCCCGGCGGCCGACCTGGTGCCTGGGGACCTGGTCAAGATCCGACTCGGGGTGATCGTGCCGGCCGACCTCCGCATGGTGAAGGGCG
Source organism: Chromatiaceae bacterium (assembly GCA_041738985.1). Classification (GTDB taxonomy): domain Bacteria; phylum Pseudomonadota; class Gammaproteobacteria; order Chromatiales; family Chromatiaceae; genus Thiodictyon. The sequence goes on along the minus strand of JBGSOR010000207.1, from coordinate 4,351 downwards.
ACTACGCGTCCATCGACCAGGCCGCGCTCACCGGCGAGTCCCTGCCGGTCGCCAAGAAGGTGGGCGACGCCGCCTACTCGGGCAGCGTGGTCAAGCAGGGCGAGATGGAGGGCGTGGTCATCGCCACCGGCGCCAACACCTTCTTCGGGCGCACCGCCAAGCTGGTGGCCGGCGCGGGGTCGGTGAGCCACGCCCAGAAGGCGATGTTCCAGATCGGCAATTTCCTGATCGTCGTGGCCGTGGTCCTGGCCGCGGTCATGGTCGCCGTGCAGGTCTACCGCGACATCGTGGTGGTCGATAACTGGGGCCTGAACGACGCGCTCGCCATCCTGCAGTTCGTGCTGGTGCTGCTGGTGGCCTCGATCCCGGTCGCGATGCCCACGGTCTTCTCGGTCACCATGGCGCTCGGCGCGCTCGCGCTCTCGAAAGAGAAGGCGATCGTCTCCAAGCTCTCGGCCATCGAGGAGATGGCCGGGGTCGATATCCTTTGCTCCGACAAGACGGGCACCCTGACCAAGAACCAGCTCAGCCTCGGCGAGCCGATCTTGCTCGCCGCGACCGATCCCCAGGATTGCATCCTCGCGGCGGCGTTGGCCTCCCGCATCGAGGACCGCGACGCTATCGATACGGCCGTCATCGCGGCGCTGAAGGACCCTAACGCGCCGAAAGCCTGGAACATGCAGAAATACGTGCCCTTCGATCCGGTGACCAAGCGCACCGAGGCGACGCTCTCTGACGCCTCCGGCAAGACCGTCATGGTGGCCAAGGGCGCGCCCCAAGCGATCATGGATCTCGCCAAACCGGCAGCCGACATTGCGGACAAGGTTCAGCAGACGGTGGCGGCGCTGGCGGCCAAGGGGTCTCGGGCGCTGGGCGTGGCCCGCTCGCTCGACGGCGGCGCGACCTGGTCTCTGCTCGGCGTGCTGCCGATGTTCGACCCGCCGCGCGACGACTCCAAGGCGACCATCGACAAGGCGGCCGAGAAGGGCGTGCGGGTCAAGATGGTCACCGGCGACGATACGGCCATCGCCATCGAGACGGCGCGGCTGCTCGGCATGGGGACGAACATAGTCCCGGCGGCGGAGGCCTTCCCAAAGGACATGGACCCGAACAATGTGCCGCCCCAGATCGTCGATGCCATCGAGCGGGCCGACGGTTTTGCCCGCGTGTTCCCCGAGCACAAGTACGCCATCGTCAAGGCGCTCCAGTCCCGCGGCCACATCGTGGCCATGACCGGCGACGGCGTGAACGACGCCCCGGCGCTCAAACAGGCCGACTGCGGCACCGCGGTCTCGGGTGCCACGGACGCAGCGCGCGGCGCGGCCGCCCTCATCCTGACCGCGCCCGGACTCTCGGTTATCAACAGCGCCATCGACGAGGCGCGGCGGATCTTCGGGCGCATCACGAGCTATACCATTTACCGCGTCGCCTTGACCATGGACATCATGTTCCTGGTCGTGCTCTCGTCGATCTTCCTGGGCTTCCAGCCGCTCACAGCGGTCATGATCGTGGCGATTTCGCTGCTCGACGACGTGCCGATCATGGCGATTGCCTACGACAACACGCGGGTGAGCGAGCGGCCGATCCGCTGGGAGATGCCACGGCTGCTCGGAATCTCGGCCGTGCTCGGGTTCTTCTCGGTCGTTCAGTCCTTTGGGCTTCTGCTGATCGGGTTCGAGGCCCTCAACCATCCGCACCACGGCGAGGTGCTCGGACTCGCGAGCGCCATGCAGCTCCAGACCGTGATGTTCCTGCAGCTGGTCGCGGGCGGGCATCTGCTGCTGTTCGTCACCCGCACCGAGCGCTGGTTCTTCCTGCCGCCCTTCCCGGCCGCGCCGCTCTTCTGGGCGATCGTGCTGACTCAGATCGTCGCGGTCCTCATGTGCGCCTACGGCTGGCTGGTGGAGCCCATTCCGTGGCGGCTTATCGGCGCGGTCTGGGCCTATAACCTGCTCTGGATGCTCGTCATGGGCGCGGCCAGGTTGGCCACCGAGCGGTTTGCCGACTACCGCACGGCGCGCCATGAAAGGAGCATCCGGATCGTGAACGAGGCACTGGGCCGTTAAGGGCACAGGCTTCGAGCCGGTCAGGGGCCTGTGACGATGGGTACCGCGACTCGATGTCCGCAGAGGACAGTCGGGGGACGGTGGAGAATCTTCCGCGCATGCCGGAAAAATACCCTTGTATCGAACGGAGCTCTCTATGAACCTGTCCCCTCGTCGCTGGCTCGGACCCTTGGCCCTGGGAGCCCTGACCGCATGCGCTACCCCGGAAGCATAGCTGCTGAATAACAACGAGCCCAGGGCGACGCAGAGCGCCCTCGCCCGCGGCCGAGCGGATCTCAACTGCACAAGCCTGGGGGCCGCTGTGATCGCCGAGCGGATAAATAAACCGAGGGCGTCCGGACCCATGGACGCCAGCGAATCTCAGGGCCTTTATAGGATCCAGGTCATAGGATGCGAAAGGCAAACGACCTATGACGTCCTGTGCCCCATGGAGGGCCAATGTGTTGCGGGTCCAGCGGTTGGCGAGGGACGTACCGGAGCGGCACCCTCGCTTTAAGAGGGCCGCCGCCAAGGTCATTGCGAGGTAAGCTGCCCTCGGATCGAACCGATGCCCTGGGCCAATGCTTTAGGGTTTTTTGCTGCCGCGCCGGCGGTATCGGCAGCCGCCCCAGCGACAACCACCTGCGTGACTGCCGGAGGGGTCGGACCCGGCATTCAGTCGCGATCGATCAAGCGCCGCCGCGTTACCGGCTGATAGACTTCTGGACAGTCATCGACGAGGATTGCCAAGGTGAAATACAAACCCGCGTTTTATTGCTCTATGCACTCCAGGCGCGAAGCGGCCGCGCTGCTTCTTTGCGCGGCCGGCCTGCTGTCTGGCTGCGCCTCGACCGGCAACAACAATATCACCGGCTTCGACCGGCTCACCCTGTCGCCCGGGGATACCGGGCAATGCGAATCGTCCCCTTGCCAGGTTTACCTGAAGATCCCCGCCGGCTCCGGCAGCTACGAGGTCACCGGCAACGAGGTCAGGGTGGGAACCTATCCCGCCGGACAGACCGCCTTCCTGGGCAGTTTCTGGAACAGCCAGGCGTTCCAAATCCGCGGCATGGATGTGCCTAAGGCGTATGCCTATATCCCTGGCCAGCCATAGCGAGACCAATCTATCCCGATAGGAGAGTAACGATGCAGGCACAGACTCCGCGAGCTACCCTGGCGCTCGCCTTGCTGTCTCTATTCGCGGTGGGTACCGCACTCGCCCAGGAGACGACCCCCGCAGCCACGGCTGCGACGGCGCCCGGGGCGGCCTCGCCCCAGGCCAAGCCGCCGACTCGGGTCGTGGAGCCGGAGGCGCTCGATCTGGTCAAGAAGATGAGCGAGAAACTGGCCGCCACCGAGTCCTTTGTGGTGCGCACCCGCAGCTCGCTGGAGACGCCCGCGGGCACAGGTCAGTCGATCGACTTCTTCACCGAGTCGGCGGTCGCGGTGAAACGCCCGGACAGGCTGAGCGCGGAGATCCGCGGCGATGCCCCGCCCTTCGATTTCTATTTCGACGGCAAGACCATGACGGCCTACGAGCCGACGCATAAGCTCTATGCCACGGCCGACGCCCCCAAGACGCTCGACGAGCTGGTACCCTTTGCGGCCAAGACGGCCGGAATCCTGCTGCCGTTCGCGGATGTACTGTACAGCGACGCCTACGCCGTGCTCACCAAGGATCTGACCAGCGCCTTCTATGCCGGCTACTCGGTGATCCGCGGGAACCGATGCGAGCACGTGGCCTTGGCCACACCCGGCGTCGCGGGCCAGATCTGGATCGACGCCAAGACCCACTTGCCCTGCCGGATCGGCGGCACCTTGCTGGACGTGCAGGGCGCCCCGCGCTTTAGCGTCGAATACTACGACTGGAAGCCGAACCACAAGCTGCCGGACAAGCTGTTCCATTTCTCTAAGCCGGAAGGCGCGGACGCCATGGATTTCCGCGCCCTCACCGGCGCAGGCCGATAACGACTTCTGAGGCAATCCTTATGCGTATCGATCTTCTGGTTGTCGGATTGGCCGGACTTGCGGTCCTGCCGATGCAAGCGGGCGCCTGGGGCGGTTTCCGTGCCGGGGGCGGCTTCCACGAGGGCGCGGGTAGTTTCACCTCCTGGCACGGCGCGGGCTGGGGCGGCGGAGGCTGGGGCGGGGCTTACCACGCCGGCTGGGGCGGCGTCACTCACGTCGGATACGGCGGAGTCACCCATGTCGGCTACGACGATACGGCCCATGTCGGCTACGGCGGGGTCTACCGCGGCGGGACCTATTATCATCCGACCTATGCGGGCGGCGGCTGCTGGGGCTGC
>JBGSOR010000190.1:0-5863 GCA_041738985.1 Chromatiaceae bacterium | reverse complement strand
GCGAGGACGAGGCCGACAAGCGGGCGACAGCGCGGCACGTGTTGGCCGGACCGGATTGGGGGCTGTCGGTTCAGGTCCTCTAAGAGCTCTAGGTCAATGTCGTGCGGCGACCACGTTGCGCGATGACCCACGTCGACGCCGAGTCCATCGACTACGCGCGAACGCCAACGAAGGTGCGACCTTGCGATTCACCGTGCCGCTGGCCGGCGAGCCAGCCGACTCATGGGCGTCAGCGCATCCTACGGCACTGGTGCTTCAAAGGATCTGCGTAATCCCAGCGGCGCCTTCACTCGAAGGACAGTACCAGACGCTTGCCCAGGGCAGCGGCTGCCCGCTCCAGTTGCCTCAGGGACGGGGAATGATGTGGGTCGTCAAGCCGCTTGGCTGCCGGCCAGGAGGTGTCCAGCGCTCGGGCCAGGTCGGCGAAAGGTCGATCCGCCCGCGCCCGGCGCACCAACAAGGCCGCCTGGACCTTAGCGCTTGGGGCGATCAGGTGGGCGTCCGCGACGACGGACGGCGTGGGGATCGGGAGGCATTCATCCATCCGCCCGTCCAGGGTCAGGGTCAGCACCTCGGCAGCATTGAACACGGCCTCCTCCAGCGTGTCGCCCTCGGTGAATGCCTCCTGGAAGTCCACGAAATGGACCAAAAAGCCGCCGTCGGTTTCCTCGGTCAGGGTCGCGGGATAGCGGATGTCCATGCCTTCAGCCTTGAGCCGTTTGAAGATATCCGGGCCATTCACACTCCGACGCTAGATCAAAAAAGATGGGGGGTCAAGCCGGCCGGGAGCCACTGAGATCGGCTCTACTCCCGTTCGTGCTGGAGCCTAGGCGCAAAGTGGGCGCCGGGAGGTCCGCCTTGTCCTGGCCTGGCTTCCGCGTAGACTACCCGGGCGTCTCAATCCTTACTAAAGAAATCGGAGAATCGACATGCAGACGAAAAAGACCCTGCTCGTTGGTTTCGCGGCCCTGGCGATCACCGCCTCGGGGGTCGGTTTTTCCGCCGACGCGGCCAAGGTGGAGGCCAAGGATGCGCAGGAAGAGGCCGTCGGCGCCCAGCAGTTTGCCGACGAGAAGCAGGCGGAGGCGCACGCCGCGGTGAAGGCCCATTCGAAAGACGCTGGCGCCAAGCTCGACGAGGCGGCCGCGGCGGAGGATATCGCCGCCAAGCGTCAGGAAGAGGCAGCGAAGGCCGGAGCGGCGATCCCGAAATAAGCCGTTGCTCTGCGGTCGCCCGGTTCAGCCCGCCGTGCGGCCGACCGCAGGGAGTCCGCCGGGACGCCGCCCGAGGTCGGCGTCTCTGTTTGTGGCCCCGAAACGCGCCTCCAGCGCACAGCGCACGGTCCCGGGGATCGCAACGGCGTTGTTTCAGTGCCGGCGCTGCTAGGTGTTCGCGGCCACCGATCCGGCGACAAGTCCCAAAAACCGGTGGACATAGCGCCCGCCCTCCGGGACCTTGCCCCTTGGGGCAAAGTCGGTTGCCCCATTGGTCAATGGCTCTTGCACGTACCAAGCGCGATTATTCGCTGCGTCTTGGTTGCCACGGCTGTCGCTGTGTAACCCGGCGGTGACCGTTTCCCGCCGGCGCGCCGCTCTTTTGTTTAGACAAGACGACAGCCAGAGTCAGCCCGTCGAGGGGCCGTCGGCCGTTGGACCACCTTCCCAGCCACCCCCTATCCAGACCCTTTTTCACGAGGGTAAGGGGCAAAACGAAGACCAACCCTTGGAGAGAGACCGTGCGACGAAACAGACCCTTTAGGTACGCCATCGGAATTATCGCCGCCTCGGCGGCGCTTGTGTGCGCCTCGTCCCCGGCGCAGGCGGCGGACACCAAACCCAATATCCTGGTCATCTGGGGCGACGACATCGGCCAGTTCAACGTCAGCGCCTATAACAACGGCATGATGGGCTACCGGACGCCGAACATCGACAGCATTGCCCAACAGGGGGCCCTCTTTACCGATTGGTACGGCCAGCAGAGCTGTACCGCCGGCCGCGCCGCCTTCATCACCGGGCAGTCGCCCATCCGCACGGGTTTGACCAAGGTCGGACTGCCCGGCGCGCCCGAGGGCATGAAGAAGGAGGACCCGACGATCGCCACCCTGCTCAAGGCCCAGGGCTACATGACCGGTCATTTCGGCAAGAACCATTTGGGGGACCGCGATGACATGCTCCCCACCCAGCACGGGATGGACGAGTTTTACGGCAACCTCTATCACCTGAACGCGGAGGAAGAGCCGGAAAACGCCGACTATCCGCAGGACCCGGCATTTAAGCAGCGCTTCGGTCCGCGCGGGGTCATCCATTCCACCGCGGATGGCAAGATCGAGGACACGGGTCCGTTGACCAAAAAGCGCATGGAGACCATCGACCAGGAGGTCACGGACCGGGCGATCGCCTTCATGGAGAGCGCCAAGCAGGCGGGCAAGCCCTTCTTCGTCTGGTGGAATTCCACCCGCATGCACATCTTCACGCATCTGAGCCCGCAATGGGAGGGCAAGACCGGCTTCGGCATCTATGCCGACGGCATGGCCGAGCATGACGCCATGGTGGGCCAACTGCTCGCCAAGCTCAAAGCGCTGGGGATCGAAGACAACACCATCGTCATGTATTCCACCGACAATGGATCGGAGTCGTTCTCCTGGCCCGACGGCGGTACCACTATGTTCCGCGGCGAGAAGGCGACCAATTGGGAGGGTGGCTACCGCGTACCGACCCTGATTCGCTGGCCAGGCGTCATTAAGCCCGGGACCGTCATCAACGAAATCGCAGCACACGAGGACATGCTCCCGACCCTGCTGGCCGCGGTGGGCGACACCACCGTCAAAGATGAACTGCTGAAGGGAAAGGCCATCGACGACCGCACCTACAAGGTTCACCTCGACGGTTACAACTTGCTGCCTGCACTCAAGGGCGAGGGGGCTTGGCCGCGCAAGGAGTTTCTCTATTGGACCGACGACGGCAGCGTGGCGGCGCTGCGCTATGGCCCCTGGAAGGCCACGTTCCTGCGGCAGGACGCCCATGGGATGAAGGTCTGGCAGGAGCCTTTCGTCGAGCTGCGCGCACCCATGCTGACCAATCTGCGTATGGACCCCTTCGAGCTCGCCCCCGACATCGGCATGGACTACGAGCGCTGGTTCGCCGAGCACATGTTCATGATCGCGCCCGCGGCGGGCTATGTCGGACAATGGCTGCAGAGCTTCCGCGAGTTCCCGCCGCGCCAGAAGCCCGGCAGCTTCAACCTGGACCGGGTGATGGAGGCGGTGACGAGCGGCAATGGCGGCGCCCAGTAAACCGAAGCGAGTCCCAACAGGCCAATACGTGCATCAACACAGGAGTGCATCATGTCCGCAAGCAACGAGACGACTTTAACGACCATCCAGGCGGCCTTTTCCGCCGACCTGAAAAAGAACTGGGGCTGGCTGCTGGCCCTGGGCCTCGTATCCATCGTCTTGGGTACCCTCGGGTTCTACATGACCTTTGCGCTCACCCTGGCGAGCGTGCTGTTCTTCGGGGTCCTGATCCTGGTGGCGGGCGTCTTCCAGCTCGTCCATGCCTTCACCTGCACGGGCTGGAAGTCCGTGCTCTGGCATGTCCTGATCGCGCTGCTCTATATCGCGGCCGGGGTCGACATCATGCTCAACCCGGCGCGCGCATCCCTGGTACTCACCCTGGTGCTGGCCGGTATCCTGGTTGCTGTCGGCGTGCTGCGCAGTGTCATGGCCTTCCAACTGCGGCCGGCGTCGGGCTGGTTCTGGCCGCTGATCTCGGGCCTCGTGTCCATCGCGCTCGGCGGCATGATCGTCGCCCAATGGCCGGACTCGGGTCTGTGGGTGATCGGCCTGTTCGTCGCCATCGAGCTGATCTTCAACGGCTGGTCTTATGTCCTCATCGCGCTGGCCGCACGCAAGGCGGCGCGCGCTTAAACGCGATCCGCGTCACCCTCGGCCCCCGTCCTTTGGCGGGGGCAAGCCCGTCCTGCGAGCGGATGGCTGGGCACGTCGGGCGGAACCAGGGACGGGCTCCGCCATTGCGGAGACGGCGAATAGCGAATCGCCCTGACGGGCATCCGCCCGATGCTTGGCCCAGGCGCTGTAGTGCGGCCGACCATCAGGCTTGATCGCTTGTCATCGCTCGAATACAGCAGCTCCTATGTTCGCGATCAAGCAAGCCATGACCGACAAAATCCGCGTTGCTGCCTCGACGATCAAGGATACGGACGTACCGGGATTTCGCCTTCATCCGCTCGGCGGGGATCAGGCGGGGCGCTGGTCGATCTGGATTAACGCCAACTGGCGGCTCACCTTCGAGTTTCGGGAAGGTCGTGCGTACCTGCTCGACTATGAGGATTATCACTGATGCCCATGCACAACCCTCCCCACCCTGGCGAGTTTATCCGTGAGGTCTACCTGGAGCCCTTTGCGGTCAGCGCCAGGCAATTGGCCGTCAAGCTGGCAGTCGCGCCATCGACCCTGAACCGCATACTCAATGGCGGCGCTGGGGTCAGCCCGGAAATGGCCCTGCGCCTGTCCAAGGCGCTGGGCCGGTCCCCGGAGTCTTGGCTTGCACTCCAAGATCTGCATGACCTGTGGGTCGCCCGGCAAACCGTGGATTTGGACGCGGTCGAGCCGATACGATTCGACGCGGCCTGATTCCTCGGCAAGCCCCGGATGCTGTCCGGTCGCCCGGCGTCGGGATGTCCGCCGTCACCGGGTCATGGAAGCCGGGCCGGTAGTGCTTGGGGAATAGGTCGCAACTGGCGTAGAAGCTGCCGATGAAGCCTTCCGCCAACCGGCTGGCCTCCGCCGGCCAGAGATAGTCCTTCCGGAGCCGTGCGCTCATGGCCGCGGCGCCGGCCGGGGAGTTGAAGTCCATATCCTCTTGGCAGGCGAACATCAGGGTCTGAAAGCCCTCCACCAGCACATAGTCGAGCTTGCGGTTGTCCGCCGAGATGCGGGCGAAGGTGTCGGCGAGGTTCTGCGGCGTCATCAGGCCGGCGAGGGCGTCGAGGCGCTGGCGGTCCGCGCCCGCGAAATGCCTGGAGATCAGTCCCCGCAGGGCCTCGCCCGAGGGTGTCTGGGTGCGCAGGCGCAGATAATCCGAGGCGAAGGCGAGCCGCGCTTCCAGGGTTGGCAGGGCCTTGGCGGCCGCCGCGAGCGCCGACTCGAATTCCTCCACCAGCTCGGCGCCCGCGGCCGCGGCGGCGCGGTCGCGGAATCGGGCTATGTGTCGCCGAACCTCGATGTGATCTATGGCTTCGGCTTCGCGGATCTGGGGGCCGAGCCGGTCATCCTGACCGCGCCGGACTCGGACGGTCGGTACTACATGATCGAGATCGTCGACATGTACACCAACGCCTTCGCCTACCCGGCGGGCGGACCCTCCGGCTACAAGGGCGGCAAGTTCGCGCTGGTCGGGCCGGGCTGGAAGGGCGAGCTGCCGGCAGACGTGCAACGCATCGACGCCCCGACGCGCTGGATCGAGCTGCAGCCGCGGGTGAACGTCAAGGGCGAGGCCGAGCGGCGATCCTAATCTGCAGGGGTGGCGCGGGTGCGGGTGCGTGCCTCAAAGTCGAGGCTCAACTTGTGCCGCCCGTGCGTTGCTCGGCGGCGCTCTTACCCGGCGTCGCGGCTTAGCCGTGCGCCATCGCGATCAAGGGAGACAAAGCTAATGAAGTACGTGCAGCTCAGATCGAATTCCGCGGATTGGTCGCGGCCTGTCGCCGGGGCATTGATGGCGGTCGGCCTGGGCCTGGCTTGGCCGTCCGCCGCCTCCCTCCATGGCCAAGTGCTCGGCGCCGGCGCGCCCATCGCCAAGGCGACGGTGACGTTGTGGCAGGCCGGCAAGGGTGCGCCCCGGCAACT
>JBGSOR010000189.1:0-3266 GCA_041738985.1 Chromatiaceae bacterium | reverse complement strand
GCGAGGACGAGGCCGACAAGCGGGCGACAGCGCGGCACGTGTTGGCCGGACCGGATTGGGGGCTGTCGGTTCAGGTCCTCTAAGAGCTCTAGGTCAATGTCGTGCGGCGACCACGTTGCGCGATGACCCACGTCGACGCCGTGCCGCAATCCAGCAACTGCTGCGGCGCCCGACGGTAGCGACGGATACAGGCTTAGTCTTGGAGGGGTTGCGACTCAAGGAGCGCTACCGGATTTCCTATTGGGATGCGGCCATCGTTGCTGCCGCCCGAGCACTGGGTGCAAAGGTGCTTTATTCCGAAGACCTGAACCATGGTCAAGACTATGAGGGGGTGGAAGTGGTTAATCCGTTTCTGGCGCACTAATCGCGGCACGCGAGGACATGCTCCCGACCCTGCTGGCCGCGGTGGGTGACACCGCCGGCAAAGAGGATCTGCCGAAAGGCGAGACGATCGGCGACCGGACCTACAAGGTGCGCCTCGACGGTTATAACCTGCTGCCCGCACTCTCCGGCGTCGGCCCCGGGCAGCGCTAAGGATGTTCATGATCGCCCCCGCGGCGGGCTATGTCGGGCAGTGGCTACAGAGCTTCCGCGAGTTTCCGCCGCGCCAGAAGCACGGCAGCTTCAACCTGGACCGGGTCATGGAGGCGGTGACGGGCGGTAATGGCGACGCCCAGTGAGCCGAAGCGAGTCCCAACAGGCCAACACGTGCATCAACACAGGAGTGCATCATGTCCGCAAGTAACGAGACGACTCTGACGACCATCCAGGCGGCCTTTTCCGCCGACCTGCAAAAGAACTGGGGCTGGCTGCTCGCCCTGGGCCTCAGCTCGATCGTCCTGGGGACGCTCGGGTTGTATATGACCTTCGCGTTCACGCTGGTAAGCGTCCTGTTCTTCGGGGTCCTGATCCTGGTCGCGGGCGTGTTTCAGCTCGTCCATGCCTTTACCTGCACGGGCTGGAAGTCCGTGCTCTGGCATGTCCTGATCGCGCTGCTGTACATTGCGGCCGGGGTCGACATCATGCTCGACCCGGCCCGCGCGTCCGTAATCCTGACCCTGGTGCTGGCCGGCATCCTGGTCGCGGTGGGTGTGCTGCGCGGCATCATGGCCTTCCAACTGCGGCCGGCGTCGGGCTGGTTCTGGCCGTTGATCTCGGGCCTCATCTCCATCGCTCTGGGCGGCATGATCATCGCCCAATGGCCGGACTCGGGTCTGTGGGTGATCGGCCTGTTCGTGGCCATCGAGCTGATCTTCAACGGCTGGTCCTATCTCTTCATCGCGCTGGCAGCACGCAAGGCGGCGCGCGCTTAACCGCCGTCCGCGTCACCCTTGGCCCCCGTCGTTTTGGCGGGGGCAATCCGGTCCTTCGAGCGGATGGCGGAGCGACGGTAGGGCGCAACCAGGGATGGGTTCCGCCATTGCGTCGATGGCTAAGGGGTGATCGCCCTGGCCGGTATCCGCCCCACGAGCTTGCAGGCTAGGCAGACTGCGACTATCTTATAGTCAGCCTGACTAGATTGGAGGCCAGCCATGAGTCCTCGCCAAACCCGCCACGCTTCCGCCCCCAACGACTCGAACCAGTGGCAGCTTCAGGACGCCAAGGCCCGCTTCAGTGAAGTGGTTCGTCGGGCCGCCGAGTGCGGACCCCAGCATGTCACTGTCAACGGCCAGGACCGGGCCGTGATCCTCTCGGCAGATGAATACCGACGACTGCGGGGAGCGCCAACAGGCCGCGATCTCGTCGAGCTCCTGGCACATTCCCCGCTTGCGGACCTCGTTCTGGAGCATCCGAAAATCGAGGGTCCGGTTCGGGACGTGAAGTTGTGAACGGTTGGCTGCTCGACACCAACGTCATTTCGGAGTTGCGGCGACCGAGACCGGCATCCGCGGTGGTCGCACTCGTCAGCGCCCAGCCCCTGGATCGTCTCTACGTCAGCCATGTGACTTTCGCCGAGATTCGCTTCGGCATCGAGTCGGTCGCCGAGCCCCACCGCCGTGCCGAGCTCCGGCAATGGTTGGAGCATCGGTTGCGGCCTATGTTCGAACGCCGGGTGCTGCCGATCTGCGAAGACATCCTGCTGCAATGGCGACTCATCATCGAGGCCGGACGCAAATCCGGCCATACCTTCAGTCATCCGGACGTGCTCATCGCGGCCACGGCGGCCCACCATGGACTGACGGTGGTGACGCGAGACACCGCCGATTTTGTTGCGGCCGGCGTATCGACGCTCGATCCCTGGAATCCCCCCGGCACCGGAGCGCCGTAAGGCAGAACAACGGATCGGTTCCGCCATTGCGGAGACGACGAATGGCGGATCGCCTTGACGGGTATCCACCCGAGCTTGGGCGAGGGCGGTTCCCCGCCTCCGGCCGGCCGGCGCGATCGGACCGGGGGACGAGCTGCAGATTCTTCACTTTACATGCCGACGAGTGGGTGCCCGAGGGGCTGCGATGAATTGGGTCACCTCACTCTGGTCCATGGTGATCGCCGCGAGCCTGACCATGGCGGCAATCTACGGGTTCGCCTGGCCGCGTCGCTAGGAGGCCGCGGTCAATCTGTCGTTCGCGCTGCTGGCGCTGGTCACTGCGGGCTTCGCCTCGGTGGAGCTGTGGATGATGAAGGCCGAGTCGCCAGCAGAATATGCCTGGCTTTGCGCTGGTTCCAGGTGCTGGTCTGGCTCGGCGTGCTGGCGATCGCCGCCTTTACGCACTTTTATCTGCGCACCGGACGGGTCTGGCTGGGCCTGACGGCCTGTGCGCTGCGAACCCTCACGCTGGTACCCAACTTCGTCGGTGCCGCGAACCTGAATTATTTACAAGTGCAACGGATCGAGCCCTGGACCTTCCTCGGGGACCAGGTCGCGGTGGCCTTTGGCACGCCGAATCCGTGGATGCTCGTGGGCCAACTGAGCCTCGCATTGCTGGTCGTCTTTCTGGTCGATGCCTCGCGTACCGCCTGGCGTCGCGGCGAGCGTCGGCGGGCGCTGGAGGTCGGCGGCGGGCTGGCCGGTTTCGTCCTGGCGGGGTTCGTGGAGGCGATCCTGGTCTTCTGGCACCTGGTCCCCATGCCGATGGCGACCAGCCCGATGTTTCTGATCGTGGTCACGGCCATGGGCTTCGAGCTGCGCCGCGACCTGGTGGGCGCCGCGCGGCTGTCCCGGGAGCTGCAAGCCAAGGACGCACAGTTGCGCGAGAGTCAGGAGCGTCTGAGCCTGGCCGCCGAGGCGGTGGACGCGGGGCTGTGGAGCATCGACCCCGCGAGTG
>JBGSOR010000086.1:0-3909 GCA_041738985.1 Chromatiaceae bacterium | reverse complement strand
AGCACGGCCACGCCTTCCGGCGATTGCAAGTCTTCGGGATCGAGCCCGAGCTGCTCGGCCAGCGCTCGGTTGAGCTTCACGAGCCGCGGACGCGCGACCGGGGCCGGCGACACCCGCGCGTAGAAGCGCTCCGGGAGCCGCGCGTAGGTGTTGTCGAAGGCGAAGATCATCCGGTGTCCCCATCTTGTAGGTTCACTGACCTGGGGTTGCCCGCACTTCATACAAAGGCCGGATACCCTTGATCCTAAATCCGGCAATCGCCCAACCGGTCCGAAGCGCGGGTGTCTCCAGACCCTGTCGCCTCACTGCGTGGCCGGCGCCCATGGCGAAGCGAGAATTGGGGCCGGAGCGGCGGTCCTAGCGCGCTTCGACCAGCCAATCGACCCTGGTCTGTCCTCGCCCGCCGATGCGCAGCCGTTCCAGTAGCTCGGGTAGCATCCGTCGCAGTGCCAGGTCGATCTGCCAGGGCGAGTTGAGGATGACCATGCCGGAGCCGCAGAGTCGGTTGGGGTTGTTGTAGGGGAGGAGGCCCAGCTCCGTACAAAGGGTGGCGGGGATACCGAGCGTTTTTAGTGCCTTGTGGAAGCGGCTGCTCTGCTCGCGCTCTCCGATGGGGTACCAGACAGCGACCATACCTGTCGCCCAGCGGCGATGAATACGCTGCAGGGCGTCCAACAGGCGCTGAAATTCTCCCTTTATCTCGAATGCCGGGTCCATCAGCACCAGTCCACGCCGTTCCGGCGGAGGCATGAATGTCTCCGGGGCCCTATAGCCATCCTTGAAGTGGACCGCGACCTGGCGGTCTCCCGCAAACTCGGCCTCGAGCATCGGATGATCCGCCGGATGCCGCTCAACGAGGATCAGTCGGTCCCCGGGTCGCAGGAGGGCGCGGGCGAGGCGCGGGGAGCCGGGGTAACGACGCAGCCGCCCGTCCGCATTCAGCGCGCGGACCAGGTCGAGATAGGCGGTCAGCTCGGGTCCGGACTCAGGTCGGGGCTCGGGTCCGGTCCACAGCCTTCCAATTCCCCCCTCGTATTCCCGGTTCTTCTGGGCGGGCGCGGATGCCAGGTCGTAGCTGCCCGCGCCCGCATGCGTATCGATGACGCAGAAGGGCTTGTCCTTGCGCCCCAAGGCGAGGAGCAGCTGGACCAGGATGGCGTGCTTGTGGACGTCGGCGAAGTTGCCGGCGTGGAAGGCGTGTCGGTAGCCGAGCATGGCGCGAATGGCCGGTCGGTCAGACGCGGGTCGGCGTCGCTCGGGTGCGCGCCCTCACGGCTCAAGCGGCGCTGTCCAGGACGGCGGGCGGCGGGAACCAGGATCGGGCGATCTCCGAGTGTAGCTCTCCGATGGCCAACTGCAGCTCGTCCACGTACGTGTGGAGCCCTTGCTGGTCCAGGGTCCAGGGCTCCGAGGCATCCAGGTTGCGTTTGAGTCTCCCGGCAACCCGCAGGGCGCCCTCGTTGCGCGGAAGCTTCTCCAGGCTCAGCCGGCAGGACTCGATGCAGTGGCTCACGGAGCGCGGGAGCTGGGGGTTCTTGAAGAGAAACCGCAGCACCGGGCCCCGCTGGACCCGCACCTGCTCGCTGCGCCGGTAGGCCTGGTAGGCGCTCATGGACTTGAGCACGCTGACCCACTGGACGGTCTCGTAGGGCATCAGCTCCGCCGAGGCGTTGGGGAGGAGATTGGCGGAGCGCACGTCGACGATACGTGTCGTCATGTCCGCCCGCTCCAGGAATCGACCCAGATGCAGCAGCTCGTAGCCCCGGTCGTGGAGCATGGTGCCGGAGAGCAGGCCGTCGATGCCCTGGGCGCCCAGGATGACGTCCTTGAGATAGGTGTGGCGCCCGCCCTTGGTCATCCCCTTTTCCAGCTCGTCCCGGGCATAGAGATAGAGCTCGTTCAAGACCTCCCAGGCCTCGCGGGGCACGAAGTCACGGATGGTCCGGCAGTTCTCTCGGGCGGCACCCAGGGCGGCGATGATGGAGCCGGGGTTGCGGTCGTCGCCGAGCAGGAAATGCACGACGCTCTGCTCGCTGGAGTCCGGGTAGCGCTCGTCGAACTCGGTATTGGACCCGGTGATGTCCACCAGGGGGCGCCATCCGGGGGCGATGCCCTTGGGTAGGTCCAGGAGCAGGTTGGCATTGACGCTGACGATGCGGGCGGCGTTCTCCGCCCGCTCCACGTAGCGGCCCAGCCAGTAGATGTTCTCTGCGACGCGCGACAGCATGGATTTCGCTCCCCTGACTTGCGCTTATCGATCGGCGTCCGACTGATCCGGCACGATCCAGGTGTCCTTACTCCCGCCCCCTTGGGAGGAGTTCACCACCAGGGACCCCTTGCGCAAGGCGACCCGGGTTAGCCCGCCCATGGTCACGCGTTGGCGGTCGGCGGAGAGGATGAAGGGGCGCAGGTCCACGTGCCGGGGCTCCAGGCCGTGGCCGACGATGGTCGGCACCGTCGAGAGCTTGAGGGTCGGCTGGGAGATATAGTTGCGCGGGTCTTTTTTGATGAGCTCGGCGAAATGCTCGCGCTCCGCCTTGGTGGAGGCCGGACCCACCAGCATGCCGTAGCCGCCGGACTCGTTGGCGGGCTTGACCACCAGCTGATCCATGTTCTCCAGCGTGTAGAGCAGCGATTCGGGGTCCATGCACCGATAGGTCGGGACGTTGGGGATGATGGGGTCCGCGTCCAGGTAGTAGCGGATGATCTCCGGTACAAAGGCATAGACCACCTTGTCGTCCGCCACGCCGGCCCCGGGGGCATTGGCGAGCGCCACCTTGCCCGCGGTCCAGGCACGCAGCAGCCCGGATACGCCTAGGGTGGAGTCCGGTCGGAACGCCTCCGGGTCCAGAAAGAGGTCGTCGACCCGGCGGTAGATCACGTCCACCCGCTTGGGCCCGTCGATGGTGCGCATGTAGACGCACTCGTCCGTGTCGACGAAGAGATCCCGCCCCTCGACCAGCTCGCAGCCCATCTGCTGGGCCAGGTAGGCGTGCTCGAAATAGGCGGAATTGTAGATCCCCGGGGTCAGTACGACCACCTGGGGATAGTCCGCCGGGCGCGGCGAAATCGCCGCCAAGGTGTCGAAGAGCTCGGACGGGTAGTCGTCAACCGGGAGCGGGGCATAGTGCTCGAAGAGCTCCGGGAAGACCCGCTTGGTGACCAGGCGGTTTTCCAACATGTAGGAGACCCCCGACGGGACCCGGAGATTGTCTTCCAGGACATAGATGGTCCCGTCGGCATCCCGCACCAGGTCCGAGCCGCAGATGTGCGCCCAGATGCCTAGGGGCGGGTCCACGCCGACGCACTGGGGTCTGAAGTTGACGGACTTGGCCAGGACCTCGGCGGGGAACACCCCGTCCTTGACGATGCGCTGGTCGTGGTAGAGATCGTCGATGAAGAGGTTGAGCGCCTGCACCCGCTGTTTGAGTCCGGCCTCGACCTGGTCCCACTCGGACTTGGGGATGATCCGGGGGATGATGTCGAAGGGCCAGGCCCGGTCGATGGCCCCGCCCTCTTCGGAGTAGACGGTGAAGGTGATGCCCATCTCCTTGATAGAGACGTTGGCTGCCTCCTGGCGGGCCGCCAGCTCGTCCGGACCCAGGGCCTCCAGGTCGGCCAGGAGTCCGGCGAAGGCGCTCCGGCCCTTGCCGGGTGCCGCCACCAGCTCGTCGTAGAATCCCTCGTAGGGGTAGACGTTCCAATCGATGCTCATGGTCGGCTCGAGCTGGGCTCCGGCAACGGGGAAGTCAGGGTGTCGTTTGGCGGTCGCGGCACAGAGTATGCTGGAGCCCCTCGCGCCTCGTCCATCGCGGGCGGCGCGCCGCAACGCATCGGCGTGCGGATGGACGTGCTCCGATGAGATCGTGCCGACCCGGCCATCGAGGGCGCTGCCGGGCGGGGTCGGCC
>JBGSOR010000043.1:0-7246 GCA_041738985.1 Chromatiaceae bacterium | reverse complement strand
CCTGTGCGAGCCACCAGGCGCCTTCCGCGCCCCAGCCCAGGACCAGGAGGGCGGCGCTCGTGCGCCGGGCGAGACCGTTCAGGTAGGCGGTGGGGTCTTCGCTCCCACGGGGTCCAGCCTCGGCCAGGGCGAAGACTCGGGCGATCAGGAGCAGGTCCGGTCCGTCGAGCAGGGACTCGGTCCCCGGACGGGGCTTCTCCAATTCCACGGACACCCGCACCCCCGGGGCATCGCGCCGGATACGCGAGAGCATTCTGGCGGTCTCTGCAGGATTACGGCCCTCGAAGTGGATCCAGTCGATCCCGTCCAGGGGGATACGACCGAAGGCGTCGGCGCTCAGCTCCGGGAGGTCCCGATAGTGGACGATGGTGCGGCTGCCGGTCGCCTGGCTGCGCGCGATGCAGGAGGTCGGGGTGGTGGCCCCGGGCACAAGGACGGCGTGGCGGGTATCGATGCCCCGGGCGGCGAGGTCCTCGCGGATAAAATCTGCGGCCGGGTCTTGTGCCAGGGTCCCGACCCAGGCACAGCTGTGGCCGAGCTGGGCCAGCACGGCCATCGTGTTGGCCGCGTTGCCCCCGCGCGCGCGCCGCTGGTCGAGTGCCCGGACCTCCGAGTCCTCGGGGGGGTAGGCGGCGACCTCGTTGATCAGGTCCAGGGTGGCGACGCCGACCCCCAGGATGCGGGTCAGGCGGGCGGTTTCCGGCTCGGGACTCAAGACGATCATGCGTGGTTCTGGGTTCGGGGCGTCGCTGAGCCACGGAGAACGAAGACGATAGCCCAAGGATGCCGGCAAGCGACAGATTCGGTATCTGCCCCTCGTCCGCCGAAAGCGCGCCCGTGGGCGCTCTGAATCCTCGATCGCAGCTGAGCCCCTTACGAGTCCCGCGCGACCCGGAACCCCAGCATGTTGAGCCGGCTGTCCGGGGCGAGCTTCGCGCGCGCGTAGGCGCGCATCGAGGCCGACGGCTTGTTGTAGGCCCCGCCCCGGGCGACCCGGTAGGTGCAGTCCCCGTCCAGCCGCGGACGGCCGTCGGCAGGCGCCCCTTCGTAGCCGGGGGCGTAGCAATCCGCAACCCACTCCTGGGCGTTGCCTGCGGTGTCGTAAAGACCGAAGCCGCTCGCCGCGAAGCTGCCGACGGGGGCCGTGGAGCGGTTGTCCCATTGGGTACCGCAGTCGAAACAGACGGCGCGTCCGGGTTCCATGCCGAAACCCCACCAATAAGAGCCGCGCCCACCGGCGCGGGCGGCATACTCCCATTCCGCCTCGCTCGGCAGGCGATAGCGCTTGCCGGTCTGGCGGGTCAGCCAGTCCGCATAGGCATCTGCATCGGACCAGGAGACGCCGACGACCGGTCGGGCCCCGCGGCCCCAGCCGAAGTCATCCGGAAAGCGCCGTCCGGTAGCGCGCACAAAACTGTCGTACTGCTCGAAGGTGACCTCGTGGGTACCGATCGAGAATGGACCGATCTGGACCTCATGCTCGGGCCCCATGTCGCTTCCCGAGAGGCTGTTGTGTCCCATGAGGAAGGTCCCGCCCTCTAGCACCGCCAGGGTCGGCCCCAGGCTACCGTCGCGCAGCCGATCGCGCTGCACCGAGAGTGGCCGAACGGGCGGCATCGCCGCAGTTGCAGGGACTGTGGGGGCGAGCGGGACCGAGGCTTGAGCGACGGACCGCTCGGATTTGGGCGCGGTTACGGCGACCGGCGGATTCGCATGCTCCGCCGGGGGCTCGGGCGGGGCATCGGTCAAATGCGGCAGCGCGATATCTCTGCCGCTCCAGAGGAAGAGAGCGACTAAGCCCAGAACCGCGAATCCGGAGAGGACACCCGCCGAGATCGGATACAGGGTCAGGGTCCGGCTGGAGAGGGGCTCGGATGCAAGCGCCAGGGCGGGCAATCGGGTCGGCGGCACGGGCGGCCCCGTCCGATCGGTCTCGGCCGAGGGTGGCTGGATCTCCGCCAGTCGACGTTTGAGCTGCTGGACCTCCTCGCGGGCGGCCTTGAGGGACAGATCTTTCCGTTGCACCTCTTGCTTGAGCCCGTCGAATGCGGCGTACTGGTCCTCCAGTTGGTCCTCCAGACGGCGGCATTCCTCGGTAATCCGGTCGAAGCTCTGTTCCTTCAGGCTCAGGGTGCGCTGCAGGGTCGCGAGCTCCTGCTGCATTGCCTGCAGCTCCGTCGCCGAAGAGACTTTGTGCTCGATGGCGTACTCGCGCTCGGCGAGTCTGCGGTTCAGGCGGGAGATCTCTTGCTCGGCCTGCTTGCGCATCAGCTCGAGCACGGACCGCAGCGCGGTGGCCTCGCCGCCGAGGTCCGCGGGGCCTTGGAGCTCCAGTTGCTCGTTCATGTTCAGGACAGTCGGTTATATGCGTCGTTTGGGGATGGCGTCTGGGGTCGTCGCGTCGCTTGGGTTCGCTCGGATCCAACCTCGACCGGACACGGCGCAGCGGTACTGGACCCTTTACGGAGCCGTGGCTCAGGGGCATGGGCCCCCGGTCCGTCGCCGGCACTTGGAGCCGGCGATATCCTGTCGGCGTACCGGCGAGACGAGCGATGCTATTGTCCCCTCTCCGGGCCAGCCAATTCCAGCTGCGATATCGGGAGATCGCGCTCGTGCCGCAGCGAGGCGCGCCAGGCGGTCCAGGGGCGCCCGACGGCGCCGATCAGTGCCCGGCTGTAGGCGTAGGCAAACAGGAAGGCGAGGGCGACCGACGCCAGCAGTCCGAGGGATGCCATCAGCGACTGGGGCAGGTCGTTCATACTGCGCGCGAGGTTTTGCGTGGACCAGAGGCCCAGGGTCCGGACCGCGGCCTCGATGGACACGAGATCGGCCAGGGGCGGGCACAGCACGTCCGGTGTCGATGCGCCGTAGCCGATGACCTCCTGCCAGCGCAGCCCCGTGTAGTTCTCGCTGGCCGAAAAAAGCATCGCGATTACCGACTGTACCCAAATCAGCAGCACGCTCACCCACATGGCCAAGCGCCGCGCCGCGGCATAGCGATACTCCTCGCGTATCTGCCCACGCAAGGCTCCGTAAAATCGCGGCAACAGGAGTCCGAGCAATAGGACATCCGCAAACATCAAGGACCATTGGCTTGCCGTGAAGCCGACCGTGCTGATCATCAGGAAGACTGAAAAAACTAGAGATTTAAATGCCTCGGACGCGATCAGAAGATAACGGCGGCGGAACAAGCCGAAGAGCTGACCGCCGGGCTCCAGGTACTCGCGGATAAAGACGCGGCGCCGGATCAGACTCATCTCCCCCCCGGAGATGCCAAGAATCAGCGCTAGCGCCACAATCAGCCCGACGGCGCTCGCGCAGCCGAATCGGTGGGCGTTCAAGGACCAGAACAGCATTAGAAGCCAGACGACGGACATCGTCAGGATGCGCGGGATGTCGGCGTATCTCACTGGCTCGGAGCTCCTCTGGTGGCCCGCGGCGACTGCTCTGCCCAGCGCGTGCTGGACCTGGAACCTATCGGGTCAACGGATACAGGATTTGGGCCTCCTGCGGTGTGAAGCTCTTCCCAGAAGCCCGTTTGAGGGCGGTTGGCGGTGCTCAACCTCCTGTGACGAGCGGGAACAGGGCCACCTCGTTCCCGTCGAGGACGGGCCTGCAGAGCGATACGGTCCCCGCGAAGCGCCGATCGCCACCCAGACAGCTCCAGGGTATGGGCGACATGCGAAGCGTCCGGCGCCGGTCCAGCTCGTTGCGATCTCCGCGAATTCGGTCGCTAGTCGCGCGGCGTCAGAGTCCCTGCTTGACGTCCAACCGGTTCTCCCGGCGGAAGCGAAGCGCTTCGCGGATGAGCGAAAGACGTGCCCGGTCCACGCCCCAGGCGGCCTCGAGGGCCGGGTCCGTTTTGGGGTCCTCGCTCCAGAGCCGCCAGAGGATGGCTGCGTTGTCCCAATAAGCGGCGCCGATCGAGCGACCATCCGGGCTGAAGCGGGCGTAGGCGACGCCGCCCAGATCCGCGGGAAGGGTCAGAAAAGAGCCCTGGTCTGGGGGCTCGCCGGCGCCGGGGTTGCGAACAGGGGGTCTCTGCCAGATGCGCATCGCTCCGTCTCTGGAGGCAGTCAGTATCCAGCGCCCGTCCGGGCTGAATTCGGCGTGGTGGATGCGGTCCTTGTGCCCCACCAGGTTGGCCTTCAAGGTGCCGTCCGTCCCCCAGACCTGGGCGCGGCCGTCCAAGGCGGCGGTCACCAGGGCGGCCCCGTCAAGCGCGAATCGGATGCTGTTGAGCGAGTCCGCCCCCCCGTCCAGTGACAGAGGCGTTCCGCAGTATCCGCGAGCCGTGTCTTCGATGGCGACCAGGGCCGCCAGTCCGTTCTCTGACGCGGTGGCGATCTTCGTCCCATCTGGGGCGAAGGCGAGGTCCGCGATGGGTGCATCGTGGACCTTCAGCCGGCACAGGGGTGCCCAGTCGCCCCCCGGGTCCCGGCGCACGACCCGCAGGGTGCCGGTGTCGTCGCCGGTGGCGACGAGCTGGGTACCTTGGGTCCCATCGGTCATGGCCGCCGCCTGGACCTTGCTCGATTCGTGCCCGAGGGCTGCGGGGAGGGGCAGCTCGGCGCAGGCCCGCGGGTCCCACAGCCGCACCGGCCGCTCTGCAACGTTGGAGACGGTGAGCAGCCAGCCCTCGTCCGGGGCGAAGAGCGCGCGGTAGATCTCCGAAGGGGCGCCAGATCCCGGCTCCTGCCCTGTCTCCGGCAGCGCTGTTTCCGGCGGGACCGTCGATCCCTGGCTCTGTGCCGGGGTCTCCGCGACGGTGCCTAACCGCTGGTCTTTCTCTAAGGTTTCCATCGGGGTGCTCGACGCAGGACCTTGTTCCAGGACGCACCCCCCGCCCGTCACCATGTCCCAGACCCTGACCGTGCCGTCATAGGCGGCGCTCGCGAGCAGCCGCGCGGTGGGCGAGAAGGCGACTCGGCGTACCCGAGCGCTGTGTCCGGCCAACCGCCAAATCTCTATCGGGGCGACCCCGGGGGCGCTCCGATCGTCGCGCCAGACCCGCACCGTTCCGTCGAAGGATCCGGTGGCAAGCAGCATGGCCTGTGGGTCCGCGTCCAGTGCCTTGGGCGGGCGGGCCATGTCCAGGTGCCAGACATGGTCGTCGTGGGGGAGCCGGTAGGCGAGTCGAGAAGTGGGCTCCACCCCCCAGACTCGGGCCGAGCCGTCCTGGTCCGAATAGGTGAGCACCCGTCGACCGTCTCGGGTGAAGCGGGCGCCGGAGACCGCGTCGTCGTGGCTGAAGACGGCCAGCTCCTTGCCGGTCGCGAGTCCCCAGAGCCGGGCGGTCTTGTCCAGGGATGCGGTGACCACCAGGGGCTCGGTCTGCCCCGCGGCCTGCTGCCGCGACACCCGCACATGCTCCACCCCAAGCCGGTGCTGGCCGAGCACCACCGCCTCCTTGGTCTTAAGATTCCAGCGGACCAACTGGCCGGCCTCGTCGCCGGCAAGCAAGTAGCCGTCGTCGGAGGCGAAGGCGATATCGCGCACCTCGGTATCGTGGACGCTTATGGTCCGGCCCTCGCGCTGGATCTCGCCGAGCACGGCAAGCTCGCGTCCCCTGAGGTCGTAGATCCGCACTCGCTCGTCCGCGGAGGCGGTGGCCACACGCTGCCCCTGGCGGTCGAAGATCGACTGGTTGATCGCTCGGTCGAGGGGTCCGCTCGGGGGCAGGGCCAGACGCTCGACGCCGGTGGCGGCGTCGATTACTCGCGCCGAGCCATCCCGGGAGGCGGTGACCAGGAGGGCGCCCTCGCGATTGAACCGGATCCCGCGGATTTCCCCCTGGTGAAAGGGCTTGTCCCATAGGAGCTTGCCCGGCCGGGTGAGGTCGGCCATGCAGATGCCGAAGCGCCCCTCCGGGGCTGGGTGGGCGATGGCCATAAAACGGCGCATCCGGTCGGTGGCCACCGCGCTCCCCGGGCGTCCGCCGCAGTCCCAGTCGGGGGGCGCCCCGTCTTTGGCCGGAAGGCGCCAAACCCCGAGGGCGCCCACGCCCAGTATCAAGGGGCGCTCGGCGGTTCCGCTGAAACGCGCAAAATGGATCGGGAGCCCGGGCGAGGCCAGGCGCTCTTTGCGGACGAAGCGGTGGTCCTCCAGCTCCCACAGAACCGTGCCCTCCCGGACCGACAAGGTGACGAGCTGCCGGCCGTCTTCCCGAAAGGTCGGCGGCAGGGGCCGGTCCGGTCCCGGGGCGGCCCCCTGTGCCATGGCGATCAAACGGTTGTTGGCGACGGCGCGGGCCAAGGTATCGGTGGCCTCCTGCGGCAGATCGGAGCCGGCCTCCAGGGCCAGGCGCACCGCCTCCGGGGTGTTGCCCTCCTCGATGGCGCGGTCCGCCGCGGCGAGCTGGCTCAGGTGCAGGTTACGGGTTGCCTCGCGGGAGGCATCCTGGGCCCAGTAGGCGGTCCCTGTCGCGATCGCGAGTAGTACGACCAGGCTCAGACCCACCAGGCGGACCGCCCGGTTCTGCCTCCGTTGGTTGATCAGATGGCGGCGGGAACGCTCAAGGAAGTCGCTCTCCAGGGGCTCCAACTCCCCCGGGTAGGTGTTGGCGAAGCGGCGTGCGCCCGCATAGCCAAGCTCGCCCAGCAGATGTTCCCGGTTGCAGTCCGTACGCTTCCACAGTCGCGCCTGGCGGGAGATCTGGAAGCGGATCTGGAGGTCCCGGCGATTGTCCCGGTCCGCGAGCCAGTGGCGTACCGGCCCCCAGCGGCGGATCAGGTCCGGGTGCGCGAAGGTCGCACTGGGGCGGTAGGATTGCCAATCGGTCGCCGCGCCCGTGCCGGCCGATTCCGACGCGTCCCCCGGTTCTCCGCCTGAGATCGGCCCCGGGCCGGCATCCGAGTCGGTGCTCGGCTCCGGCGGCGACCCTGCGCGTCCCAACCCTCGCGCCAGGACCTCGGCGCTGCGTCCTGGGAGCAGTCGGGCCAGCCACTCGTCGCTAGTCTCCCGCGCATTCCGGGCCAGGGCGCCCAGCAGACCGTCTTCGGATTCCGCACAGGGCAGGCGCTCGAAGGGGTCCCAGATCCCCTCTGCTATCGCGAGCCGTGCGTCGATCAGGGAACGGATCAGCCGGGCGCAGGCCGGGTCCCGATTCAGGGCGCGCAGGTCCCCGTGGCGCAGGGCCGGGTCTGAGGCCGACCCGCCCTCAAGGGCGATCAGGGCGCGGCAGAGCCTCGGCAGGGCAGACCGGGTATCGGCGTCAAGTCCCTCCCAGAGGGAGTCCGCGCGCGCG
>JBGSOR010000007.1:0-6247 GCA_041738985.1 Chromatiaceae bacterium | reverse complement strand
TCGAGGCCCTGTTGGCCGGGGAATCCCCGGATCGGGAGCTGCAGGAGCGGCTCGAGCGGCCCAGTCACCGGGTCAGTCTGGGGCTCGCGCTGCGGGGGCTGGCGAGCGCCATGATCGATGTCTCCGACGGGCTGGCCGCGGACCTGGGGCACATCCTGGACGCAAGCGCCGCGGGGGCGGAGCTGGATCTGGACGCCCTGCCCCTCTCCCCCGCCGTGGCCGCGTGGGTGACCGCACAGGGGGACTGGACCTTGCCCCTGGCCTCGGGGGACGACTACGAGCTGTGCTTCTGCCTGCCGCCGGACCGGGCCGCCCTGCTCCCGGACCTGGCCCTGCGGGCCGGCTGCCCGGTAACCGTAGTCGGACGCATCGTCGCCGGACAGGGGCTCCGCTGCCTCACCCCGGACGGTCGCGAGGCCAAGCTCGCGCGCACCGGCTTCGACCACTTCGCGTAGGGCGGGGCCTGAGATGTGCGCCGGTTTCGACCCCCGTAGGCCCCACCACTGGATCGCCTTCGGACTGGGGTCCGGGCTCTCGCCCTGGGCCCCGGGTACCGTCGGCACGTTGGCCGCAATCCCGCTCTATCTGCTCCTCGCGCCCTTGCCGCTCGCCGCCTACCTGATCGTCCTGGCGCTACTCGCCAGCATCGGGGTCTGGGCCTGCGAGCAAACCGCTCGGGATCTGGGCTGCGAAGACCCCTCGTCCATCGTCTGGGACGAGTTTGTGGGCTATCTGCTGACCATGACGGCAGCGCCCGCAGGCTGGGTCTGGGTGCTGGCGGGATTCGCCGCCTTCCGGCTCTTCGATATCTGGAAGCCCTGGCCCATCCGCGCCGCGGAGGCGGTGCGGCCCCCTGGGGTCGGCATCATGCTGGACGACCTGCTGGCCGGGGCCCTGGCCTGGGCGGTGCTTTACCTCGCCGCACTCTGGCTGGGTTGACCCCGACTGCGTGGCGGAACCGGGACGGATCGCGGGGTCCTGCCCCGGCCTTTGCCCGACCCCGCGCAGGTCGCCGCCCTTCAGCCCCGCCGTTCGTGCTTGCGCGCGATCGACTCTTCGCGCGCATCGTCGATTTCTCTCATGATGCTGTCCACATCGGCGTGCTTATTGCTGCCCTTGAAATGCCCGGTCAGCTTGACGTCCGGCGTCAGATTGCCGCTCTGGTAGATATACCAGATCTCCTTGCCATAGCTGGTGGCAAGCAGCTCCGGCGCAAAACGACCGAAATAGCCAGCCAGATTGCTCACATCCCGCTCCAGCATCCTGGCGGCATTATTGTTAGCCGCCGCATCCACCGCCTGGGGCAGGTCGATAATGACCGGGCCATGCGCATCGACGAGGACGTTGAATTCGGACAGATCGCCGTGGATGAGCCCGACGCAGAGCATCTTGACCACCTCCTTGATCAGCGCGTCGTGGTGCTCCAGCGCTTGGGCGCTGGTCAGCTCGAGATCGTTGAGCCTGGGCGCTACATCCCCATGCTCGTCGGTCACCAGCTCCATAAGCAGCACGCCCTCGACATAGTTGAAGGGCCGTGGGACACGTACGCCGGTAGCGGCCAATCGGTATAGGGCATCGACCTCGGTATTCTGCCAGACGTCTTCTTGCTGTTTGCGACCGAAGCGGGTGCCCTTTTCCATCGCACGCGCCTGTCGACTATTTCTTACCTTGCGGCCTTCCCGATACAATACCTGTTTATGAAAACCGCGTTGGTTGGCTTCTTTATAGACTTTGGCGCAGCGTAATTCACCGTCGCAGAGCACGACATAGACAGCCGCCTCCTTGCCGCTCTTCAGCGGGCGGATCACTTCATCGATAAGGCCGTCGTGCACCAGCGGCTCGAGGCTTCTTGGAGTTTTCATGGTCGTCCTGATGCGCAATAGTAATAGCCGGGGGTGCACCGCTTAGCAAGGGTCACCCGGGCCCCTATGCGCTCGCTGGGGGTCTCGGTCCTGCGATGCCCCCCGGCTCGTACGGATTCTCCCGGCGGAATTTGTTTTCGTTGCTGAAATTCGGTGTTAAGGCCCCGGCGCCGGGCCGGAAACCTGCCCAAGGGTCCCGCGCGCGACCGCGCAGGCCGGCGGCGATGTCCCAATGGGCGGACCGGGGCGCAAGCATGGAGAAACGCTTGGGGATTGCTGGACTCGTCGAGGGGGAGGCTCAAGGCCGCGCGCGGGGGCCTCGCAGACGGGGTTGTCGAGACGATGGTCGCGGATCCTGGTAGCCGGGAGTTTAATACAGGGACCAGACTGTGGCGAGCGGCGTCCGGGCGTCGCGTCGCTCATGGCCCAGGGACCCCTGCGCCTGTCGGCTGGCCTAAGGAGCCGAGCGGCCGTCGCCGCTCCCGGCGGCCCACCCAGCGCTTACGGACATAATCCATACCGAACATCAGCGGTATGCCAAGCCAGGCCGCCGCATACATCTGCCAGGAGACCGGCCCGGTTTGCAAAAATGCCTGCACGGTCGGGACATAGAGAATCATCCACGAGAAGAGGATCTCGGTGGCCACCCCCAAGAGCAGGATTCGGTTGGAAAGCAGTCCGCGGTCGAGGCCGCTGCCCCGCAGGGAGCGCCGGCCGATGACGTTGCCAACCTGCATCAAGATGATGGTCGCCAGCGTGATGCCGGTCGCCGAGCGATACAGCGGATCGCCTTCGGCCAGCTCCTGTCCCCAGTGCCAACCGCCCTGATGCAGAACCAGGAAGAAGAGGAAAACCGAAAAGGCCGCCTGAATGACGCCTAGAAACAAATAGGCGGTGACCATGAGCCGGGCGGAGAGCAGGCGTTCATCGAGTCGCCGCGGTGGACGTTGCATGCTATCCGGCTCGGGCGGCTCTTGGCCCAGCCCGATGGCTGGCAGCAAGTCGGTGCCAAGGTCGACCGCGAGGATCTGGATCACGGTCAACGCCAGCGGGACCGGAAGCAGGATGTAGATCAGGAAGGGGACGATCTCGGGGATGTTGCTGGCCAAGACGTAGGTCGTGAACTTCTGCATGTTGGCGAACACGGCGCGACCTTCCTCGATGCCTGCCGCGATCGAGGCGAAGTTGTCGTCCAGCAGCACGATATCGGCGGCCTCGCGCGCCACGTCGGTGCCGCTGGCGCCCATCGCGATGCCGACATCGGCCGCCATGAGTGCCGGTGTATCGTTGACGCCGTCGCCGGTCATGGCGACGATCAGACCCAGGCGCTTAAGTGCGGCGACGATCTTCATCTTCTGCTCGGGCGTGGTGCGCGAGAAGACGCAGACGCCGTCGCGGAGCCGCTCGGCCAACTGCTGCTCGCGCAGCCGCTCCAGGTCGGTACCGTGCAGTACCCGCTGCTCGGCGGGATCGTCCGGCCGCAGAATTCCGCAGGCGCGCGCGACGGCCTCGGCGGTATCCGGATGATCGCCGGTGATCAAGAGCACGCGGATGCCCGCGGCGCGGCACCGGGCAACCGCTTCAGGCACCTCCTCGCGGATGGGATCGTCGAGCCCGAGGAATCCGCACAGCACCAGACCCCGTTCCAACGACTCTTCCGGCGCCTTCGGGTCGGGCAGGCGATCAAGCCGCCGCGAGGCGATCGCGATCACGCGCTGCCCCAGGGCCGACAGCCGATGCACGATCGCGTCGCACCCGGCCAGCGCGTCGTCGTCGGCGCCGACGATCCGGCCGTCCCCGCCCTGCAGCTGACCGATGAGCGGGCGCAACGACTCCCAGGCCCCCTTGATCGCGAACAGCACCTCCCCGCCGTTCCCGAATACACCGGCTTCCCGCCGCTTGGCCAGATCGAAAGGGAAATGCCGCAATGTCTCGGCCATGATGGCGTCGGGAGGACCGAACAGCTCTCCATAGCGCTGTGCCAGGGCGACGTCGATGGGATCCCCGGACCAGCGCGGCGCCGAATCGTCAGAGGCGAACCCGGGCCGCACCTCGGAGGCGATCAGCGCGGCCCGAAACAGCATGCGCAGCGCAGTCGGATCCTGAATCGGCACTCCCTGAATCGGATCCACCATGGCCGTGATCGCCAATTCGTTACGCGTCAGGGTCCCGGTCTTGTCGGTGCAGATGACGTGGATCGCGCCAAGCGATTCGACCGCTTCGAGCTTCTTGACCAACACCTGTTTCTTCGCCATGCGCACGCTGGCCATCGACAGCGCAAGCGTTAGGGTCGGCAGCAGTCCCTCGGGCACGTTGGCGACGATGATCCCCAGCATGAAGACGATGTTCACCCAGAGGGAGCGACCGCTCGCGACCCCGAAGGTGAAGAACAGGAGCCCCATCACCACCGCAATCGAGGTGAGCACTCGAACAATCCGATCGGTTTCGCGTTGCAGCGGCGAGAGCGGCCGCCGCACATCGCGCGAGAGGGCGGCGATCTTGCCGAGCTCGGTACGATGGCCGGTGGCAAAGACCACGGCCGTACCGTTGCCGCGGAGCACGTTGCAGCCGGCAAAGGCCAGATTCGGACTGTCGATGGATCTGCCCTTGGTCGCGGCGGTCTTCAGCGGCTGCGAACGGGATTCGCCGGTCAGCGGTGCGTTGTTGACCAAGAGGTCTTCCGTCTCGACCAGTCTGGCGTCGGCGGCGATCCGATCGCCTTCAGCGAGCAGCAGGACATCTCCCGGCACCAGGTCCTCGGCCAGCACCTCGCGCTCGGCGCCCTCGCGGCGGACGCGCACGCGTTGCGGCAGGAATCGGCGCAGCTCCTCCATCGCCCGCTCTGCACGCATTTCCTGCGCGAAGGCGAACAGGGCGTTCAGCACCGAGACGCCCAACAGGGCCCAGCCGAGCAGCCGCATCCCCTCGCCTGGCTGGATCGCATCGGCAACGAAACAGACCAGTGCCGCGATATCGAGCAGGATGCTAAAGAAATTGAAAAAGTGCTTGGCCAGGACGCTCAGCCAGCGCCAGCGCGAACGGGCCTGGAAGCGGTTGGGGCCGAGCTCGGCACGCCGTGCCTCCACCTCCGGCGTCGTGAGTCCTCCTGCACGGCTGCGCAAGAGTCCGAAGACATCGCCCGCGGCAACCTCGTGGATCTGCACCGCTGTCGCCATCATGCGATGCCTCGATAGACGGCGACGTCGCAGGTCGCTTCGCGCAGGACCTGCTCGATCGGATTGCCGTAGAAGAACCGCTCGGTCGGAGTCCTCTCAGAGGCCCCCATGTAGATCAGCTGCGACCTCGTCTTGTTGGCCGCGATCAGGATCTCCCGGGGGATCTCGTCGGAGACGATGACCAGGGCATCCATAACTTTAGAGCCCAACCCGAGCTGCTCGACGATCTCCTGCTCGACCCGTTCGCAAGAGGCCTGGCCGGGCGAGCGCAGACCTTCTGCGAACGCATGGGACATTTGGCGAAAACGCCCGCGCCCGACGCGCGCGACCAATACGATGTGCAGGTGCGAGACCTGAGGACCGAAGAGCCGCAGGAATGGAAGGCCCGAACGAAAATCGGCAGCGCGCTCGGCGATCGGGAGCAGCAGCCGGCGCGGCGACCCCAATAAACCGGGGTGGACAACACGCACGGCAAGGACGTTGCAATGGCCCGAGCGAAGCAGCTGCTCCGAGGTCGTGCCGCTCAGAAAGCCGTTGCGCCGCCCCCGAGCGCGGGTGCCGCACACCAGATAATGTTCCGGACCCTCCGGAACGGCCGAGCGGATGGCGTCGAGCAGGCTGCGGCCGACCGGTGACAAAAGATGCTCGACGAGCCGGACGCCGTGGCGCTCGCACTCCCCTCGCATCCGCTGCAGCTTCTCTGCGAGCGTCGCCTCGCTTGTGCGCCCGTTGCGGACATGGACCAGCGTCAACCTGTGGTCTTGGCGAGCGGCCGCCAATTGAACGGCATAGTGGCTGACCCAGTCGCCGTTGATCGAGCCGTCATACGCGAAGAAGAACATGCCGACCGCCTGCCTTTACGGGGTTGGGGGATGGACGCAACCCCGTGGAGGCCGACCAAAGCCCCTGCCGAGGCGCAGCATCTCTCAGCAGACCGATGCCGATTACCGTCATCCATAATTATGGCAGACCGTACCCGTATCGCTTCGGCAGGGGGCGCGGCATGCCGCCGCCAGGCAAGACCCCGGGACTTCAGGTCCCGCAGAACGTCTGCTGCACGACCTCATGGGGCTCCGGCGGCCGCGTGTAATCGTCGCCCTCGGGGCGCTCGCCCCAAGGATCGGCAAGCGCCTGCACCAGCGCATCGAGCGGATCGAGGTCGCCGGCGACCGCCGCGTCGATCGCCGCCTCGACCCTGTGGTTCCGGGG
>JBGSOR010000590.1:0-1531 GCA_041738985.1 Chromatiaceae bacterium | reverse complement strand
CCGACCCCGCCGCATCCCGACCCATGACCGCCCCGAGCGCCGATCCAGGTGCACCGTCCCCGGCGGCGAGCAGCGGCGGGGTGTTGGGCGCCCTGTCCTCGGGCAGCGCCTTCAATCCACAGATCGCCGTGATCCTGGACGGAAACTATTACCACGATGGAATCGGCGGCGAGGGCTCGGCGCTGGTGGGCGATGCCTACCAGCCGTCCCAATTGGCCCCTCACACCCACGGGGAGGAGGCCGCGGTCGAGTCGGCGGCACACAGCCACGGGGCCGCGGAGAACGGCTTCAACTTCCGCGAGGCCGAGTTGTCCTTCACCGCCACGGTGGACCCCTATTTCGACGCGGCACTCTTTGTCGCCATCGACGGGGACGGGGAAGTCGAGTTGGAGGAGGGCTGGTTCCAGACCCGCGCCCTGCCCTACGGGCTCCGCATGAAGGGCGGTAAGTTCCTGAGCGACTTTGGCTATATCAACAAGCAGCACCCCCATCAGTGGGACTTCGTCGACCAGAACCTGCCCTATCTCAATCTGCTCGGCGCCCATGGGCTCCAGGATACGGGCGTGCAGTTGACCTGGTTACCGCCGCTGCCGTTCTACACCCTGGTCGGGGCCGAACTGGCCCAGGGCGACCAGGAGCGCTTCGGCGCCGTGGTGGATGCGGACCAGCGGGCGCTGCTGGCGGATAACGTGGGCTATCTGGGCGAGGAGAACGAGGGACCGCGTCTGTGGACGGCCTTCGCCAAGGTCGCCCCGGACCTGCCTGAGCGGCACGCTCTGCAATTCGGTGTCTCCTACGCACGGAACAATCAACATCAGGAGGTCCACAGCCACACCCACGCAGCCCCCGCGGACGACGCGCATGAGCACTCGGACGACGTGCACGAGCACGCGGGCGATGACCATGACCATGACGAGATCGTCCATTACAACGCCCTGGCGGGATACGCCGGTATCTGGGGCATCGACCTCGTCTACAAATACGACGGCGACGGCGCCGAGGGTCACAGAGACTTCAAGCTCCAGACCGAATACCTGCGCTCTACCAAGGACCTGTCGATCCGCTCCAGCCCCCACCCGGAGGCGCTGGGGGCCTCCCGCGACTTCACCAGCGACGGGCTCTATGCCCAGGCGGTCTACGGCTTTGCGCCCAAGTGGACCGCGGGTCTGCGCTACGACATCTTCGGGATGACCAATGAGGTCAGCGGCGGCCCGACGGACCAGGACTTCGGCTCATCGGACCGCTGGACCCTGGACCTGACCTGGAATCTCTCAGAGTTCTCGCGCCTGCGCGCCCAGTACGCGCGCAACGACATCCTCGTGGAGCCGGGCGAGCGCGAGCGCTTCGACGCCTTTTATCTCCAGTTCCTGGTCAGCATGGGGAGCCACGGGGCCCACACCTTTTAGCCCGCCCAGATGCATATGAGGCAGAAGCACATGATCGGACGTCTTTGCGCAGCCCTGATCGGGCTGCTGACCCTGGCCGCGGTCGCCGCTGCGGCCCCGGTCGCGGCGCTGGAGATCGTCGCCAC